>DNGG01000648.1 GCA_003486675.1 Cyanobacteria bacterium UBA11372
TAGAGTTTGTCTGTAATATCATGTCCGTTGAATTGCGCATAATAAAAAAACTCCACGTCGTCTTGCGTAGGGACACGGCATCAGAGATTTCTCGGACAAACAGATAACGTTAATAATGCCGTGTCCCGGCTAGCGATCGTGGGTAATCGACCGGACATGATATTATTCCCTGGCAAGCTAATGGTATAGGTGCAAGATCTCTATTGAACAAACAATAAGCCGGGGCGGGTTTATATAGTTGATCTGTTAAAGTCAGAAATTGTTGGTAAAACCCGCCCCTACACAATTTGAAAATATACCTGGGAAACGAGGCAGAGCCTCGTTCCTCTAGTTCCCAGGCTGGAGCCTGGGAACTAGATCGGCGAGGCTCTGCCTCGCCAGGAACAGAGATCAAACTGTTGTGGCAGCAGCTTTGTAATTTTTGACTCTGGTGCCATCTGCTACCCCTAAAATCTTTGCTAACCAAGGTGGAGGAGAGGTAGCGATCGCTTTTTGCAATTCGCTCAAAACTTCTCTGGCAGCGCCGCCTTCAGTCACTTTCATCGGGTAAAGTCCGCCTTTGATTACTTTAGCAGCCGCAGGCCCTCCAATCGAGACTATATATAGCACGTGGCAATCTTTAATTAAACTGACTCGGAAAGCATTTTTATCATCTGATAAATCTGCTTCCAGCGCCGATCTGATATCGATCAGGCGCATTTCTGTTGCTGATAGCTGATAAATCAGATACCGCTGACAAGAACCAAAATGCCCATCTAATTGTTCTTTATTATTAGAAGCCACCGCAATCCGAACCGAACCGGGTATATCCCCATCTTGATAAGGTTCTATTGGCGGCAGCGTTTTCTGGGCTGCATCGATTTCACCCCATAAGATTCTCACCGCTTCTTTCAATGCTGATAGGGGAACAGTCGTATCTTCTCCATCCTCTTCGCCGTCGAGATCGTATGTCTGTCCGATCGCGGTTTTCAAGGCGGTGACGGTAATTTTACTCAAGCCTGCTTCATCTATGCGATCGCCCAGTTCTGATTTTAAACCTTGTATTACTTCCCCCACCGATATTCCAGGTAATGCCCTAGCAGCTAATGCTATTCTTAAAGCCACTTCATTTGAAATGGGTTGTTGGTGCATGGTTCTCTCTCTACATCATTAACCGATTGGATACTGCGAGTTGCTAATTGCTAATTGCTAATTGCTAATTGCTAATTGCCAGTTTACTAATATAGTATTTTTCCTGACATTAGCCATTAGCCGCAAGTTTGAGATAACTAGCAATTTGAGTTAATTAGCCGTATATATTTTTTAGCTTATTAAAAATCGAGGCGGGATTTCCGTATGATTTAATACCAATCTTCCCCGTTCAATTTATTTTTTTAAATTACTAAATATTTTGTTTTATTAAAAATAGCTAACTTTCACAACAATTGCAGATTTAAAAGCGGAGGATTGCTAATAGGTAATCGGTAATGGGTAATTGCCGAGAGAAAACCCCAAGTTAATCCAATTAGCAATTAACAAGCTTGCAAATTGAGTAAATTACGGCTTAAATCTGCAATCTAAAATCCTCAATCTGCAATTAAATTAATTCCAATTACCAACTAAGGTATATGCTGACCAAAAATAGGGATGGGAAAGAATCAAGTTACCTCTAGCGGCAATTTCTGGCGGCAGAGGAATCAGACGACCATCGGATAATCTTAATTGTCCATCTTCTACGCGGACTTGTTCTTTTAACAATGCTAACTGTGCTTGTTTAAGCGCCTCGGTTTTAATTGGTGCTGTCTGCAATTGCAGATAAAATTCCGTCATCAATGCGAGGGAACCTTCATCAGAGGCATACCAAAGACTTCCAATTGCCGTTTTTACCCCTGCTTGAATTGCTAAACCGGCAAATCCTAATTCTGCCTCTTCGCTTCCTAGCGCGGTTCTACAGGCGCTTAAAACGAGCATTTCTACTTTGGGGGGAAGTTCCCACCCTACGGTTTGCGATAGCTCTCTCAATTGATTTAATCTCAGTTTATTATCCCAAAACTGGATGTAAGATTTGCTGACATTTCCGGGTCTAAATTCGGCGTGGGTGGCGACGTGGATAATCTCAAAGCGTTGTTTACGGCTAGTAGATTTGAGGTTCTCTAATGTGGCGGTTTCGTTGAGAAATTCTACCCCTCGCCAAAGCTTATTTGTTAAGGTGGGAATTTCTACTGCTACTGCTGGTAAAGGAGTTTGTTCTTGGGTGCTTTTGGAAATACCCATTGCCAAGATTTGCGAATTATTTATGGGAACGTAGCGGGTATCGGTGAGGCTAAAACTGGGAATTAAACCGATGCTATATTGTTCGATTAAAAACTGTTGTCCATCAAAAAAAGCCCCTATGGGAATTGAACGTAAACCCGTATCCATTGAAAATAATAAGCTATCTATTTTGTTGGCTAAAAGGTCGGATATTAAAGGCGTAACAATCCACTGATAAAGTTGTTGCGCTGGAGCTTTGTAATCGTCGGGATTGCTTAAATCGGTGACTCCAATGCGAAATTCTCTTGCAACTTTTTGAACAAGGCTGCGTTTGGCTTCGGGAATGAACTTGCGAATGATGATTCGATTATTATTTTGTTGAGATTGTGGGTTGTTACAACCTCGATCTTTGGGTAAAACCAGTAATAATTCCAGTCTATCTGCCAGGGAAATTACGTAAATCAGCGCGGCTTTTTTTCCTGTGGTTTCACCGAGTTGGCAAAGCGTATCGGAGATTTCGTCAACTGAGACAGTTTTACCAAATAAATCAAAGCCGAAATAGTTAGAAATTTCTACAGCTTGTAGTTCTTCAAAACCTTGAACTGCCTGGGCGCTTGAGCCGCTTATAATAACTCTTTCAAACCCACTGCGGTCAACTCTATTGTTGCTTTGAGATGTAGGAATATCGTTGTTTCTAGGTTGGGGATTAATTTCTATTGGGTTGGGAACCGTGACATCGGATTGAGTTCCCGATTGATTTAATCCAGGAGAGGCTGAAAGTATAATTATACTGCAACAAATCAATGAAACGAGCAAAAATTTAATCAGTTTCATAAAGTTAAATTAAAAAGAAATTAGATAACCAACTCCTAAGATAAATCGACTGCCGTCGCCTGAAGTGCCAGTAATATCGGTGACGGCGGGTGTAATAACTAAACTCACATTGCGAAAGGGGACGACTGATAATCCAAGGGTTAAATCTTGACCAGTCCATTCGGCGATCGCACTCACAGGTTCGACTACCCGCACCGCAACGCTACCAAATACATCGATGGAATTGCGATCGCTTTGAATATCCAATTCCGACCGAAATTGTCCGCTACCAACCCCAACCGAAACATACAGTTGACTAAAAGGATTTTCTATGCGTTCTTGCAAGCGAAACCGTTTCGTGACAACGCCGTAAGGACTCGTACCGCCATCGGTATTGCCCCAAGCGATCGCATTTTGCACCCCCACCGCAATGGCAAAATCCCCTGGCAACTGTCGGTGCAACTTAAAGCTAACCGTGCCATCAGCGGCGGGAGTTTCCAGCAAGTCAGTGATGGTGACGCCCACATCTAAACCTACCCATTGTCGTGCATCCCCCAATCCGAACCCAATGCCAAACACCCCATCGGCAGAATTGGTAAAGCGAGTGCGAGTTTGCAAACCCAAACCAACGCTAGCACTACCCCAAGATTTACCATAAGCTGAAGGATTAATAATGGTAATGCCAGGATTAGCCCGATATCCAGGTTGCCTCTGATTTCCTAACGGTAGCAAAGGCAAGTTTTGCGGTTGAAAAGGCACTTCCCCAGGTGTAGAAGGTTGAGGCTGTAAACTGGGAGCAACACCAGGTGCATCGGGATTTTCTACAACTTCGGTTGGGAATGGGGAATTGGTAATTGGGAATTGGTAATTGGTAATTGGTAATTCTCCCCTGCGCCTGGAGTCCCCTGCTCCCCTGCTCCTCTGCTCACCTGCTCCCGGAGTCACCTGCTCACCTGCCCAAAATACCCTGTTCTCCTCTTCTTGTGCAAGGCAAGTTGCGGTAGTCGCGACGACTAAAATTTTGATTACAATTAAGGCGACTAAGTTTGATACACTCTTCTTCGTTGCAATCACCACTGATAACCCCCAAAAATTGGCACGCATGTTGCCGCCATCCTAGAATAGTAGAAAAAACCCGATTGAAGAACGATGGTAAACCGTTGGGCTGACAAACAACTGAAAAACTGGGAAGCGGCACTGATTTCCCTGGAAGCAGGTTGGCATCAGTTTAATCAGGCAACCAAAGGACTACCAGACGCTTTGGATGCGGGAATGCCCATTGCATCGATCGAGAAGACTTACGCGCTCAATTGGGATAAAGTATGGGAAGCGATCGCATCTGACCAAATTCGCGGCCCTCAATCTTTCCAGCTGTGGGAATGGTGGTTTCAAGGACAGACGCTCAAGCATCGCTTGCAGCAACTGCGAATCTTAACCCAAGACTACATTGAAGAAACTCACCACTCAGCCCGCCAAGCAACAGAATTTTGGCTAGGTTTCGACCAAGGTAAAACGGGCTGCCGTACCTCTTATATTGAAAATACCCATAAACCATTAGTCGTCACTCCGCCAACTCCCTACCAAAAAGGCGAAATCTTGGGCTGGCATTACGCAACGGTTAAACAGCAAGTTCAAGAACGACTTGAGTGTTGCAGTTTGGATACCTGCCAACTATTTACTTGGGGTTAACAACAGCGCTTAAACCTGCTCCTACAGATCGTCTATATCCGTTGAGCTATTATTAAGGTAAATAGCTGTGGCTATTTTTAGGTCGTCAGGAGGAGAAGAACTATGTCTAAATTACATGCTGTCCGGGTCGCTGTTGCGATCGCACCACAACGGACACAAGGCACAGAGATGATAGTTCGCTCCTCCATCTTCCAGGAATGAAACTAAAAAATTCCTCTGTGCTACTTGTGCAAAACAATTAGCACGCATTGAGGAAATACAAGTGAATTTAGATTCTTTAGGCTGGAACGACTTTTTTGCTTCCAGTTTTGCATCCTATCGTTTGCAAGGATTTACGGTAGGAAGGGTAGCAATTGAACGCCGAAATACTTACGTTCTCTATAGCGAAGTTGGAGAACTAACAGCAGAAATTACCGGCAAAATGCGGCATCGAGCCTCGCAACCCGAAGATTTTCCCGCCGTGGGAGATTGGGTAGTAATTCGCACGATTGAGTCGGAAGCACGAGCGACAATTCACGCCATTTTACCCAGAAAGAGCAAGTTTTCCCGCAAAACCATCGGTGCTAAAACTGAAGAGCAAATCGTTGCTGCCAATGTTGATACGGTTTTCTTAGTCTCAGGATTGGATGGTGATTTTAACAAGAGAAGAATTGAACGCTATCTGATTCTGGCTTGGGAAAGCGGTGCAAGTCCAGCGATCGTGTTAAACAAAGCAGACTTGTG
>DNGG01000510.1 GCA_003486675.1 Cyanobacteria bacterium UBA11372
GCCACGGGAGATATATTGCGAACAGCGATCGCTGCGGGGACGCCTCTCGGTTGTCAAGCGCAACCCTATGTGGAGAAGGGCGAATTAGTACCCGACGAAATGATGATCGAATTCATGCGCCAGCGATTGCTATTGTCCGATGTTACCAAAGGTTGGGTACTCGATGGCTATCCCCGGACTGCCTTCCAAGCAGAAGAGTTAGATTTTCTGTTGGAAGAATTACAACAGCACCTAAACTGGGCAATTTGGTTGCATGTTCCAGAAACAGTGTTGATGAGTCGATCGTTACAGCGATCGCGCTCTGACGATCAACCAGAAATCGTCTCCCGTCGCATCGAACTATTCAAACAGCGCACTATCCCCATTTTTGAGTACTACCAATATTGCCAGCGACTGATAACCATCAACGGCAACCAATCTCCGGAGCGAGTCCAGCAAGATATCCTACAAAAACTTAACGAAACAAAGAGTCATTAATTATTCATCATGCCTCGTTTTATGGTAATCGGTAATTGGTAATACATCCTGGAAACAACAATTACCCATTACCAATTACGCATTACCAATGACTAATCTGTGGCAGCGTCCTGATGGCAGACAACCCAACCAACTGCGTCCGATCCGGTTTCAACGCGGGTTTACCCGCTTTGCCGCTGGTTCGGTTTTAACTTGTTGCGGCGATACCCAAGTCCTTTGTACTGTAACCCTTCAGGAAGGCGTTCCCAAGTTTTTAACAGGCACGGGGAAAGGTTGGCTAACCGCCGAGTACCGAATGCTGCCTAGCGCTACTCATACCCGCCAACCACGAGAATTGTTGCAGCTATCCGGGCGCACCCAGGAAATTCAGCGCTTGATCGGACGCAGCTTGCGATCTTGTATAGATTTTCAGGCGCTGGGGGAATACACGATCCTTGTGGATGCAGATGTTTTGCAGGCAGATGCGGGGACTCGCACGATGGCAATTACCGGCGGGTATGTGGCGCTTGCCGAGGCAATGGAAAAATTGGTCAAAGAGGGGAAATTAGAGCGATCGCCTCTAACCAACCAAGTCGCCGCCGTCTCGGTAGGACTGTTGCAGGGTGAGCCATTTTTAGATTTAAACTACCCCGAAGATGTAGCCGCCGCAGTCGATTTCAACATCGTTATGAACGAAAATCTCGGCATTATTGAAGTTCAAGCCACCGCCGAAGAAGGCAGCTTTACTCGCACCCAAATGAATCAGATTATGGATCTGGCAGAAAAGGGCATTCAGGAATTGCTAGAAGCTCAGCGAAAAGCCTTGTCCTCTTAACACATTGATCCTAATATTTAACCGCATCTAATCTTACTAAAAATTAATGAAACAATTTTTATGGGGATTTAAAACCACATTTACAAATGCCTACTTACGAGTAATTTTAGTAATATTTGCGATAGCTACAATTGGGTTTTCAACTATTGATAAGTATGGGTTAGCAGCCGATGAAATAATCCAAATTAACGCTATAAAGTGGAACTACGATCGCGTTACCATAGGCCAGCCTATTCCGATTGACTTAAAATACTATGGCATAGCTTTCGATGCCACGGCAGAAGCTGTATTTCAAATACAGGAATATATCCATAAAGGCTCTTTCACTCCTCTAGTCACCTTTGAATATCCAAAATTTAATGAAATAGTTTTAAAAAGAATTAAAATCAAGCATCTTTTAACCTTCGTACTAGCTCTGATAACCTATGTTTCAGTTGCAGGAATTGTGGGAATTTTTGGCGGCATAGGTTACGCTTGGGTTGGCCCCTTGGTTTTAGCTCTTTTCCCTACTTTTTGGGGACATAGCTTCTTTAATCCTAAAGATATTCCCTTTGCCGCATTGTTTACTCTTTCAACTTACTTAGGCTCTTACTTAGTTGCCGAGTATATTCAAGAAGATAAACGTTTAAAAATTGGGATTAATCGGATAACTTTTTTTACTATTGCCTATGGGATTTTAATGGGGTTAACTACCGGGATTAGAATTGGTGGGTTAGCTTTACCGCTTTTTGTAGTGATAGCTTTTACGGTTGTAGGATTAAGCTCAAAAAATATATTCAAAAAATTTAATAACTTGGCTGGCTTTTACGCCTTGATGATTGTCGCTTGGATTGCCACAACTAATTTGTGCTATCCCAACTATTGGTTTAACCCTATTAGGTTATTTAATAAAGTAATTGGATATCAATCTCAACACGGTTGGTCTGGACATGTGTTATTTGATGGAAAATTTATTCCGGGTGATGAAATTCCTTGGTATTACATCCCTCAATGGATCGGAATAACAGTGCCAGCGATCTTTCAAATATTTTTTCTCGTTGGTTTAGGCTGGATTTTAAGGAATTATCCTAAATTTTCAGTAAAACAAAAGGTAGGCAGTGTTTTAATTTTACTTCAAATCTTTTTTCTGCCAAGTGTAGCTATAGTTAAACAATCAACTATATACGATGGAATCCGGCATTTTATCTTTGTTTTACCAGCAATGGCTGCACTTTCTGCCTTGGGGCTAGTATGGATATATAAAAAGCTGCATGGCAGATATATTAAGACCTTTGCTATAGCATCGATTGTAGTAGCCTTGATGCCGATTACTCTAGATATGGCTGCCCTACATCCCTACGAATATGTTTATTTTAATCGCTTATCAGGAGGTTTAATAAACGCTCACGATCGCTACGATAGTGATTATTGGGGATTGAGTACCCGTGCAGCTATAGAATGGATTAATAAAAACGGTGAACATGATGCAAAAATTATTTTGGCTGGTCATTTTGATGCCGCTAGAGTTTTGGCAAAACCCAGCATTACTTTTGTGACATTACAGGATTTTAGGAAGAAAAAAGTTAAGCTCGATCCCCCCTATTACTATGTGGCACTGCTTGGTCGGGGAAAAAATTTAAACAATTTTTTTCCAGAATGTCCACTCGTTTATCAAGCGGCTAGACAAAATGTTCCACTAACAGTCGTCAAGCAATGTGACTAGCAGCTATCTAGAAGTTTCGTGGGATAGGCGTCGCGCCTGTGTTCCAACATCAGGCGTCGCGCCTGTGTTCTTTCATGGTGAAAGCGACTTTTGCCCATTGCGATCGCTTTCACCCGCTCTCTAGCCATTCTAGTAACAAAGCTTTACAATTATCCCAGGAGTACTTCCCCATCAACACCCCGATTTCCCACGTTCCGGCGATCCTATACTTCACAATATCACCCCACCTCAATTTTATTTTACTTAATTTTTAGTTATAAAACTTAATAAATAAGCCTTAATAGCAGTTCCTTGAGCGGTGATTTAAATCCGGTTAGCGAGTAACAGCGATCGCATTTACAGGTTGAAGCAAATCGCCGGTTTTGGATACTTGCATCAACTTGAAGCTTGGGAAATATCACATATTTTCAGGATTTTGATCGCTTGTGGAATTCAAGAAAACTAGCAATATTGAATATGTAAGCCAAACGCGGAACAACCACTATGAAACTTTCTTATCGCGGGGTAAACTACGAATTAAATCCTGTTTATATCGAAGTAAATGAAAGCGAAATTTGCGGGAAATATCGCGGCTTGCCTATAAGAATGACATCGCTTTCTAGAGAGTACATACCCCAATCAATTCCGAAATTAACCTATCGGGGTAATAGCTATATTGGGCTGTACTAACACCAACTTTTAGAACCACAACAATTTTGAGGAAACAAAATAATGCAACTGATTTATCGCGGTCATATTTACGATTGCACGCCCTCTGAACCTCAGCCTTATGTTAAACCTCGCGCTTTAAACTGGCGGTATCGCGTACCGGGGGAAAGTTATGAAGTAGGGATAGCATCCCAACCCTACGTCAAACCCCGCGCTTTAAACTGGCGGTATCGGGTACCGGGGGAAAGTTATGAAGTTGCGATCGCCTCCCAACCCTACGTCAAACCCCGCGCCTTAAACTGGCGCTATCAAAACCTCGAAACGATCTAATTCCCAGGGATTTATTGCAGCAAAAAGCAGGTATCTTTACCCCGGAAAAGTTCCGGGGTTTTTTGATTATACCTCACAAGAGGTCTATTGAGAATTCTTAAACAGATACAAATCACTTATGGATATACCGTTGATAATATTTGCACTTTTTAGATTTTCGTGAGGTAATGATATGCGGTAGGAAATTTGCTGGATTAATACCGCCCATTCTTCTGGACTTAGGTTTTCAATGAATGAAATTTGAATTTGTTCATTGGCAATATCAATTCCTTCGTTCAGGCACAAATTAAATGCTAGCTCGTAAAAAATCTGCTCCACACTTGCTTCAGAATCGGGAGGGAAATTGCTTTGATCCACCAAGAGTGCGATCTGTTGGTTTTCGGGATGGAGTGCGCTCGCGCGAATCACCTCGATTAATTCTGCATACAATACTTCTTCTGGCTGGCTCCAATCTGGGAAAATAATTAGATTGATTTCTTTTAAATTGAGTTTTTGCCGAAGTATTTCTAATAAACGAGCGGGTTTATATGCTGCCAAAATGGCTCTGGTATGGATAACTTTATCGGGACTTTCTTCCTCATCGTATAAGCGAATCGTCCTAAAGGCTCCCTTAAAACCATAACTTTGGCAGAGTTCAAAATAGGCGGGGAATTCGATGCAGTAATATTGAAAAGAATTAATATTCCAGAAACTAATGTGGGTTGGATCTTGAAAAGCACCCCGTCCATCCGTAGAAGGGACTCGGATATCAATCTGGGCATTAGGCTTACAAATTCGCCAGATCTCATTCATGGTATGGATGCGATCGCTCAAATGCTCGATCGTATCGTGCGCTCGGACAAAATCAACGCTATTATCGGGAAAGGGAAAGGTTTGATTGAGATCGGCAACTATATCAACTCCAGGCTTAAACGACAAGTCAACCCCGATAAAACCCTCTGGTTTATGGATGCCACAGCCTAAATCTACTTTGACAATTTCTGAGCGATCGCTTGACATGTCACCGATCCTATTCATCATAAATTCAATAATGTTATCATAAGAACATTTTTCCCTAATATCTTGATGTAATTGGGCTGCGATCGCCAGTCTTTCTTCCTCATGGGTGAGATAATAAACAATTTTGCGATTAAGTTCCTCAATACTGCGGTAAGAAATCTGTTCGCTGACAGAAGTCAGTTTACACAAATCTGGTTTCCAATCGGTTAAAATAAATCCACCCACAGATGCCACATCAATTACTCTGTTAACTACCGCATCGTCAAACTGAATTGAGGTAATATTCAGATTAATTTTGGAACTGGCGTAGAGATTTTGAGTGCTGGCGTATTCAACGACTGGCGGATAGTATGCGATCGTTTCAGACTCTATTTTACGCTCGGAAGATAAGCCGCTCAGATAACCCGGATCTCCCCCAACGATCGCCAGATTGAAATGACTATCCAAGCGTTTGATTAACTCTCCGCGAAAGCAGGGAGATAAAAGGTTAATCAGATAGTAATAAGTTGATTTTCGCGCAATAAATTCTGCATTATCGATGGTATTATTAGGTCTACTCGCATAAGCGATCGCTGATGTATTTATCTTTTTATCTAGCGCTACGATCCGCGACCAAAAATCAGCAGCGACGAAGTGGGAGCAGGGAAGATCTTGGTATTGCTCAAAAATAGGTTTGAGATCTGGTAGAACGTGTCCGACAAATGACACATCATACATATAGCTATCTGGAGTCGCGATTTTTTTGAATTCAGAACCGTGAAAAATGGGATAAACTCGCTCAAATCCTAACATTCGCAGGTCTAAAAAATTTGCGTATTCGAGACAAAAATGAAAGCTGCGATCGCCAACTTTCCTCCAAGCTGCTAAAAGACGCGCATCTACCAGACTACTCCAGAGATTATCGTGATGAATAAAAATCATTTTATTTTTAAATATTTCAAACAAAAAGCTATCTATTTCTGGCAAATAAAATGTAGATATGGGAGAATTATCAAAAACTATAAAATAATCTATATTTTGAGATGCGATCGCATCCCGAAAATAGTTGAAAGCCTCATCAAAACCACTGAATCGGCTCGGCTCAATATACACAACAGAATGATTTTGTCGCTCTAAAGCCTGACGATATCCTGCGGTAATTCGCTGGTAAATCGGAGTGGGTGAGCTTTCTAACAAGAAGCTAAACATCGGTGTAAGCTAAATTTAGCTAGATGAGGGACTGGTTCTATTTTACTCTTTTGCCGCTCTAAGATTACCGACCTCTTGTTTTTTCTTCTCTTGGCGTTATCTGCACCCGGAGCGGTTGGTTAAATAGGTGTTTTTATGCATAAACAAAATTGAAAACTGTTTATGGTGCCGTACTCTGCTGGCTAACGCACTCTAATAAAGCTTTTACTCAATCCTCGTCAATATCTTCATCATCCTCTTCTAACAAGCTATATCTTTCCTCAAATACCTCTGACCATGTCAGGGAAGCTAGTTGACACTTTTTACCCATTTCTAAAACAGCTTGTTTCATCGCTGATTTAAAACATTTATCCCAAACCGATTCAATATAATTTCGATTCAAGCTCGGCACTTCTTCCTCGATATCTTCAATCTCCATACGGGCAGAGTTAATAGTGACAGCCCAGCTAGAAGACCGTTTTTCCGGTTGACATTTCCACTTAATAACATGAGCCATCAACCGCACCAACTGGCTTTTTAGTGCGTGTCTTTCTGTTCTTGCCATCGCTTCGATGAGCGCATCTAAACCTTCACTTGCTTCCATAGACTTTCCCTCGCGTAAAAGTTGCTGCACGGCTACAGCAGTTTGATAATGCGAACTAACTGCTAACCAATCCCAATCTTGTTTAGTTGGCATTACTAATTTCTCCTAATTTTCTCTCAACTAACTTAGTTTTAAAAACATACTTATTATACCCTTTAAAATGACTTTTGTATACACAATTAAATCGTCTATAATAAACCATTTAAGTGTGTATATACAAATTTATTTATTGCTAGTAACCTATTGCCAATACGCATTTATTGGTATTGAGCCATGAATAATTCCAACAGCCTTGTTTTAGACGGTTTGAAAAATTCTCAGCCTTATGCGATCGTTGCTGTGTTTCACGAACGCAAACCAAAGGCAGTAGGGCGAACTCGTAACCGCTCCGATGCCGAGGATATAGCAAGGTTTTTGAGCCGAAAGGTTCCAAAAGGCGCATTTTACGTAATTTTTGACCCATAAGAGAGCTATACCCAAATGGCATCAACATAAGCGAGGCAGAGCCTCGCTTGATCTCGTTCCCAGGCTGAGCCTGGGAACGAGTTAGGGAGGCTCTGCCTCCAGTAGTACAGCGCTAATTGAGTAGAATGTTGAATGCCTCCGGCACGCTCCGCGATCGCCCTGCCAAGATCTCCACACTTACACTTTATTAATTCGGAACAAAAGGCAAAACACCGTAAAAAGTCTTAACTTCAAGGGACAGGATCTTTAGCGAAAATCAGAAACGTCGTTAAAAAAGCAATTATTCGGCTGCCATCAAATAGCGCCAGGGAGAACAGATTATGAAATTGGCTTACTGGATGTATGCAGGTCCCGCCCACATTGGCACGCTTCGGATTGCCAGTTCGTTTAAGAACGTCCACGCCATCATGCACGC
>DNGG01000320.1 GCA_003486675.1 Cyanobacteria bacterium UBA11372
ACGATCGGATTGGCTCATATCATGTCCTTAAGATTACCCATAATCATCAGCCCTTGCACGGCACGATTAACGTTATCTGTTTGTCCGAGATATCTATAATGCCGTGTCCCTACGCAACGACAGAGTGAGGTTTTTTATTACGGGCAATTCAACGGACATATGAAAAGCTAAAACTAACCTCTATTATCACTGTAATTGATCGGATGATAGCAGCGGCATAACTCAATCGTTAAAGAGATCGCTTCCCAAGAGCGCGATCGCCATCATCAAGGAAAGCTGAAACAGCGATGTTTTGTTAGGATGGTCTTGGTTTGGTCAGGATAAAAATCATGACTTGGCAAGAATTGGAAAAGCAAGTACTGCAATTACCGATTAGCGATCGCACTCATCTAGTTCAGTCTCTACTAGCATCAATTCAACAAGAAACGCTGTCTTCTATTCCTGCAAATCCAACTAGAGAATCTTGGCGCGACCTCGATCCCTGGATTCAGAGTTTAGTAGGCGTAATCCGGCTAGGAACAGAAGAGCCGACAACAGAGGTTTTGTTACGAAAAGAAGGAAATCGATTGATCGTTGAACCGATTCGCCCCGGTTCTCTGCTTTCACTACTTGCCACATTGGAAGAAATTACAGAAAACTTTCCTGACGTGGATGAAGGGCTAATGCTACTCGATGACATTACGCTTTAGTCGTATCCAATGACCTATCAATACCTGATCGATACCAACATCATTTCAGATTTAGTCAGACATCCTCAAGGCTTGGTGTTCCAGCGGATCGCAACGGTGGGGGAAAACTCCATTTGTACCAATATTATTGTGGCGTGCGAACTGCGATTTGGTGCAGTTAAAAGCGGTTCTCCCCGTCTTGTGCAGCAACTAGAGAGCATCCTGAATGCGTTGCCGATTCTGTCTTTAGATCCGCCTGTAGATAGGCATTATGCGGAAATTCGCAATTACCTGGAGCAAGCAGGAACTCCCATCGGCCCAAATGACTTACTGATTGCTGCTCATGCCTGATCTCTTAATCTGACACTTGTAACCGCAAATATCAGTGAATTCAATCGCGTGCCTGCTCTAAGTGTAGAGAATTGGCTAGTTTGAGTATTTAGTTTTGCCCTTCAAAAAGATAAAGTCATCATTCGCTCAATGGCAAAATAGAAGTGTAACTCTTCGGAGTGGCTGGATTGTTTTAGCCAATAACCCTATTGCGTCAGTCATCTAATATGTCACGTCCAGCGTTTGCCATTTTTGCTCAACAGTATTTTTCCGCATTGCTCGGTGACTTTGGCACAGTCTACCTGAATGAGCCAGTGCCGCGCGATCCTAAACTTCGAGTCTACAAGATACCCTCGCGATCAAATTGGGGAACCGAGGTTCTCAGTGCGTTGACAGCAGGAAGCGATCGCGTCTTTGTCAGTCCTGAAGTCATCAGCGAAGCGGAACTTGTAGATGTGCTGTTTGAGCCGGATAATCGCAAATCGAGGGCAGAATTAGGGGTATTGGGAGAATTGCTGTCTGCCCCTTGTATCATCGCACCTTTGCGTTGGTTACCAACGGCGAGCGAAATGCGAACCTACACGAGACTCTGGCTGAAATGGCAGATGGAAAGCGATCGCAGCATCATCCCCGTCAATCAAACTTCTGTTAACAAAAAGAACAAGCGTAAAGATGAAGATAAAGACGAAGCGATGGATAAAAGATTGCTCTTTATTGTCCCTTCAATCACTTCCCAGCAGTTGAATGACTGGAGAGCAAATCTATCCAGCCGAAATATTCCCGGTATTTACGAACTAGGTTCTGCCTTTTGTACAACGATTGTGGCGATCGCTGAACTACCTTCAAGTCCTGATACGCTTTGGTTAAGGTTGCTCGGTCGGGGTTTGACTCAGCGTCAGGCGATTCAAGAACTGATGCATTTAGAGTCCGATCTTCCACTCCGAACCGTCGTATTGCAACAGTTGAAACAATGGGAGCAACTGCTGTTACAAGGAAGAATGGGGCAGGAAAGCAAGCACCTCATGCAAGTGCTAAGTCAAATCGATAATTCAGCTGTATCGTAATGCACCTGAAGACTCGAATTAAGATAAACATTTACTATAGTTTATCTCAAAAATATTTATATTAATTGTAAACGCAGTCTTGCATAGAAAATCTTTTATTCTATTTAACTTTCCCGGTAAATTCGAGTTTAACGATATGAACGTAATGCGCTCAAACCCAAATCGCGAGACAGTCTTAGCTGCCTAAACTGTTAATAATTAAAAATAATTTTCAATATAAATATAACCATTACTAGGGATATTTGTCAAGTAATGTGAAAAAATATCTCATTTTTTAGCTCAAATTGTGTCAGTTGGGGGTCAAAACTCCCACAATGTGGGCATTTTCTGGTAAAACCACATAGGTGCCTCATATTCCAACCACCAGAGCGATCGCTCGAATAATTGAAACAGATCGAAGTGTCATCGTCAAAGCTCCTAAGCGTTTGAGCGATCGCCAGATTAACCTAGTAGGTTGTAAACTATAAGAGTGTGGCTATAAAAATACTTATGACACTCACGCTCAGCCTGACACCAGAAATAGAGCAATACTTAACACAAAGAGCAGAAGAGCAAGGGCTTTCGACAGAGGCATACACTCTGCAACTGCTGACAGAATATATTCTAGTGAAACAAAAGCAGGCAAAATTGGTTAATTTGCTTCAGTCTTGGATAGATGAAGAAGATGCCCTTGAGCAGCAAGAAACAGGTGAGTATCTGATTCATGCCCTTGACGAAGATCGTTTATCTGAACGCAAGCTATTTCCTATTGAACTAAAAGGTGTAACTTGGTGAGCAGAGTCGTTTTGCTGGATGCAGACCCAATTGGTTTAGTTACAAATCCAAAGCTATCTCCCCAAAGCACTCTTTGTACTCGCTGGTTGCCAACACTTATTACATCTGGTAATAGAGTAATTATTCCCGAAATAGCAGATTATGAAGTTCGCCGAGAATTGCTGCGAGCAAACAAGGTAAGCGGTATTGCTCGATTAGATGAATTAGCTAACTTGGTGGAGTACTTGCCCATCACAACTACTGCAATGCGACAAGCTGCGATGTTTTGGGCGCAAGCTCGTCAGCAAGGACAACCAACAGCAGGCGATCGCACGATTGACAGCGATATGATTTTGGTAGCACAGGCGACGACTCTTAATGTTGTGAATTTTGTAATTGCAACAACAAATGTTGGTCATCTTTCTAGGTTTGCTCCAGCCGATTTATGGCAAAACATCACTCCTGGTTGAGATCCTGGTGCTGATTGGAGAGATACTTGCATCTGCACGACTCCACTGGCTAGTTTGAGTATTTAGTTTTCCCCCTCAATTCGAGTTTAACGATATAGCCATCATTCGCCCAAACCCAACTCACGAGACAGTCTTAACTGCCCCAAACTGTTAATAATTAACAATAATTTTCAACAAAAATTAAACCATTACTCGCCATTTTTGTCAAGTAATGTAAAAAAATATCTCATTTTTTATATCAAATTGTGTCAGTTGGGGGTCAAAACTCCCACAGAACGGGCATTTTCTGGTAAAACCACATAGGTGCCTCATATTCCAACCACCAGAGCGGAAGCTCTCAACCAGTCCCTTGAACGCGCGTCAACAAGGAGCCAAACAAGCATGTTCACTCACGTCAAGTCCACCATTAGACATATTGCGCCCGCCAGCCTCCAGGGCAGATCGTTACTGAAGGTGGTCTATGTCGTGTTAGAGCCTCAGTATCAAAGCGCACTTTCGGCGGCGGTGCGTTCGATTAACGAGAATAACCCCAACTTGGCGATTGAAATTAGCGGTTATTTAATCGAAGAACTACGAGATGCAGAAAATTACGCCGAATTCAAGCGCGATGTCAGCGAAGCGAACGTATTCATCGCCTCGCTGATTTTTATCGAAGATTTGGCGGAAAAGGTCGTTGCCGCAGTCGAACCGCACCGCGACAGTCTCGATGTTGCTGTCGTTTTCCCCTCAATGCCCCAGGTGATGCGCCTGAATAAAATGGGTAGCTTTTCGATGGCGCAACTGGGACAATCTAAGGGTGCGATCGCCCAATTCATGCGGAAGCGCAAGGAAAAATCCGGCGGCGGTTCGTTCCAAGATGGGATGTTAAAGTTGTTACAAACTTTACCTAAAGTCCTGAAATACCTGCCAATGGATAAAGCCCAGGACGCTCGCAACTTTATGCTCAGTTTCCAGTATTGGCTGGGCGGTTCGAGCGAAAACCTGGAAAACTTTCTGCTGATGCTGGCAGATAAATATGTGTA
>DNGG01000637.1 GCA_003486675.1 Cyanobacteria bacterium UBA11372
TTACTTTCTGCTAATTTATCCTTCCCAGGCGCGTCTTGCGGTGAGGAAACCCGTAAGCCTTAAGGTGTAGTTGCCGCACTGTTTCGTAAGTATTTATACGGTTTAGAGCCTGAGCAAGAGCGATGGTGGGGGTGATTTTCACCAATTATCTCTGACGGTAATAATATACATCAATCTACGCCCAATCAAGGGAAGAAACGAGCAAAATTAGGCTGTGTTTTTAATATAAATTGTCAGCAAAACTCCGCATATTTTTGTGTCTAAATATCTTAAATCTCTCTTAAACTTTACTTAAATTACAAGCGGTTTTTCAGGGATAAACTGGGATTTTCCATTCAGGGAATGATACTAAGTTGCTACTTTTGCCTCCCTCGATAGAGAAGCCGTGACTAATTTTTCTGATGAAAACTGGCAACAAATTAAAGTTCTGGCAGCAAGACTTCAAGCGATTAAAACTATGCTTGAAGTCTTTAACGAGCAAATTGAAAATAGACCTTTTGCCCAGGAATTTAACACTATGAAAGAACAGTTAGAAGCTGATTTTGAACAAACTTTGTCTGCTTTATTAGAGCTAATTGAAGAAGATGATGATTAAATTAGCTTAGTGAAAGTGCAGCCACTTCTTTGTATAAATTACTGCCAAGCGAGGCCGAAATATTACCAAAGCGCGATTTGGATAGCACGCCGCGATCGCTCTTGGCGATATGTTCTGAAATAACAGGCATTTCTTGCCAGCATCTGGGGCAAAACCAGTATACACCACTGCGTCGAGCGTGTCGGAGTAGTTGATTAGAGCAACAAGGACAAGTATTCATGGCAACCTCTAGCCGAATCGAAGAGTCTGAAGCTTGATTGTCAGAATACGATCAAAATATGAAGAAGACGTGAAGATAAACTTAATTTATTGTTAGCAATCGTAGTAGATCTTAAATATTTAGTGAGTCAATTTTGATACATAATTCTGGATTAGTCCCTTGGCTATAAATGCTGGCAACGACGGTAAAATTTGGGTGGTTGGCTGAAAAAATTTATGGGTGGAAGTGTCGTAAGTTACGGCAGTTTTGTTTCGGAGGCAGGGCGAATTGTAACAACAAAAACAATTCTGATGTGGCAATAACACACGATTAACCAGATGAAAATACCTCTAAAGATAGATAGTAGGCTGGTTGAGACTGAATAGGAGCAGAGGATCTATGTTGGAATTCAATGGTTTTATTTCAGAGGAATTGGCGTTGGCGCCGGAACATCCCTTAGAGCAAAACTTGGAGCGTTACCTGCCAGATATAAGATTAGCATCGCCGGAAGAAATTAGGGCAATACAGCGGCGCGATCGCATACCCGGTATCGTCAGGCGGTTGATTCCGCTCAATTCTACTACGGTTTGGGAGTACTGGTGGTGCGTACCGGGACGGATGCTGCTACCGGAAGATGTGGAAATCATACGATGCGATCGCCAACGAATCGAAACGATCCTCGCCAAACTAATTTGGTTGTTGGGAGGACACTGTTTTGGGGAAAATTCTTGTTTGTACGGGGATGCCGAGTCTGTATACGATTGGCAGCAGGTGCTGGAATTTGCCCGCGATGCGGGGATAAGTCCTGACGCGATCGATATTGATTTTATGCCGAGTGCGATCGCGCAGGTAAACTTATCTCACCCCTACGACAAATTGTCTGCTTTAGCTACAGCAAAAGGACAAACCCCAAACTACGTAGTAGTTGAACCCGGACATTGGCACATTGAGTTTTTCCCATTACAATCCACCGAGGGAGGGTTTGAACTTGTGGAACAAAAACCGATGTGCAGTTGCCAAATTTGGACGGGGAAACCATTTATCAAAAGTCTGGAAACGGGAGAAACTACCACCCGTTACGACTTAGGACTTGCTACCCCGTTTGATATTACCAGCCATCCTTGGTTAAGTTTTGGGCAGGAAGAAGGTGAGAGTAGGCTACCACTTGGGGTAGGTGAAAGGGAGTAAATCACGACTAAAGCCAAGTGTCACAATAAAAAAATATCAATTGGTGTTCGTAGTAGGCAATGCGAGTGCCACTCTGTAAGCGCTGAAGCGCTTACTACGAACAAATAGATGTGCCAGGTGCGTAAGTCCTGTAAATAATAGATCTCTGGGAAAAGTCCTTTTCAGACGATGAAAAGGGCAGGCAGGATGCCCACCCCACAAAACTAGAAACATTTCTTGTGGGGTGGGCGTCTCGCCCGCCTCGGTTTTTGAGGTTTCTGAGACAGAAGGGAACTTTTATGAATCAATATGCGCCTAATTATTTATCCAAATTTGGCAGAAAAAGTTTTACAGTTGAGCTATGAACAAGCAATTATTCAAAACCAGGGGCATCGTGCTTGCGGCTATTATCAGTTTAGCGGCGCTTGGCTCGATTGCAGGGTTATCGATGACAAAACCAATGCCAGCATCTGCTGATGTTAGCAATACCACTTCGGTTAAGCAGGCAAGTACTATGAATGAAAAGCTAGTTGCAGCGAATACTAAGTTTGGCTTTAAATTGTTTGGGGAAATTTTAAAGCAAAACAGCAGCCAGAACATTTTTGTTTCGCCTACGAGTGTTGCGATCGCTCTCAGTATGACATACAACGGCGCCAACGGTTCTACCCAGCAAGCAATCGCTCAAACTTTAGAATTACAAGGCATGAGTTTGGATGAAGTTAATCAAGCACAGCTAGCTTTAAGCCAAATTTTAACCAATCCCGATCCCAAAGTTCAGCTCAATATTGCCAATTCCCTCTGGGCGCGACAAGGAATCAGCTTTAAGCCAGATTTCCTGCAAAGAAACAAAGATTTCTACAAAGCACAAATTACCAATCTAAATTTCAACAGCCCCAATGCCACAGCGACAATCAACAATTGGGTAAACCAGAATACTAAGGGTAAAATTCCTACCATTATTGACCAGGTTAGTCCCAACGCAGTGCTTTATCTGATCAACGCGATTTACTTTAAAGGCAGTTGGACTGAAGAATTCCCCCAAAATGCCACTCAAGAACGTCCTTTTACCTTGCTAAACGGCACGCGCAAACAGCACCCGTTAATGTCCCAGTTTGGCAGATTTCGCTATTACGAAAATGACTCGTTTCAAGCGATTAGTCTGCCCTACGGCTCGGGGCGGATGAGTATGTATGTTTTTCTACCTAAACCTAACGTGACGCTGCCATCTTTTTACAGCACCCTTACCCCTGAAAACTGGGAACAATGGATTCAACAGTTTAGGACTAGACAAGGTTCAATTTCTTTACCCCGCTTCAAATTAGAGTATGACATTACTTTGAATCAAACTTTGCAAGCATTGGGCATGGGAATTGCGTTTCAAGATCGAGCTAATTTTACCGGGATGACTTCTAATCCTGTCAGTATTGATGAGGTCAAGCACAAAACATTTGTAGAAGTAAATGAAGAAGGAACCGAAGCCGCAGCGGTGACTTCTGTAGGAATTCGGGCAACGTCTGCAAGGCCGGTAGATGAGCCATTTAACATGGTTGTAGATCGTCCGTTCTTTGTGGCAATTCGAGATAATCAAACGGGGACTTTGTTATTTATGGGTTCGATTGTAGAACCGAAATAATCAGAAACCAGGTTTCTTTGCCTAATACCATCTCCTGTCGATTACCCATAATTAGAAGC
>DNGG01000628.1:0-7696 GCA_003486675.1 Cyanobacteria bacterium UBA11372
CAATACTTTCCGCCCTACGATGCCGTTCCTATAGTGCGTCAGCAGACTTTAGAAAAATATCCCCAATTGCGTCAAGCAATGCAACAAATCGGCGGAACTATTACTGAAAAAGATATGCGAAACTTAAATTACCAAGTTGATGGAGAAGGCAAAGATGTTAAACAGGTAGCGCAACAGTTTCTCAAGTCTAAAGGTTTAGTCAAAAAATAGGGTAAATATATGAAAAATCCAGCAATCAAACCACTCGCAAAGGGAGGCAGAGCCTCCCAGATCTCGTACCCAGGCTCTTGCCTGGGTACGAAAGCAACGAGGCTCTGCCTCGGTTTCCCAGGCTCCAAAGGAGGCAGAGCCTCCCAGATCTCGTACCCAGGCAAGAGCCTGGGTACGAAAGCAACGAGGCTCTGCCTCGGTTGGCGACTGGTGCAAAATCTGAGTATAAAAACATTTATTTTCGCCCTCTGCATCGCGGGTGAAAGTGTAGTTGCCCAAACACTTTCTTTACCCCAAAACCTAATACCATTCAACTCCCCCGAAGGCGAAAATTTATTAATTGAAAGCCAATCTCGACAAGACTACTGGCCTCTCAGTATGCAATTTATCACTCAAAGAAATCAAGCTTTTTGTGGAGTTGCCAGCATGGTGATGGTGTTAAATGCGTTATCCGTTCCCGCACCCGAATCACCGGAATTTGCGCCTTATCGCGTCTTTACGCAAGAGAACTTTTTTAATAACGAAAGAGCCAGACAAGTCATTACACCTGAAACCGTTTCTCGTCAAGGAATAACCTTAGAACAGTTAGGGCAATTGTTAGCAAGTTACGGGCCAAAAGTCAAGGTTTATCATGCTTCGGACACGAGTTTAGCAGAATTTCGCCGATTAGCTGTAGAGAATTTAAAACAACCGGGTAACTTTGTTTTAATTAACTATTTACGGCGAACAATTGGTCAAGAAAGAGGGGGGCATATTTCGCCTATTGCTGCATATAATGAAGAAAGCGATCGCTTCCTCATCCTAGACGTTTCCCGCTACAAATATCCCCCAGTCTGGGTCAAAACAGAAGAACTCTGGCAAGCAATGGCAACTCAGGATTCTGTTTCAGGTAAAACGCGAGGTTTTGTATTAATAAGTAAAGAATAGTCTATACCAATTACCCATTACCAATTACCCATTACCAATTACCAATTGCCTATGAGAATCTTGATAGTAGAAGACGATGACCGAATTGCCAAACCATTAGCGGAAGATTTAAAGTATCAGCATCACGTCGTAGATATAGCAGCAGATGGCATCACGGGATGGGAGTATGCCGAGGCCGCGAGCTATGATATCATTTTGTTAGATTTGATGTTGCCAAAATTAGATGGAATTACCCTGTGCAAGCGTTTGCGCGCCCAAAAAATCAACGCTTTAATATTAATGCTAACAGCGCGAGATACAACGGGTGATAAAGTAATTGGACTTGATGCGGGGGCGGATGATTATTTAGTCAAGCCGTTTGATTTAGAAGAATTATCAGCCAGAATTAGAGCTTTATCTCGCAGAGTTCCAGAAATCAAACCACCGATTTTAAGTTATGGGGATTTAGAACTAGACCCCAGCACGCACCAGGTGACTTATGCGGGGAAAAACTTGTCATTAACTCCCAAAGAATATATGATAGTAGAATGCTTTTTAAGAAAGCCAAATCAAGTTATAGCTCGCTCGGAAATTCTCAATAAACTGTGGGAGATTGATAAATTATCAGGGGAAGAAACAGTCAAAACGCACTTGACAAACTTACGGAAAAAGTTAAGAGCAGCCGGAAGTCCCGAAGACTTTATCAAAACAGTATACGGGGTTGGTTACTGTCTGTCGAGCAATTGAGGGAAATTTACGCCAAATTACAGAAAATAGTGTTTCAGAAAACTCAGTATTATTTACTGTTATCTTACCTTGTAGTATTTGCATCGATTCTCGGAACATTTGCCATTGCAGTGCGGGTGAGCTTCGAGCGCAGTTTAAGCAGACAAATGAATGAAAAATTAATGGCTTTAGCAGAAGGTGCGGCGGTTAATGCCGAGATAAATTTTGGTCATTTAAAAATCAAAAACAAGGTAGAATCAAAAGATTTAATGATGCGCCATCAAGCCTTGCAGTGGTTTGATGCTAAAGGTCGCTTAATCGCGCAACAAGGAAAAACGGTTTTAACTTCGCCGATTTTAACCAACAAAACCGTACAAATGGAAACCGCTGGTAAAGTTCGCATCCAAGGCGTAACTGTACCGCTGATTAGCAGCGATGAAAAAAAATTGGTCGGGTATGTGAGAGCGAGTCAATCTTTAGAAGAATTAGATGCAACGCTTCGGAAATTAGACTGGGGGTTAGGCGGTGGAATTATTGTGGCGTTGGTGTTGAGTGGAGTGGGTGGAATTTGGCTAACTCGACAAGCAATGAAGCCAATTGAAGAGAGTTTTCAAAGACTAAAACAGTTTACCGCCGATGCTTCCCACGAACTGCGATCGCCGCTAATGGTTATTAACAGCAATGCAGCGGTAGCGCTGAAATATCCTGAAGGAATGCGACAGGGGGATAAAGAGAAATTTAGCGCGATCGCATCCGCCACCAATCAAATGTCTCGCCTCACCGAAGACCTACTATTTTTAGCACGCACCGACACAGTTCCCGATCGCAATTGGGAGCAAGTTAAATTAACCGAAATTTTGGCAAACTTGGTGCAACTTTATAAACCGCAAGCCGAAGCAAAACAAATCGATTTAAAAATTAGTTTCAGTGAAAATTTGTACTTGCAAGGCGATGAAGTTCAACTCGTGCGATTGTTTAGCAATTTGATTGAAAATGCACTTCACTATACGGAATCGGGGGGTGTAGTTGAAATCAAAGCCAAGCGCGTTGGTTCGCAGCTTTCTGTCAAAATTGAAGATACGGGTGTGGGAATTGCACCAGAGCATCTCGAACGGGTTTTTGAGCGGTTTTGGCGGGCGGAGAAATCGCGCTCTTACTGGAATGGGGGATCGGGATTGGGGTTAGCTATTGCTTGTGCGATCGCCCAAAATCACGGCGGTACAATTACCGTCACCAGCGAATTAGGAATTGGCAGTTGTTTCAAAGTCCGCCTCCCAGCAAAGTAAATTGGATTGCGGTATAAACTGAACACGGCGCGGGCGGGACGCCCACCCCACAGGAATTTTAGATCTCTTGTGGGGTGGGCATCCTGCTTGCCCCACAAGAATTTTAGATCTCTTGTCCCACAAGAATTTTAGATCTCTTGTGGGGTGGGCCGAAAAGCCCGCCCCTTCTCCTTGTGTTTCACATTCATGGGAAAACGGTATGAAATCCAACCTAATACTTATGTTCAGTGTAATGCAGCCAAAGGATTTGGCACGGGAAATGGCCCTTTTTGCAGCGGGATAAATTTCGCCACATCGGCGTTGTAAGCTAAAATTTCTCCCGTTTCAATCTCGTAAATCCAAGCATGAAGATTGAGTTCGCCACTGTGCATTTTAGAACGAATGACTGGATAAGTTTCCAGATTTTCGATCTGAGTCAAAATATTTTGCTCGATCGTAAGCTTCAAAAGTTTTTCCGGGTCGTAATCTTTGTAGTTGTCCTTCACCAAACGGCGGGTAGCCTCTGCATAACACTTCAACCAATCGTAAACCAAAGGCATCTCTTCAGAAAGTTTGTTCAGTTGTAACAATCCTTTCATCGCACCGCAGTAGGTATGACCGCAGATAATAATCTCCTTGATACCCAAAGCGTACACGGCATATTCAATCCCAGCGCCTTCACCACTATTGAGTCCGCCGTAGGGAGGAATTATATTACCAACATTGCGAATGATAAACAGTTCACCTGGCTGAGTTTGTGTGAGCAAATTCGGGTCAATTCGCGAGTCAGAACAAGTGATGAAGAGTACATCAGGCGCTTGACCGTGAGTTAGTTGCTCAAACAGCTCTCGGTGAGTGGTGAAATAGTTGTCATGGAACTCATTCAAACCTTGAATTAAGCGATTCATTGGCATGGGCGATCGCTCCTCCTTAGCATTAAGGTTGAGTTGGCAAGTTCATACTTCTCAATAGAGTATTCCCAATCAGGAGGAATGAATAACACCTATGCTGCAAAATCTGGAATTTAGAAACCCGGTTTCTCTGAAAAATAGTGGATTTGGCAGTGAAAAATCGATGAAAAAACCGTGTTTATGACCCTGGGTGCGTAAGTAGGGGCGGATTTTACCAAAAATACCGTGTAACCATAAAATATCTCGTTAAAGTAGCCCCTACTAATCTCCCTAATGTACGATCCACTTGGCATCGGAAACCAGACACACACCCCCATATTTTTTGAGAATAGGTCTGATGGCTTCTACTAATTGATGCTCTTGCTCTTCGGTACAAACACTGAGGACGTACCCGTTGGTGAGTGCTTCGGTTTCAAGATCGTCGATTACTTCGCCTCGGTCACCTTTCCCTGTCACGTCTTTGACGATCGTGTAACCAGAAACACCCACATTTTCTAGAATATCCAGAACTTTTCCCAGTTCTAAAGTATTCGTGATGATTTCAAATTTTTTCACCCGTTCCATTGTCAAAATCCGATTGTCTTGATGATGTTGAGGTACAAAGGAATTCCCACGATGATGTTAAAAGGAAAGGTAATCCCTAGTGCGGTGGAAACGTACAGACTGGGATTCGCTTCGGGGACGGACATTCTCATTGCGGCGGGAACGGCAATATAAGAAGCACTCGCGCACAAAACTGCAAATAACAGGGCATTTCCGACTGACATGCCGATGAGTTTTGCTATGATGATGCCGAGAATTGCATTAGCAACCGGGATAAATACAGAAAAGCTGATTAAGAAAGAACCTGTTTTGCCAACATCTTTCAGTCTTCTGGCAGCAACCATTCCCATGTCTAGCAAGAAGAAAGACAAGAAACCGTAAAACATTTCTTGGGTAAAGAAGTGTAATTTATCCCAACCTTTAGCTCCAGTCAAAATCCCGATAATTACGCTACCACATAAGAGGAAAACTGACCCATTTAGGAAAGCTTCTCGCAAAACTTCGCCCCAAGAAAATTCTTTTTCTTCCTTGCTTTTAGCAAACATCCTCACCAGGATAATTCCCACAATAATCGCTGGAGATTCCATGATCGCAAGCGCGGCTACCATGTGACCACCGAATGTAATGTTAAGTTGCTCTAGAAAAGAACTGGCGGTGATAAAGGTGACGGCGCTAATCGAACCGTAAGTAGCTGCGATCGCTGCCGCATTGTAAGTATCCAATTTGAGCTTTAAAATGAAAAATGTGTAAATTGGCACCACACTCGCCATCACAATCGCTGCCAGCAAAGTCAGCGCAATTTCCGGATTAATCCCGCTTTCTTCAATTTCATGTCCTCCCTTAAAACCGATGGCAAGCAGAAGATACAGCGAGAATAGTTTGGGCAAAGGTTGCGGAATTTCCAAATCCGATTTCAGCAGAATCGCCAGTAGCCCCAGAAAAAAGAAAAGTACGGGCGGATTCAGTATATTAGACAAAATCAGGCTGGCATTCATACTCTCGGTTCCTCCTGGCGTTGGTAGATCGGGAATTTGGGCATAGGTTGTTTGCTCGCAAATGCTTTAAAGATCGATAAGCACTATTAACTTTAGGTGACAAATGTAAAGAAATCGGAAAGATTGACGGAAGGCGGGGCGATCGCTTAAAAAAATCAATGGATAGAAACAAGGAACAACCAAAATTGAAATACTGGCGCATTTTCGACAGAAGCACCGGGCTTTCGCTGCTTTTACTGCATCTGTGCTTCTCTATCTCCCTGTTATGGCCTCAGAAACCCGCAACAGCCGCTTTTACCCTGCCCCAGCGGGGTAAAAAAGGTATGGTCGTTTCTGCCCATCCCCTAGCCAGCGAGGCGGGACTTTCTATGCTGAAAAAGGGCGGTAATGCCGTAGATGCAGCAGTAGCAACCGCTTTTGCGATTTCCGTCGTCGAACCTTTTTCCGCAGGCATCGGCGGCGGGGGCTTTTTGCTGTTGCATTTGGCACAAACCGGGGAAATG
This sequence comes from Cyanobacteria bacterium UBA11372, assembly GCA_003486675.1. Taxonomy (GTDB): domain Bacteria; phylum Cyanobacteriota; class Cyanobacteriia; order Cyanobacteriales; family Aerosakkonemataceae; genus Microseira. Next base: position 6,060 of record DNGG01000628.1, read on the forward strand.
AAAGCGCTTGACTTTCGCGAACGCGCCCCCTTGCGGGCAACGCGGGATATGTATCTAGACTCAGAAGGCAAGGTGCGTCTGAATGCAAGTGTAAATGGCTACTTGGCAGTCGCGGTTCCCGGTACCGTCGCGGGACTTGCTCAAGTGCATCGTCGCTATGGCAAGTTGCCTTGGCGAGAGGTAGTTGCACCCGCTATTCGCCTCGCCGATGAGGGATTTACTGTCAGTGCCGTGCGTACTTGGCGATTCAGTCAAATATCGGAAACGCGCAGAAATATTATTTTGAACAATCCGGCGGCGCGGCAAATTTTCGCGCCCAACGGAGTATTATTTACAGAGGGCGATCGCTTAATCCAGCGAGACTTGGCGAGGACTTTGGGTGCGATCGCCCAAAACCCCCAATCTTTTTACACTGGCAATATCGCCCGCACAATTGCCGCAGACATGGCAAGAAACAGCGGTTTAATTACCCTAGAAGACCTTAAATCTTATCAACCAACTTGGCGCGAACCTTTATGCGGCACTTTCCGCGTTTATCAGATTTGTTCCATGCCGCCGCCTTCTTCTGGAGGCGTTTTGCTATTAGAAATGCTGAATATTATCGGCGATACCGATATTAAATCTAAAGGATGGAATCATCCGGACACGCTGCATTTATTAGCAGAAACCATGAAAATTGCCTATGCAGATCGTTCCTTACATTTAGGCGATCCGGATTTTGTTGACGTGCCAGTTTCAGCACTTACCAGTCGCGCCTATGCCGCAAAAAGACGTGAGGAAATTTCAATGGAAAGGGCGCGCCCTGCTAGCGAAATTAAACCAATAAGTAGGGAAATATTGCAGCGTTTTGTTAGTTTTATTAACATATTGCCCTGGGATCGGGCAGGCAGGATGCCTACCCCACAAGCAGCTTCATCTGCGATTGTCGGGCAGGTATCTTGTATTGTGGGATGGGCATCTTGCCCGTCAGGCAGGATGCCTACCCCACAAGCAGCTTCATCTGCGATTGTGGGGCAGGTATCTTGTCTTGTGGGATGGGCATCTTGCCCGTCCTTGATCTCCAGAGAATCACCCGATACCAGTCATTTAACAGTAGTAGACGAACAGCGCAATACAGTTAGCCTGACTTTTACGATTAATTATGGTTTTGGTGCAGGTGTAGTTGTGCCGGGAACGGGGATTTTATTAAACAATGAAATGGATGATTTTGCCATCGCACCCGGTGTGCCCAATTTATTTGGTTTAGTAGGTGGAGATGCAAATGCGATCGCACCCCGCAAAATCCCCTTATCCAGCATGTCTCCCACCATCGTCACCGAAAATCATCGCCTGCGTTTGGCGACGGGTTCCCCTGGCGGCAGTACAATTATTACCACCGTTTTGCAAATTATCCTCAACGTCTTAATTTACGATATGGACGCAGGTGCCGCCGTTTCTGCTTCCCGCATTCATCATCAATGGTTGCCCGATAAACTGCGAGTAGAACCCTTTGGTTTAGATGCCCTGACTTTAGAAGAATTGCGCCGCCGAGGACATACAATTGAGCAACAAAATCCTTGGGGAAATGCCAATGCAATTTCCCAAACTTCTGACGGATGGTTAGAAGGTGCTGCCGATCCGCGCGGCGAAGGTGCCGC
>DNGG01000628.1:7792-13826 GCA_003486675.1 Cyanobacteria bacterium UBA11372
AATTGAGCAACAAAATCCTTGGGGAAATGCCAATGCAATTTCCCAAACTTCTGACGGATGGTTAGAAGGTGCTGCCGATCCGCGCGGCGAAGGTGCCGCTAAAGGTTTTTAACCTACAAAATTTATTTTACAGCTCACCGTTAAACTTTTATGTTTAGTTATATTTAAGTCATTAAAATTATGTAAAAAATTGCCGAAATGGCAACAAAAATATATCTAAAAATCTTTAAAATAAAAATATAATTGAGAAGCCAGTTAAATGGTAATAAATTATGGCTATTTTAACAGGCGATCGCTTCAATAACTACCTGATTGGTACTGACGAAAATGACCTGATATCAGGCTATGCAGGCAATGACACCCTCAATGGCGGGTCGGGGGATGACACCCTCAATGGTGGGACTGGCGATGATAGCCTTGATGGGGGGTATGGCAGCGACTACCTTGATGGCGGGGCGGGCAATGACTACCTCGATGGCGGATCTGGCCCCCCAATGGAAAAAAATACCCTCATAGGCGGGTCTGGTAACGACACTCTCAAAGCCGCGAGCAACAACGATAACCTCCTCGAAGGCGGGGCGGGCAATGACGTCCTCTATGGCGGGGGCTTATACCGCAACGACACCCTCAGAGGCGGCCCTGGGGATGACTTGATCGATAGCGGTGGCAGGCGCGAAGGGTTTGGCTATGGCAGCAACATCCTCGATGGCGGGGCCGGTAATGATACCCTCCTGGGAGATTATGCTGACACCCTATATGGGGGAAGCGGCAATGACTACCTTTCTGCCTTCGCCTTTGGCTGGTTTGGCTATGGTGGAACGGGAGATGACACCCTGGTCAGTTCGGTTGCTAGCCCTGACAGGCTCTACGGGGAGGCTGGCAACGATAGCATCTATGGCGGGGCTATGAGTGATACCCTCGATGGCGGCTCTGGCAACGACACCCTCGATGGCGGGGATTACGGTGTCTACACTCGGTATCAATTTTATAGCGGGGGAGGTAATGACAGCCTCGTAGGTGGAGACGGCGATGACCTGATCCGTGGTGGGCGAAGCTTTGCCCTCGACTTTCACCTCGCGGATGCACAAGATAATGACACCCTCGATGGCGGATCGGGCAACGATACCCTCTATGGTGAAGAAGACGACGACCTCCTGAGTGGCGGAAACGGAAATGACCTCCTCTACGGTGGGGGAGACAATGACGTCGTGCAAATTTACCAAAGTTGGACTCAAGTTCTAGACCGCAATGACACCATCGAGGGTGGGGCAGGCAATGATACCCTCGTAGGCGGAGCTGGTAATGACCTGCTCGAGGGAAATCAAGGTGCTGATAGTTTCCTCTACAAAACCAGCAAAACTTTCGACACACAAGAGATTGGCATCGATACCATCACTGACTTTAAAGCAGGTACAGACAAAATTGTTCTCAGCAAAACAACCTTTAGTGCGCTTACCAGTGCCGTAGGTGCTTCGATCAACTCTAATGAGTTTGCAGTTGTGGCTGATGACATTGCTGCTGCTGTCAGCAATGCTTTCATCACCTACAGCACTGGCAGTGGCAACTTATTCTACAACCAAAATGGTGCTGCTGAGGGTTTGGGAAACGGCGCTCAGTTTGCCTTCTTGGAAGACATCCCGCCATTAAGTGCTACAGATATTGCGCTCATTGCCTAGTGGGCTACCAAGCCTACCAACCCCCTTGTGGCGGGTTCAACAAACCCGGTTTTTCTAAAAAACCGGGTTTGTTTGCCCTTATGCAACGATTTCTCGTTCCCTTTGCCAAGGATTTTTCGTGGAAACCGGGTTTCTTTGCGTCAGTCCTCTAATTGTTAAGTCACACCTCGCACCATTCTCAACAAGCCTTGAAACCCTTGTTTCTTTACTCAGATCTTGCACCATTATCAACAAGCGTTGAAACCCTTGTTTCTTGACGAAAAATCTACGCTTTCAAGCTGAGCTATTTGCTCCAAACCCGGTTTTTGGCCCTGGTGCAAGATGTGAGTTTACGAAAAATCTAGGCTTTCAAGTTTAGCTATTTGCAAGAAACTAAGGTGTGAGCTACGGTGCAAGATCTGAGTTAACCGGCTTTTTCTCTATCAGGTACAAATAGTAAGTCTCGTCACGAACAATACTTTGACTAGATTTGAACAGAAAAGAAATATTCAGGTCTTTTCTTTTAACCTGTAGCTTGTAATTTAAAATCAGTAAAGCCTTATTGTTCTTCTTTATCAGGCGAGCGACACCGTCAATAACTTCTATTGGCGTGAGCAATTTTCGGTTTTTCCATACAACAAAAGTGCCATAGATATCGGATTCAAAATAATAAATTTTCCGATTTAAAAATGCGGCAACTGGCGGAGCTGTAAGATCCGGGCTTCCAACTAATACATAATCTTTTAACCCTTGTTGCTCGATATAATTTGCCACTTCTTTACTCCCAGAGAATGTATAATTCAAGTCCATAGAAAAGGCAAACAATCCAGCAATAACATGAACCAATAAAATTCCACTTAAATAAACATTTTTAGAGCGTTCTACTAAATTTAACCTTGCCAGTATTTTTTGACTACAATTGAATTTTTCGATTAAAAAGTCTGATTTGATATAACAGCTTGAAATCCACAGACAAGCTAAAAATAGGAAAAATAAGTGTCCGTGATGTCGTAACTGACCTATATACTTTGTATAACTAAAAAACACAAATACACAATTTCCGGATAAATAAAGAAATAGGACAATCGGCTTCCGAATCAACAGTGCTGTAGAATATAACAGTATAATTATGATAATTAAGATGAAAAATATTCTGGCAATTGAATTGCCATTGAGCAAAATGTTAGTATTCCAAAATTGATACTGAAAAAAGTTTGGTATGGGAATGTAGCTACGCCAAATTATTACTATGGTTGTTAATAATCGTTTATTCAAAAATGGGAAGTATCTCCAATCTGCACCCTTATCCTCAATTAAGTAGTTATTCACTAATGGCAATGCACCTCCATTGTCAACTTGGATAACACCCCCTTCAAAATCTGCATCATCCGGTGGTATGATTTGAAAAATCGCCATTAAAATACCAAAAGCTACTATAGCTAAGCTAACAACTATATTCCATTTTTTAGTGTTAAATAATATTTTTATATCCGGATCTAAAAAACCATCTAAAATTAATGTCATTGTCAAAAGTAGAGCAATTATCAAGCCATAAGCATGGGTATTGGCTAGTAAAACTAAAACAGCAGCCAGGGGTAAATAACTTCGATTGCGCGTTGGATATAACCCACAGAAAATAAAAATTAGTAAAATTCCCAAACTATAACTTCTACTGATGATGCTGTACTCGTAAAAAGGAAAATATCCAAATGTAAATAATATTTTCTGGAACCGAGTAAAGGGAGAGAATTCGATAAAAACATAAATAACGCCGGTAGCTAGCAGCAAATGAAATATTTGCATGGCTAGCGGATTATGCGTAAACCTAGTAATTAAATACAAACAGGTATGCCATAAAGCTGGATGTCCCTCATATCTCAAGTTATTGAATAAATCGATCATCGATGAACTATCTTTAGCGATTAGCCAAGATTGCAGTTCATCGCGCCACATCTCATGATGGAGAATCCCAATCATTCCTAAACTAAAGAACAATAAAATTAGCCAGTTTCTTAAGGCATTATTACTTTTAAAAGTCGAATTTAAATAATTTTCTATTTGGATAGTTGCCATGAGGGCGCTTACTTCAGTTGGTCAAAGTTACCCATCCATTATCTACCCTTTAGATAAAAAAGTACATCAGCAATAAAAGTAAAACTTTATACTTGTTAATATAAATTAATACGTAATTATTCCGGATATGGGGAAGAAGGGGAAGAATTGTTTTTAATCTTCCCCAGGACTTACGCAAATCACCTTTGTTTCTATGAAAAATCGTTGAACAAGGAAACTAGAGATCTAGGTCGAAACAAAGGTGATGGCCTCGTCTTGCCTAAGTCCTGTTCCCTCTCTCTGATGACGAACCAGCTTACTTCCTCATCTCCCTCATTTGCCTGGTGGAAGTAAGTTTTGAGACTGCCTGTAATAAATAAGTTTCCTGTTTCTCTCCCACTTCGGTCTGCCTCACCTTATACCGTTCCCGGAAAAAGCCTGCTAAATTTGCTACCTGCGACACGAATAGTAATGCCGCTACTAGCAATCCTGGCTGACGCGAAGAATGGGAAAATGGATATTTCAGTAAGTTGAAATAAAAGGACAGAGGTTCGACTTTAATCTGTTCAGATTTGCGTCGGGAACGCAATTGATGAAAGTGGAAGGCGCCGCGACCATAGTTGAAATGTTGTCGCCAGAATGTTTTCAACGATAGTTTGTGGGCGTGGTAAATTTGCGCTGCTTTTGCATAGCGCATTGGGTAACCATAATAGAGTAAGCGATCGCTTAACTCCCGGTCTTCCCCCGCCGCTAAAGGAAAGCTGGTGTCAAAGCTGCCAATCTGGCGAAAATATTTGGCAGGTAAGGCAAAGTTATTAGAAGCAAAAAAACGCGATCGCTCCGGGTCGGCATTAAAGTACTCGTAAAGATAATCGATCAAAATCTGACTTGCCGTTGAATACAAATTATCCGGAAGTGCGTTAAGTGCAAGGCCGCCGATCGCGCAATCGGGCGTCTTGGTAAAGTAAGCTTCTAACACTTGTAACCAATTAGAAGCAGGCGTGCAGTCGTCGTCGGTAAAGGCTAAATACTTACCCCTCGCTTTCGCGGCACCCGCATTTCGCGCCGATGCTGGGCCTGCATTGCTTTGTCTCAAGAGCGTCAGGTTAAGTTTATCTTGAAAGCGTGCAACTACATCCTTCAAAGGCGTTTTACTGCCATCGTCCACTACAATAACCTCAAAGCGATGCAAGGGATAATCCAAGCGAGTCAGCGACTCCAGACAAGTAGCAAGTCGCTCTGGACGATTGTAGGTGGGAACAATAATTGAAAAGAAAACTTGTTCTTGTTGCACGAGCCTTACCTCATAACTTATTTCAGCTTTCAGAAATCAGCAACACAGTTTTGACCTAAAATCTAGAATTTAGGTCTTACTTGCTCAGCAAAGTGTCAACAACCCATCCAGAGAAATTCTTGAGATAGGCTTGATGTTTTAGCACCCATCACAAATTTTTAGACGCTAAACATCCCTATCAATCCAAGTGTTGGCATCAGCAATTTTTAGCTGGAATGATTCAGATCTTTTTTCTACCGATGGGAAGTTTCCCCAGCAGTTTTAATCAATTAGATGCCCCTGAAACCCCTATCATTCCATTATTTTTCGATGGTTTCATCCCAGATCGTAATTTGCATATATTGCTTAGCAAATCACCCCGAAGACAGAGATGATTTTTCTCTGGAAAGTTTTTCCCACTAGCAGGATTCCCATCTGAATCATGAGTGCGATCGCTTATATTTCTAGCGATTCAATCACTCCAAACAAGTGGTAAAGCGATTTAAACAATTTTATTATACATGATAATCTGCAACCAAACTTTATTTTATAAAATTTTAGTTATTTTCAATTTTTGGCTTGGCTCTAACCGTTGCTTTTCATTTAGAAGTATCGCCGGGTAAGTAGGCGTAAATATCTACTTCATTGCCGCGATCTAGCAATCCTGTAATGATATTTAAGATAAAAGTTTCGGACAAAACTGGAAACTGCCAAACAATAATTGCTACTCTCACCACAACCTCCTGAAGATTATTTTTGACAAAGTCCTTCTGGTAATTTATCTAGCCGAAACACCTCCTAACTTAAGTCGTATTATCTCCCAAGCACTGATGTACCTGACGCAAAACATCACCCAACAAACTTGGATTTTTGAATTGATATTTTCTAGCCTATTATCTTTGAAAGTGTTAAATACAAAGTTTAAAGGTGGTATTAAATTTTCAAATAAAATTTTGATAAAATTTAAGGTTTTTTCGGACAATGAAAGCTGTTGTTGATTTTGCCAATCGTAGCTACCGCCGACTAGCCTGACGGTTCTTTTATACAATTCTTT
>DNGG01000603.1:0-10565 GCA_003486675.1 Cyanobacteria bacterium UBA11372
ATTAAAGTTATCTGTTTGTTCGAGATATCTCTGATGCCGGTGTTAGCGCCAGTGGTGTAATGGGCATAATAATCTTGATATGGTGTCCAATGAGGTCAGATACCGATGAATACCACCTTCCATACAAGCGTTGTTATACCGGGCTATCATCTAGTAGAGCTACTATATTGTGGCAATAGAACCCTTGTCTACCGGGGGATTCGATTGGTGGATGACCAGGCAGTCGCGGTCAAACTGTTGCAACAAGAATATCCTAAATTCCACGATCTTTTACAGTTTCGCAATCAATACATCCTCGCCAAAAACCTTTATATTCCTGGAATTGTTCGTCCCTATAACTTAGAACCCTACCGCAACAGCTACGCCTTGGTAATGGAAGACTTTGGCGGTGTTTCCCTGCGAGACTATGTTCAAAACCAGGCACTTGAAATGGCACAAGTGTTGGAAATCGCCCTGCAATTGGCTGACATCCTGCACGACTTGCACGCCTGTCGCGTCATTCATAAAGATATTAAACCCGCTAACATTCTGATCCATCCAGAGACAAAACAAGTTAAGTTAATCGACTTTTCCATCGCCTCACTATTGCCCAAAGAAACCCAAGAAATCAAAAATCCCAATCGGTTAGAAGGCACTCTGGCTTATATTTCCCCAGAACAAACCGGACGGATGAATCGGGGGATTGACTACCGCAGTGATTTCTATGCCTTGGGGGTGACATTATTTGAATTATTAGCCCGACAATTGCCCTTTGAATCTGATGACGCGATGGAGTTGGTGCATTGCCACATCGCCAAGCAACCGTCCGATTTGACTGAATTTAACATTCCAGAAGCTGCCGCTCAAATCGTGGCAAAACTGATGGCGAAGAATGCTGAAGACCGCTATCAGAGTGCATTGGGTTTAAAGTATGACCTAGAGATTTGTCTGCATCAACTAAAAGAAACAGGTAAGATTGAGCCGTTTGAAATTGGCAGGCGGGATCTGTGCGATCGCTTTACTATCCCCGAAAAACTCTACGGACGAGAAACTGAAGTTCAGACTTTATTGGAGGCATTTGATCGCATCGCCAATCCCCAGGGAGGACTAAGGGGAGTCGAACTCATGTTGATTGCCGGATTTTCTGGCATTGGTAAAACCGCCGTCGTCAACGAGGTTCACAAACCCATTACCCGTCAGAAAGGGTATTTCATCAAAGGCAAATTCGACCAGTTTAATCGGAACATTCCGTTCTCGGCTTTTGTGCAAGCTTTCCGCGATTTAATCGGGCAATTGCTCTGTGAATCCGACGCCCAACTAGAGATTTGGAAAACCAAAATCCTAGAAGCGGTTGGAGAAAATGGACAAGTTCTAATTGAAGTGATTCCCGAATTAGAAATCATTATCGGCAAGCAACCGCCAGCAGTAGAACTATCGGGAGCAGCAGCGCAGAATCGGTTTAACTTGCTCCTCCAAAAGTTCATCGCTGTATTTACTACAAAAGAGCATCCTTTAGTGATGTTTTTAGATGACTTACAGTGGTCTGATTCGGCTTCATTGCAGTTAATGAAACTGCTGATGGAAGACAATAGTTATCTGCTGTTGTTGGGAGCCTATCGAGATAATGAAGTATCGCCTGCTCACCCATTTATCTTAACGGTAGAGTCACTCAAAAAAGCAGGAAAGACTGTCAACACGATCGCCCTCGCACCGCTAGAATTCAAGGATACCAATCAGTTGGTTGCCGAGACGTTGAAGTGTGCGATCGCCATCGCGCAACCTTTGACAGAATTAATCGTTCGCAAAACCCAAGGCAATCCCTTTTTTACCACCCAGTTTCTTAAAGCATTACACGAAGATGGACAGATTACATTTAATCGCAACTTTGGCTATTGGGAATGCGATTTGGCTCAAGTAAAGGCGCTATCTCTCACCGACGATGTGGTGGAGTTTATGGCGCATCAGTTGCAGAAATTGCCCGCTCAGACTCAAGAGATTTTGCAACTGGCGGCTTGTATCGGCAACTCTTTTGATTTGGAAACCTTAGCGATCGTTTCAGAGCGATCGCCAGCTGATGCGGCAGCTGCTTTGTGGAAAGCGTTGCAGGAAGGATTAATTCTGCCACAAAGCGAAGTATATAAATTTTATCTGAGCCAGGATCGAGGAGATGTCAATACCGATAATATCGAAAATGTGCAATATCGTTTTCTCCACGATCGCGTTCAACAAGCGGCTTATTCATTGATTCCTGAAACCGAGCGGGCGATCGCGCACTACCAAATTGGGCAACTGCTCCTACAACAAATCTCACCATCAGGCAGAGAAGAGCGGATCTTTGAATTGGTGAATCAATTAAACTATGGCATTTCCCTGATTGCCGACCTTACCGAACGGGATAATCTGGCACAACTAAACCTGACTGCCTGCCGTAAAGCTAGAGCTGCCACAGCTTATCAGGCTGCCCGTGAGTATGCCACCGCCGGACTGCAACTGTTGGGGAAAGACGCTTGGCAGCGTCAATATCACCTCACATTAGCCCTACATGAATTGGCAGCCGAAGTTGCCTGGTTATGTGGCGAGTTTGAGCCTATGGAGCAGTGGATTGAAGCTGTGCTTCAGGCAACACAAATCCCTTTGGAGCAAGTGAATGTTTATCAAGTCAAGATCCAGGCATTGGCTGGTCAAAATAAACTTTCAGAGTCGATCGCCACGGGGCAAGCATTGCTCCATCGGTTAGGTGTCCATTTACCAGACAGCCCCACTCCGGATAATGTGCAGCAGGCGATGCAGGAGATTGCTGCTGCGATCGGGGAACGCCCCGTCGAGGAGTTGTTCCACTTACCGAAAATGCTAGATCCACAGCAAATTGCCATTCTACAAATTGCTGTCACTCTTACACCAACCTGTTATTCAGCCAACTCGCCGTTTTTTCCCCTGGCGATCGCACTTCAAGTCAAGTGTTCCATCCAGTTTGGCAATAGTCCTATCTCTGCCTTTGGCTACGCTACCTATGGAATTTTGCTCAATACTGTTTTGCAAGAGGTAGAACTGGCTGCTCAGTTTGGTCGATTGGCTTATCGCCTTGCCCTAGAACCAGATGCCAAAAGTTGTCGCTCAGCAGCATTAGCCCCCATTGGGCTATTCCTGCACCATCGGACATCTCATTTACGAGAAACGCTGCCTATCCTTCAGGAAGGCTACCAGGTTGGAGTCGAAACAGGCGCACTCGATCAGGCAGCATACAATGGGCATCATTTTTGCTTGAATGTTTTGTGGTCTGGTCACCCACTGGCGGAACTCGAACCCCAAATCGGGGCTTATCAGCAGCAGTTGCTCGATTTCAACCAGATTACTATGTCAAATTACTGTTCGATTTACTGGAAAACCGCTCTCATGTTACTCGAGCGGTCAGAGTATCAAGCGGTTTCCGCTCACCAGGAGGAACTTCTTTCTCAGAAGCTGTTTGCCAAGGATTTGTTCTGGGTGTATAAGTTTTATTTACACCGATTTACGGTGAGTTTTTTACTCGGAAATATCCCTCAAGCAGAGCAGGAGGCAGCAGAAGCCAGATGCTATTTGAAAGCAGGTGCAGGCACCATAGGCGAAGCGGTCTTTTATTTCTATGATTCGCTCACTGCACTAGCAACGGTTGCTGAAGATAGCGCTTTGAGGGAAACCCAATGGCAACGAGTGCAAGATAATCAAGAGCAGCTAAAGCATTGGGCACACTACGCGCCCATGAATCACCAACATAAAGTTGACTTAGTAGAGGCAGAAAAATGCCGGGTTTTAGGCAAAAATTATGAAGCAGGAGATTGGTACGATCGCGCCATTACGGGAGCTAAAGAAAACGGCTACATTCAAGAACAAGCCCTCGCTAACGAACTCGCCGCCAAATTCTATCTCGATTGGGGCAAAGAAAAAGTCGCCGCTGGCTATATGCTTGAAGCATATTATTGTTATGCCAAATGGGGGGCATTAGCCAAAACTTCAGACTTAGAAAAACGCTATCCTCAACTTCTCACCCCCATCTTGCAAACCGAAAAACTGCGGCAAGATCCCCATCAAACCATCACCCAGATCTCCACAGAAACGGTTCATACCAGCAGTACGGGAACAACATCGGTACTCGATCTAGCTGCGGCGATCAAAGCTTCCCAAACCCTCTCGAGGGAAATTGAACTTGAGCAGTTGCTGTCAACCCTAATGCGAGTCGTAATGGAAAATGCCGGAGCCTCGCGCGGTGCTTTAATCTTACTCAACGACCAACAGTGGCAGGTTGTCGTTCATTGTCCCGATGCTCAAACCTGCACTTTAGAACCAACCCCTCTGGATGAAAGTCCCTATGTTCCCCTCAGTATCATTAACCGCGTCAACCACACAAAAGAAGTTCTGGTTCTGGATGCAGCGATCGAACAATCTGCCTTTGCCGCCGATCCCTACCTGATGAGTCAGCGTCCCCAGAGTCTTCTGTGCAGTCCCCTGCTTAACCAAGGCAAATTGGTCGGAATCGTTTATCTAGAAAATAATTTAGCTACGGGGGCATTTTCGCGCGATCGCGTCGAATTGCTCAACATGATCTGTTCCCAAGCTGCCATCTCCCTGGAAAATGCACGCCTGTATCAGCAACTAGAAGACTATTCTCACACCTTGGAAATCAAAGTTGCCGAACGTACCGCCCAACTGCAAGCGGCGCAAAAACAGATGGTAGCGCAAGAAAAACTCGCTTCCCTCGGCACTTTAACCGCCGGAATTGCTCACGAACTGCGTAACCCCCTCAACTTCGTCAACAATTATGCCGAAAGCTCGGTGGAATTAACCCAAGAAGTCCTGGAAGAACTGGAAAATCCCACCCCAGACCAGGAATATATCCAAGAATTATTAACCGATCTCAAAGATAACGCTGCCACCATCCATCATCATGGTCAAAGAACGGAGAACATCATTCGCACCATGATGGAACACGCCAAGAGCGGTACAGACGCGGCACAACGCCAAAACACCGATCTCAACCAACTGCTGACCGAGGCCATACAGCTGGTCTATCACAGCCAGCGCGCTCTTGACCCCCATGTCAACATCGCCTTCCAGACTCAATATGACGACTCGATTGGCAAGTTAGAAGTGATACCAAATGCCCTGAGTCGCGCTTTGATTAACTTGCTGGATAATGCTTGTTATGCGGTGCGAACAAAACAAAAGAAAGGAGAGTCTAACTTTACTCCTAAGATTGAAATCGCCACCACTAACTGTGGCAACTCGATCGAAATTCGCCTGCGGGATAATGGCACAGGCATAACATCAGAAATTCAGTCGAAAATTTTCGAGCCATTCTTTACTACTAAACCCACTGGTGAGGGTACGGGATTGGGATTATCGCTGACTCACGATATTATTGTGGAGCAGCATGGGGGAACCTTAAGCGTAGAGAGCGAACTTAACTGTTATACGGAATTTAGAATTACCTTGCCCAAGGTGGCGCCATAAAAAGAAGTTGCCCCCGACCTGGGGCAACTTCCCTCTGAAACACAATCGATCAAACCGGAATTTAAGATTCATATCAAATTCGTTTGATTACCCATAGTTAGGACTGATATCATGTCCGTTGAATTGCCCATAATAAAAAAACCTTACCCCGTTGTTGCGTAGGGACACGGCAATATATATATCGCGGACAAACAGATAATTTTAATAATGCCGTGTCCCGGCTGTTAATTATGGGTAATCGACCGGACATGATATGACGCGCTGACGCGGTGACACGGGGACGCGGAGATTTTTAATTATGGGTGATTTGCGGGACATCATATCAAAATGTGCCAATTTCCAACTCCAAATCGCCCAATCGAATTTTACTACCAACTGTCAGAAACACTGGAATTGAAGGTTGATTGGCAAACTTAGATATCAGTTGCTGTCCATTGACAAATGTGCCATTGCGGCTAGCAAGATCGATGATTTGAAGTCTTTGATTTACCCATTGGATGATGGCATGATGTCGCGATACGGTGGCGATCGCACCAATTTCATACCCACTCAAATCGATATCAGCAATGATGTGAGGAGGATTGCTGCGTCCGATTAGCGATCGCCACCGATCCAGTCGAAATTTATTACCGGCTTTAGCCCCATTTAAAACTACCAGATACGTCGTATCGGGTGTAAGTTGAGCCAGTCCAGGAATCGGATCGCAACCAAAACCAACAGTCATAAGCAATTCAAAATTCTTGCATGAAGAAACAAGCGGCACTTCAATATATTATATCCCCGTTGTTGTAGGGGCGGGTTTTACAGACAATTTCTGACTGTGACAGACATCCTATATAAACCCGCCCCCCAATTGACGAGTTGCTCTCAGTAAACCTGTCGTTTGATTCGCGCTAAGTTGACCTGTTTTATGGAGAACATCTAATTGTTGAGATACTTCATCAGCAATAGTTGTCTGACCAGATTTGACAGCCGCCGCATGAATTTGACTCAGCAATTCTCCCGTTACCATCGGATCGTCTATTGATGTTAGCGCGGTGCTGTAGCGATTGATATCCCAACAAAGGCGATCGCGATCGATTTCCGGGTTAATTTGTTGCGCTTCTCGGTAGGAAGGCGTGAATTGCAGCGCTGCTAGACTTGCGACAGGAGCAGATTCTAAGGTTTGTAATTGAACTTGCGCGATCGCATAACTCCCAGCAAGTTGATTTGCATTTAAACCAGGCACTTCCAATGCCAACAAAACATCGGTTGCCGTATCAGATCGCAAGTTTCGCAGATGAATTTCCTGGGGGTTAGTTTCTAGCAAAGGCAGATAATCAGGACGAAACTGACAGGAATTTTTTAGCCTGACTCCACCAGCCAAATCTATTTTAAGCGTTACATCTGTAACTGCGATCGCTTGCACTTTTTGTAAGCGCTCTTGCAATTGAGTTGCCAGCAGCGTCGGATTATCGGCATATATAAACGCTCCTTGTCCGCGATCGCTTAAACTAACCAAAAGCGCTGAATTAAAATCTTCTGCATTTCCCAATCCCACTGCACAAAGGGAAATGTCATTAGATGCGATCGCTTCTGCTTGCACAATCAACATACCTGTATCATATAAAACCTCACCTTGGTCAGTAGTAGGATGTCCGTCTGGGATCGGAATGCCTACCCTAGCTGTTCCTGATTCTGGGGATAAAGTAGATTCAATCCATTTTAGGGCTAAGTCAGTCCGGGTTACTCCTTCGGCAACTAGAGAGTTTAGAATCGCTGGAACCTCGCCGGATTGATGATTTTGAAGATTGTGCGCGAGGGGAGTTACCCAGTCGGCATAGCTTGCTAGAGAGATGCGATCGCGCGATCGCCATCGTGCCACTAGCGCCTGACAAGCTGCTTTTGCCTTTTCCCACTTTTCGCCTTGCATGGAAGCGCTGGTATCTAAAGCTACTGCTAAGTGTAAGGGTAAGTGCGCTGGCGCGCCCGACGGTTCGAGCCGCACAAGTAAAATGTGTTCCGAGACTTGTGAACTAATTTTTGCAGGGCGATCCCAAGCAAGTTGCAAATTGAACATAGTTTTCGATAGCCTATCTAGACTACCCCTCTGTTACCGATATTACACTGTTTCCAGACCAACAATTAACCGCCTCTCTCTCAGGATGCGTGGTTTATAATTATAAATAACGCAAGTTGCTAGTTATAAACCTGGGCGTTGCTAATTGCAAGCTTGCTAATTGCTAAGACAGCATTATGCCTGACGCTAGCCATTAGCCATTAGCCATTAGCTCCTTTTTGACAGCTAACTAGCAACTTGAGTTAAATAAGAAATACTGGCTTTAGAATGCTCAAAAATGGAGATCCGCTATGACAGCTAGCTCAATCAGAGACTCAAATTTAGTTAGCAAAGTGTTAGCAGGCGTTGTTGTAATTTTGTTGATTGTTCTGTTGTGGCTAGCCTATCAAATTAGTCACTTAACAAACATCTCAAAAGAGATAGTCGATCCAAGTTCGCTGATAGTCCGTCAAGTTAGAGATGTAAGTGAATTGACTACAGCTATGTTTGAAATGGATACCGTGGTGCCTGTGAGCGAGAAGGGGCGAATAACGAAAAGTAAATTGCTCTACATTGCTCACGGTAACGTCCGAGTTGGAGTTGACTTGAGAGAGTTTCAGGCTGATGACGTACAGGTTGAAGGAGACAAAATTACTGTAACTTTACCGCCGCTAAAGGTGCTTGACAGTAAGCTGAATCTGGAACACTCTAGCGTTTATTCCTATGACCGAGGTTTTTTAGGATGGGGGCCTGATGTAGTTAACTTGCAAGCCCAAGCACAACGTGAAGCGCTGAAAAAAGTTGAAGAGGCTGCTTGTCAAAGTTGGCTGATTAAAACAGCTAGCGATCGCGTTCAAAAAACTGTTGAACAACTACTTAGCCAAGTGCTTAAAGATAGAGGTTATCAAGAAATTATTGTCAACGCCCCGCTTCCCGCTCAAGGTTCATGTGCAACATCGCAAGTTTAATATTAGCGAGTAGGGTGCGTTACTGCGTTAACGCACCCTACAAAAACTATCTGCCACAGTTAAGGATGAGAATAGTCTTTAAAATAAGAGGGAGATGATCTTAATAGTCTTCCCCCTCTGCCATGTTAATCAGTAGCGAAGCGCTTAAACAAGACCTCGATCAACTCACCCAAGAGCAACTTCAGCAAGTAGCTGACTTTATCGCCTTCCTGAAATTTCGGCATAAACGTCGTCACCACATTGTTCTCGAACCGAGTCAACTTGCTGCCCTTGCCACTGAGTTTGCTGAGGAAGACCGTGCCCTTGCCGAAGCAGGTATAAGCGACTACGCAGCCATGCTCAGTCAGGAAGACCAGCAATGACGGAGCAACTTAAGCGCGGCGAAGTTTGGCTCGCTAACCTTAACCCCACCCAAGGATCTGAACAAGCAGGCACTCGTCCCGTTATCATCTTTCAAAACGACATCGTTTCTCAATTCTCGACCACCACCATTGCGATTCCACTCACTACCAGCCAACGCCGCGCTGCGTTACCAATTTGCTTGTTTATTGCCCAAGGTGATGGCGGTTTAGTCCAAGATTCTGTTGCCCTATGTTTTCAAATGCGAGTGCTGGATAAAGCTCGGTTGATTCGCAAACTCGGTCAACTCAAACCTGAAACCATCGCTCAGTTAGAAGAAGTAGTTCTGCTGACATTGGGATATGAGTCATAAATATGGTCACTAAAGAATTCCACTAATATCGTTTCCGGTTGCATCGTAATTACTCAGCATAGGGGCTTTTCTTGAAATTAGCCATTAGCAATTAGCAATTAGCAAGTAACCTAATCATTCCGATGCAACCGGATTTGATATAATTTGTGATTGTGTTCCATCCGCCTAAATTTTAGGCGACTTTCAACTTTAGCGTAACGAATTATCTAGCAACAACCATTGTTTGAGCTTTTCTGCGAGATTCAGGTTTAACTATCATAATTCTCAGCATAATGCTCTTTTGCTCGTTTGAGCCTTGCTTTAATCAGTTCAATATCTTGCTTTGGGGTAGCAATGCAACAGCCTATTCAGATTAGCCCTCCACTACCGATAATACACTATTGTTTCCCAAACCAACAATTAATCGCCTTCCTGCCAAAATATTTAAATCAGGATAATTCTCAAAAATCCAACGATTCAGCGGACGTTCAACCAAAGTTTCCAACAAAGTTTTAATCCGCCTACTGCCAAACAATAAATTATCCGCCTCTTGCATGTGAACGCTTAAAACTTCTAACACCGAAGTTTGAAACAATAGCAGCAGCCGATATTTATCCCACGCAGATTCAGCTAATTGTCGCAGAAACTTTTCCCCAATTTGCCAGACAAATTCCGGGCGCAACAAATCAAACACTACGATGCTATCACCTAGACGATTCAACAATTCGGCACGACCAATTCTGCTGGTAAAATGCCAGTGGACTTCTGAGCGAAAATGAGCTTCAACCTGAGCATAACTAAAAGAAGCAATACCCTGTCTTTGCACCTCGGTCATAATTCCAGTCCGAATAATCGCTCCTGTTTGCGGATCGGACAGATCGGAAGCACCGATATTACTGGTAAAAATAATCACAGTTTGATTGAAATAAACCGTCTGTCCTTTCCCATCGGTAAGGCGACCATCTTCTAAAATTTGGAGAAACTTATCCAAAACTTTGGCATGGGCTTTTTCAATTTCATCAAATAGGAGAATGCTGTAAGGACGTTCTAAAATTCGATTGGTTAATTGTCCCAAACGTTCCTGTTGCTGTTCTGTTTGTCGCTGTCGTACCAATTCGTCAAACAATTGACGCATCTCTGACTGCGGAAAAGTCAGACCATCCACCGGATCGTAACGCACAATCAGATCGAACCCCGAATTGAGAAAATAGGTATTGAGGAAACCTGCCATATCCTGGTAAGTACCCTGCCAGAGAAATTGGTCGTGAATGTTGCTATATAAAATGATGTGCTGGCGACGATACAGATGCTTTTCAAACTCTTGAATCCAACGGGCAGAGATAGGCAACATGGCAAATCTAGAGAATTGCAGCCGTATAAAGTACGGCTTGTTTGTGTAGCG
>DNGG01000603.1:10786-10909 GCA_003486675.1 Cyanobacteria bacterium UBA11372
GGGTGCCGCTACACAAACAAGCGTGAAAACGCTGTACCTTACTCGCTTGCAATCCCTTGTAATTTCTAAACTACAATGCCAGGAAGTAAGTTACATCTTTTGAATGTTACTCTGGAATTAGCC
>DNGG01000604.1 GCA_003486675.1 Cyanobacteria bacterium UBA11372
TTTACTATCAATTCAGGTGCTGCTTTAGATGGCTTTGGCGATACAGATTCTCTCAAGAGTCTGGAAAATATCATCGGTTCTGAATTTGATGATATTCTCATCGGTAATAGCCTTGATAACCAAATCAAAGGGTTAGCCAAAAATGACCTGCTAATTGGCAATGCTGGCAACGATACGATCGATGGTGGTGAAGATACCGATACTGTCAGCTATCGTCGCGATCCAAATAGCGTCATTGTCAACTTAGAACAGAACTTCGCCAAAGATGGTTTTGGCAATACCGACCAAATATTTAACGTTGAAAATGTCATCGGTTCTGCCTTCAACGACGACATTACCGGCGATGCCAAAGCGAATATTATTACCTCCGGAGATGGCAACGATACGATTGCCGCCAGAGATGGAAACGATTCGCTTTATGGGGAAAACGGCAACGATGTTATCTCGGCAGAAGCAGGCAATGACTTCATTGTGGGCGGAAAAGGGGCAGATACTCTCGATGGCGGCACTGGTAACGATACTGCTTCCTATTTCAATTCAGAAACGGGTGTTGCTGTTAGTTTGAAAACGGGTAAAGGTTGGGCAGGTGATGCCAACGGCGATATTCTGACATTAATTGAAAACCTGATTGGTTCGGAATTCATCGATACTTTAATCGGCGATGATGGCAATAATTTTATCGATGGGTTAGGCGGCAACGACTTTATCGATAGCGGTGCTGGGGATGATACCGTCGAAGGAGGAGAAGGACGCGATCGCATTATCGGTTCTGCTGGCAACGACTCGTTAGCAGGTGAAGCGGGAATTGACTACATCACCGGCGGCGACGGCAACGACTATCTCAACGGCGGCACCGATAACGACCAACTCTACGGCGACCAAGGTACTGACACCCTTGATGGTGGCGAAGGCAACGACTACCTCGAAGGCGGCGACGGCAATGACTCCCTCGCTGGCAGCGGCGGCAACGACCAACTTTACGGTCAACTCGGCAACGATATCCTTGATGGTGGCACTGGTAACGACTACCTCGAAGGCGGCGACGGCGATGACTCGTTAGTCGGCAACGATGGCAATGATTATCTATACGGTCAAGTTGGTAATGATACCCTCGATGGCAGCGCTGGTAACGATAACCTGGATGGCGGTGCAGGCAATGACCTGATGTTCGGCGGCGAGGACAATGACCGACTAGATGGTCAAGCGGGTAGCGACACGTTAGAAGGCGGCAATGGCAACGACCAACTCAATGGCGGCAACGATGCCGATTTGCTCTTGGGGCAAGCGGGAGTAGACCTCCTCGATGGCGGCAACGGCAACGACTCCCTCGATGGCGGCGACGACGATGACCGACTCTACGGTAACCAAGGTAATGACACCCTCGATGGCGGCAACGGCAATGACTTGCTTGATGGCGGCAAAGGCGACGACTTGCTAAACGGCAATGCGGGCGATGACCGAATTTTCGGTCAAATTGGCAACGATACCCTGTTTGGCGGTACGGGCAACGATTTCCTCGATGGCGGCAACGATGGCGATACGCTTTCTGGACAAGCGGGTGACGATACGCTGTTTGGTAACAATGGCGACGACTCGCTTACGGGTGGCGATGGCAACGACTCCCTCGTAGGTGGGAATGGCGATGACCTGCTAACGGGGGACGTGGGGAATGACGAAATCTACGGCAGTGCTGGTCGAGACTCCCTCGAAGGTGCTGCTGGCAACGACTCCCTCGATGGCGGTACTGGCGACGACGAATTGTATGGTCGCACTGGTAATGATTCTCTCGTGGGTGGCGACGGCAATGACTACCTCGATGGCGGTGCAGATGCCGATACCTTATTCGGGCAAGCGGGGAATGATTACCTGGATGGCGGCGACGCTAACGACCAATTATCGGGCGGCGATGGCAACGACCAATTGTTCGGTCAACTCGGCAACGATACCCTGGCAGGCGATGGGGGAAATGACTACCTGGAAGGCGGTAGCGGCGATGACTCGCTAACAGGCGGTAATGCCAACGACCAACTTTACGGTCAAGTTGGGAATGACATCATCGATGGTGGAGTGGGCGACGACTACCTCGAAGGCGGGGATGGCGATGACTCCTTGACGGGTGGAGATGGTCGCGATCAACTTTACGGTCAAGCTGGCAATGATAGCCTTAATGCTGGTGCTGGCGATGACTACCTCGAAGGCGGGGATGGTAAAGACACCATGTTTGGTGGCAATAACAACGACCAACTTTACGGTCAAGCTGGCGACGATTACCTCGATGGCGGCGACGGCATTGACTTACTCGCTGGTGGAGAAGGTAACGATACCTTGATTGGGCAAGGGGGAGATGATTCTATTTCAGGGAATGTCGGAAATGACTTGCTCAACGGTGGTGCTGGCGACGATATAGTCGAAGGTGGAGAAGGTGACGATGTGCTGTTTGGCGGTGCGGGGTTTGATAGTCTTTATGGCGGTGGCGGTGAAGACCGATTCGCACTGGTTGCCGGGGCGGGTGCGGATGTTATCTTCAACTTTATGACACAGAGCGATCGCTTGCTGTTAACCAACTCTCTGACCTTTAATCAGCTTAAAATTGTCCAAGGTACCGGCAATAACGCTAGCAATTCTTTGATTCTGTGGCAAAACAACAACGAACTCTTAGCTACCATTTTGGGAGTACAAGCCAATACCCTTACCAGCGATAATTTTGCCCTCGTTTAAACTGTTGTAGGGTGCGTTAACGCAGTGTAACGCACCATCTGCACAATATCTGTTGTAGTGGCGTGACACACCTAAAATGGTGCATTAAGAGCTTTGTTGGGTTGACGCCAGGAAACCCAACATCAGCAAGGGTTTGTTGGGTTTCACTATCGTTCAACCCAACCTACATTTTTAGTCTTGCCACGCCACTACATATAGCAACTTTGGGTAGGTTCTGAATTCCTCAATCTGCAATCTTAAATCTGCAATCTTAAATCACTTCTTGAGTGCTTTTTTGAGCAAGTCGGGAATTTGAGAAGGGCGTTGCGCTACAGGAATTTTCTTTTGTTCAAATGCTGTAATTTTCCGCCCTTTTTTATCTACATCTGTCTTTAAATCTGGTTGGGAAGGGATGAAGTCGCTGAGGTAGTGTTGGTGTTTGAACTCTGGCATATGGCGCCCTGCAATATAGGCGACGACGGGTTTAGCCATTTTTTCTAAAATATACTGGGCTAGGGTTTGTTCGTTGCGATCGCCTACCTCTCCCACCAGCACCACTGCCTTGGTATTCTTATCTTTATCCAATATTTGCAGCCATTGTGGCAATGAAGAACCCACGATGCTATCGCTGCCAATACAAACGCCAATCGACTGCCCAAACCCCGCCTGGGTCAATTCTAGGGCAATTTCTGAGGTGAGACTACCACTGCAACCGATTAATCCTACCGCGCCTGGGGTGTAAAATTCCTCTGGATGCGTTCCCAGCAACCATTTTCCCGGTACGATGATACCCAAACTATTGGGACCGAGAACCGTCGTCTGGGTTTGTTCGGCAATTCTTAGCAGGTGAACCATATCCAGAGGCGGAATACCACCAGAAATTAGAATAATCTGGCGGATACCTGCTGCGATCGCTTCTTTTGCAGCATCTAGCGCTAAGTATGGCGATACAAAAATAATTGTGGTGTCAATTGCCCCCACTGCCGACAACGCTGGCTCTACTAAGTCAAAAACGGGTATATCGTAAACAGTCTGTCCCCCATATCCGGGACTTACCCCAGCAACGACATTCGTGCCGTAGTCTTTCATCTTAGCGGCATAAATCGCACCGAGCGGTTCGGTAATGCCTTGGATTAAAACTTTGCCATCCAGCGTAAAGTTCACCTCTAGATACCCCCTGTATGTTTACTCAGATCTTGCACCAAGAGGCAGAGCCTCAGTATTCTCGTTCCCAGGTTGAACCTGGGAACGAGGTGCGGGAGGTTCTACCTCCCGTGGTGCAAGATCTGAATTTAGCAAACCTGCTTTGCAAGTTTAGCTTGTGGGTTCCCGATTTATGCTCTCCACTCTACCCCGCTCTGGCGATCGCAATGAATCCACCCCACGATAGATGCCTCTTAATTGGGCAGGTGGGCAGGTGGGCATTTGAATGTACATTCTCTCCTGCTCACCCGCTCACCTGCTCACCCACTTTCTTCCCTCTGACAGTTGGTAGTGCCTCATTAACTGCGCCATCCTGGAAAATAGGCGTACCTAGAGTGCAAAAAGCGATCGCTACTGCGACGGCTCACCTGCTTTAAAAAACTTTATTCGCGGTGGCAACAAACTCTAAACCTGGGCGTCAATAGAAATAACACAGAGAGATTGTAAAAGGTATCCCCGATGTCTACCTTCAAGAGCTGGCAGTCCAAAACTGCTGCAATAATGGCTTTGCTAATGACGGCTGCAACTGCGACTCCGTTTATGGCTGCGGCTCCTGTCTTGGCTGAGACTCGTATAGCTCAATCGCAACGATTTGTTGACTTTAGAATCCCAACGGGAACGGTAATTCCGGTTTCTTATGACAAGGACAAAATTGTTGTCGCACCTAACGAAACAGCACAATTAACCTTGACTGTAGCCCAAGACATTGTATCACGAGACGGACGCACTGTGATCGTTCCTCGCGGCAGCGAAATTGTTGGGGAATTGCAACCCGTTCGCGGCGGTTCTCAATTCGTAGCCAGAGAATTAAGAATTTCTGACAATAGATCCCAGTCGCTCAATGCCACTTCTAGAATCGTTACCACAACCCAAGAAGTCCGTCGCGGGCCGAATGCGAGGAATATCCTGATCGGAGCCGCAGCGGGTTCGGGAGCGGCAGCAGCGATCGCAGGACTCACAGGCGATCGTCGGATCAATCCCCTGGAAGTCTTAATCGGCACGGGGGTTGGTGCTGCTGGCGGCTTGCTCGCGGGTCAGAATCGCTCATCTACTAGGGTAGTTGTCATCGACCCAGATAGTGACTTAGACCTGACATTGCGCTCGGATTTAGTGGTGCGCGGTCTGGGTTACAATACCGGCTTAGACCGAGGCTTTGATCCGAATGACCGAGGCATTTAAGGGACTGAGATAGTTTCCTGCTGCTGGTTCCAATCCGCGGCTGTTAGCCGTAGTTAGCATGGTTTACAAATAATTGCAACGCGATCGCGGGCTATAAAGCGCGCGATCGCGTTTTTTTATGCTTATATGTACTTGCAAGCAGGGTGCTTCAGGACACTAACAATGGCCCTTCAGTCGAAACGAGCAAAGGAAGCCAACGATGAAAAAAGTACTATTCTTATTGAGCGAACTCAACGACGACGACATCGACTGGCTACTCCAAGCAGGTACCAGGCAAGAAATTGCCGCAGGTACCGTACTCATTAAAGAAGGAAAGCCGATTGATGCCCTGTATATCCTGCTGACTGGCACTTTTACCGTTTCTATAGCAGAACTCGATCACCGCGAGATAGCCAGACTATCCAGCGGCGAGGTAGTGGGAGAAATGTCTTTCTTGGATAACCGCCTACCCTCTGCCACGGTTAAAGCCGTTGAAGACTCGCTAGTCTTGTCCATCCCTCGGCGAGAATTAGCTAAAAAACTACAACTCGATATCGGATTTGCTTACGGTTTTTATCGCGCCCTTGCTACTATACTTTCCAATCGTCTGCGTCGAATCGTAAGTCAATTGGGTGATGTTAAAGCCCAAGCCCTGACTGAAGTTGGCGTAGATGACTCACATATAGAAACCTCGGAAAATATCAATCTAGCTAGCGTTAGGTTTGACTGGATTTTGCGACGTTTAATTGATGGGTAATATATGTTTAATTTCAATTCTTGGCAATCAAAAACTGCTTTATTGACCGCGATCGCAGTCACTTCTAATACAACAGTACCCCTGGCAGTATTAGCGCCTGCCGTTGCCCAAACCGAACCGACTTTTTCCGATGTATCTTCTAACTATTGGGCAAAAGACTTTATTAGCGCATTGGCGGCGCGGGATATAATTGCTGGATTCCCAGATGGCAAGTTCCGACCCAATGCGCCTGTAACCCGCGCCCAGTTTGCCACAATGGTCGGGAAAGCTTTCAATACCAACTCGATCCGCGAACCAATCGATTTTGTCGATGTACCCAGCAACTATTGGGCGGCTCTTGCTATTAATGAAGCTTACACGACTGGGTTTCTCTCAGGTTATCCCGGCAGGGTTTTCCGACCCAATCAAAGAATTCCCCGCGAGCAAGTTTTGGTTTCCCTTGCCAGCGGATTGAATTATTCTGGCAGCTTACCCCCGGCTGCGGTTTTGGAATATTATCGCGATCGCAGAGCTATTCCCCACTACGCTCGCGAAAAAATCGCCGCCGCCACCGAACAAGGAATTGTCGTCAACTATCCAGATTTAGATCGATTAAAACCCAATAAAATAACCACCCGTGCTGAAGTCGCTGCCTTCATCTATCAGGCTTTGGTCAATAGCGGACAAGCGCAAGCGATCGCTTCTCCCTACATCGTCGCTCGCAATAATTCTTCACCCACACCCCCACCACCCCAGCCAACCTTGGTAGGAACGGTGAGAATACCATCTGGAACTATACTCCCAGTTAAATACGACGCCGCAGAAAGAATTTTAGTCGCGCCCAACGAACCCGCACCCGTTCCCCTCACCGTCACTATCGCGCGCAATGTTGTTTCCGAGGGAGGAGTGTTGTTAATTCCGGCGGGATCTCAGGTTAACGGCGAATTAGTCACCATAGAAGACCAAAAAAGCGCCCAATTCGTCGCCAAACAGTTAATTTTAACCAACGGTCAACCAGTTCAAATTCGGGCAACTTCCCAGATAATTAGGAAAATAGAAACGATCGCTAGGCGCCCTCCTGTACCCAGGGATCGTCGGTTCATCGCCAGTAGCGCATTAGGCGTAGCAGCAGCCGCCGCCGTTGCGGTTTTAACTGGCGGCGCCAGCCTTGGGGGAATTTTACTTGGTGCTGGTGCTGGCGCTGGCGTCAACCTGTCGGGACTATTTCACAACCGCGATCGCGTCGAACTAATCTCGATTATCCCCAATACCGATTTGACTCTCACCTTAAATGCCGATTTGGTGTTGAGTTCTAGATAGCTACCTTTAACCAAACAACAAAAGTTACGCCCGCTCCACCTGCATCAGGGTGTTGGGCGGGACTGATGACTTGAATTTCCCCTTGCATTTGCTCGACTAACTCTTTTGCGATCGCCAATCCCAATCCCGTCCCCGGTATTTCCGTTTCTGCCTGGACGCCCCGATAACCCCGCTCGAACAGGTGCGCTATATCTTGCGGCGGAATACCTGGACCGCTATCGCTGACGGCGATCCCCACAAACTGACCTTGGGGCGTTTCTCGCTCTTGCCCGACTTGAATGTAAACTTTTCCCCCAGACGGTGTATATTTTAATGCATTGTCAATTAAATTGCTCAGTATTTCCCGCAGAGCCTGGGCATTAGCTCGTACTGGCGGTAAATGGTCGGGAATTTCCGCTTGTAAATCGAGATGGCGCTCGGCAGCGATCGCGCGAGCGGATGCCAGTAGGGGTTCTAAAACTTGTGTTACCGAGAGCGATTCCCAGGTGGAAGCAATTAAACCAGCTCCAGGCAACAACAGCAGCGGTTTACTTGAGGATTGCTGGTTATTGTCTGTTTCTGTCTCGACACGTAGGTGGGCGGGCGGCAGCGTCAGGGGAAGCTTGTTAGTTTCAGACAGTTCCAGGACGCGATCGAACTGTTGTAGCAACTCAAGGATGCGATCGCTCTCCCGTAAAATATTGGCGGCAATGTCTCGGTTTGGATCTCCGATGCCCAGGCGCTTGAGCAGCAGCTTGCCAAAAGTCCGCAGCGCCGTCAGCGGATTTCGTAACTGGTGAAGTAGATTGTGGAACAGGTCATTTTGTTTTTCTTGCAGTTGATGTTGTTGAGTTAACTGCTGCTCAAACCAGGCTCGCCGCTGATCCATAATGCAAGCGATCGCCATTGTATGGGCAATTTCTTCAATCTGCGATCGTTCCCGCTGATTCCAAGGTCGATCCTGACGTTCGGTTACCAACAACCCCATTACCAACCCCTCATGCATCAGAGGCAACACGATGCGCCGCTGTTTTAGCAGCGTATTGACTTCTGACTGGGACTGGGTACTTTCTGACCCCTCAAACTCGCCATCCAGGGGGATAAACGTATCGGCTGCGGATGGCAACCAGGGAAAGGCGGAGCTTATATCTGTGTCCTGGGGCAATAGAGCTGGCTCTTGCTGCTCTTCCCATACCATATCGGGTGAAGGGTAAGCCACAACCGGAATCAGGTTAGCCTCTGAGTCTTCCACCAGTTCTTCAGTCAAATAAACCGCGCTCAAGGTGGCTCCTAGTTTTTGGATCACCTTGACCTGCGCTTGACAAAGCGCCACAAATTCTGAACTGGCAGGCATTAACATCGCGTCAAAGAGGCTGATAATTTATCGAGTCAGGTGGCGAGCCGCGTCTAGTAGCTTTAACATTCACAAATCACAATCTTTTAAAGATTTAATCCAATTGGCTTCCCTCCTGGGGTTGTTTTGGTACAGGTTAGGCAGGCAATTGGGAAGCAGTACTTCGACCCCCTGGGCGAGGAACGATTCTCCTGCCACCAAACCCACGAGATCGCCTCAATTAAACGTTTTTCGACTTTTCGCCCCACACCAAATTAGCAATCGCATTAGCGGCACTTCCAGACTTTGTATCAAAACCTTAAAAAAAGTTGATTTTTTCAACTAAAGCCGATATACTTTGCACGGGTTTGGTAACTATCACTACAATCGATCGCTGGAAAACGATCGCTGGAAAAAGGAGGTAAACAGCTTGGCAAGGAGACGCAAGCGCAAAAGCCGTCGTCGTCAAGAAGGCCGCAGAATTCTTGAACACGTGCCTCAATATAGCATAGAAAGCGGACAGGATAAACCAGTGCCGGCGGCAAGAAAATTTATTCAAGCC
>DNGG01000672.1:0-4491 GCA_003486675.1 Cyanobacteria bacterium UBA11372
CGCGTTCTTTGGCAAAGGCGGCTCTGATGAGTGCAGTCACTTGGTCGCGATCGCCGCACTGACAGGCGAGAATGGCTCGATCGACCAATTCCATTGCTTCGTGGTGAAGGGCTTCTACGGTCTGCATTTTTTGACGATCCGTGCTTTGGGAGTGCCGAACTCAACTACAGATACATAGCCAGGAGCTACGTCATCTGAAGGGCGGATTTGTTCTAATTTCATGTTAACTCTGGCTTGGATTAGGCTGTCAGAACCAGCCAGCACGCTAAAATAAAGGCATTATGCCTGCCAGAGATACTTATCACAACACCGTTAAAAATGCCCTGATTAAAGATGGTTGGACAATCACGCACGACCCATTACGAATCCGTCTAGCCCGTGGTAGAAATCTGTTTTTCGATTTGGGGGCAGAGCGTTTGCTGGCAGCAGAACGGGGAACTGAGAAAATAGCAGTTGAGGTCAAAAGTTTTACTAGCCCTTCTGACATGAAAGACCTCGAACAAGCTGTTGGTCAGTTTATTCTGTACGCTCGCTTGCTGAAACGCTATTATCCCGAACATACGCTGTATCTTGCAGTGTCCGAAAATACACGAAAGTTAGTATTTGAAGAAGAAGCGGGTCAAACTTTAATCGAAGATGGCATTATTAGTTTAGTTACCTTCGATCCAACAGAGGAGGCGATCGTCCGATGGATTCGCTGAACGCTCAATATCGCGACATTGTGGAAAAAATTCTCCTAGAATATGCCGACTTTCTGGGTAACGATGACCAAGTTCAGGTAGAATTGGTGTTCGATCGAGAGCGCGATCGCTACCTTTTAGTCGAAACCGGCTGGCAAAACGGTTATCGCATCTACGGAACTTTACTACATATCGACATTATTAACAACAAACTTTGGATTCAGCACGATGGTACAGAAGATGGCATCGCTTTGGATTTAGTTGCTGCTGGCATTCCCAAACAGCATATAGTTTTAGCTTTCAAATCCCTTGAACAACGTCAACACATGGAGTTCGCCATGTCTTAAAACTGCCAATTGTGCCATATTTGTAGATAAAAAAAATGATAATAAGCATCAAACCAAATTTGGATGAGAACAAGCGCCAACAACCCCTATTCTCATCCAATTTAAACACCATCAATTAGGTAAAACTTCCCCCAGTGCTTCTAAGAGTCGGTCAACACTTTCTGGGCGACTGTTATAACCCATCAAACCAACGCGCCAAACTTTACCAGCAAGTTCGCCCAATCCGCCGCCAATTTCTATGTTATGTTCGTGCAACAACCGGCTTTGAATTGCTTTACCATCTACACCTTCTGGAATCCGAACCGTTGTCAGAGTTGGTAGGCGGAATTGCTTTTCGACGTGTAAGGTAAGTCCAAAATCTTCTAATTTTTGCCAAAGATATTCGACGTTCTTTTGATGGCGAGTCCAGCAGTTTTCTACTCCTTCTTGGGCAATTAAACGCAATGCTTCCCGCAGGGCATAGTATAGATTGATTGGGGCGGTATGGTGGTAGATGCGTTCCATACCCCAATACTTACCCAACAAATTCATATCCAAATACCAATTCGCCACTTTGTCGCGGCGTCGCTGCAATTTTTCCATTGCGCGTGGACTCATTGTAAATGGCGATGCGCCGGGGGGACAACCTAACCCTTTTTGGCTGCAACTGTAAGCGAGATCAACACCCCATTCATCCAAAAACAAAGGCACGCCACCCAAACTGGTTACGGTATCTACTAATAGCAAACAGTCAAATTCGCGACAGAGTTCGCCCACGCCTTCTAAAGGTTGACGCGCTCCCGTGGAGGTTTCGGCATTGACTAACGCCAAAATCGCCGGACGATGAGTTTCTACAGCGGTTCGCAGTTCCTCCAGCGAGAAAACTTGCCCCCAAGGTTTGGTAATCGTTTGCACGTTAGCGCCGTAGCGCCCCGCCATATCAACCAAGCGGTTACCGAAGTAACCAGCGACACCTACCAAAACTACATCACCGGGTTCTACAGAATTAGCAATGGTTGCTTCCATCGCCGCCGTCCCCGTACCGCTGACAGCAATCGTCAGAGGATTTTCTGTTTGCCAAACATACCGCAGCAGTGTTTGAATTTCGTCCATTAGTGCCAGAAATGCTGGGTCGAGATGTCCCACAGGGGGAGTACTCATCGCTTGCAGAACGTCGGGATGGGCATTTGAGGGGCCTGGGCCTAGTAGCAGACGATGGGGGATGGATAATGGGTTGAGTTGCGATCGCCCAGCGTTGTTAATCGAAGATGTTACAGTCATTTTTTTCTGAGATTATGCAGTAACTAAAAGTCTAAAGCTTGACGGGGTAAAAGCAACGCGCTTTAAATTTTTTTATCTATCTTATGGAATATAAAAACTCAACTATATTTTCTGCTTTTACCTTCACTTTTGATAGAAGTAACTAGAGTTTATGGTTTTTATCTTTGAGTTACACCAGTTGCTAATCGCAACCAAGCCAGCATAATCTGGCAAAATTGAGGTATCAATATGAATTACAGCGATATAATTGCTTTCTGTTTGACGCTCGTCGCGTTGCTGGGTTGGGCGCTTTCTGAATGTTTGCTGTTTTTAACCTAGAAAACTGAATTATTGTATAATTAATGTTGGGTTTCGTTACCTCAAGCCAACCTGGCGGAGCGGCTAATATGCCAAAAATGCAGCAAAATAAAGATAGCAGCAAATAAACTTAATTCACAGGTATGGAGACAACCCCAACAACAATTGAGCAGAGTCTGTCGTATCAAACAACAACTGTAGATAACGACTTAGTGACTAGCACAACGCTAGAAAAACAAGCGGCGGGATCTGGCTCAACTGACACCATGCCTGCTGGTGGCAGCGACCTTTCTCGTTTTGATTGGAAGGAAGCGTGGTATCCCGTTTACTATATCGAAGATTTGGATAAGTCTAAGCCTTCGCCTTTCACCTTGCTGGGCAAAGATATTGTCATCTGGTGGGATAAAACCGCCTCTTGTTGGCGCGCGTTTGAGGATAAATGTCCTCACCGCCTTGCACCCCTATCCGAGGGCAGAATTGCCGAAGATGGCAATTTAGAATGCCCTTATCATGGTTGGGCTTTTTCTGGTAGCGGTGAATGTCAGCGGATTCCGCAACAAGTTGAAGGTGGAAGTGCGGAACTTTCTCTTCGCGCTTGCGTTGCTTCGTTCCCGACGGTGGAAAGACAAGGATTGTTATTTGTCTATCCGGGGGAACCAGAAAATGCGGCTAAAACTAAAGTTCCCATCATTGAACCTCTGGAAGATTCTCCCGGTGAGTGGACTTGCCTCAATACGTTTCGAGATTTGCCTTACGATGCGTTGACGCTGTTAGAAAATGTCCTGGATGCGAGTCACGTTCCTTATACCCACCATCGCAGTGTGGGAAATCGCGCCTATGCCAGCCCGGTGGAGCTAGAAGTAGTTGAATCTAACCGGCAGGGGTTTAAAGGGGTTTGGGAACAAGGGCCGCGAAAGGGGACGCTAGGACGCCAGGATACGACGTTTGTTGCCCCTGGCTTGATGTGGCACGACTTGACCTCGAAGCAGTTTGGCAGAACCTTGACGGTAGTTTATGCGACTCCGATTCGCAAGGGCGAGTGTCGGGTATTTGCCCGCTTTCCGTTTAAGTTTTCCAGTAAATTACCTGCTTTGTTTATCAAGCTGACTCCGCGTTGGTATTCCCATATCGGGCAGAATGCGGTGTTGGAAGATGACCAGATTTTCTTGTACTTTCAAGAACGCTATCTGGAAGCGGCGGGTGGTAGTTCGCGCTTTGCTAAAGCATTTTACCTGCCAACTAAAGCCGATCGCTTCGTGATGGAGTTGCGTCAGTGGGTGAATCAATACGACGCCGAACCGTTTCCAGGAGAGATATTGTCTCCACCCATCCCGCGCGATCGCTTGTTAGAGCGGTATTATTCCCATACGAGCAAGTGTGCCAGTTGTCGGACGGCTTTAAGGAATATCCAACGGGTGAGGATGGGTTTAGCTATTGTAGGAGCGATCGCGCTTACCATCACCCCCCTACTCGCACTCTCTCTAGGCAAAACCGCAACAATAGCCGTCGCCCTCTTAACCCTGATAACCTTAACTTGCGGTGCTTCATGGCTGTTTTTAGGACGCCTCGTGCGGCAATTTTATCAAGGTCGGGATATACCGCCGCGCAACTTACCTGAAAAAAAGTAAGACACTAGAGTCGGGTAATGGTGCGTTACACTTCGTTAACGCACCCTACATGCTTGCTACATGCTTGCCTTAGCCCCCCTTGGCAAGGGGGGTTGGGGGCGATCGCTCCATATCACAACTGCTTTTGGAAAAATGTAACGAATTTTACCAAATTCCAAATTTCTTCGGGATCGCGAGTTAGGCTACGGATATACATCCAATTAGTCAAAAGAACGCGATCGCAGGAGTATCTATGGTTTTATCGTCGTTGCCATCCCTTGAAACCGCTTCACCTGCCCA
>DNGG01000672.1:4699-6097 GCA_003486675.1 Cyanobacteria bacterium UBA11372
CTTGAAACCGCTTCACCTGCCCACATTTGCCCATTCGACCAAGCTTGCAGCTACCTGGAAGCAGCGGCAAAAGAATTACACCTCAGCCAAGGGGTAATAGAAATTCTCAGCCATCCGCGCAAAGCCATCACCGTTTCAATTCCAGTCAAACTCGATAACGGCGAAATTCAGGTTTTAGTAGGACACCGAGTACAGCACAGCGACATCCTTGGCCCCTACAAAGGTGGAACCCGTTACCATCCATCGGTCACCCTGCGCGAAGTTTCGGCGCTGGCAATGTTGATGACCTGGAAATGTGCATTGCTGGGGATTCCCTACGGCGGCGGCAAAGGCGGCATTGCGATCGATCCGACTCGCTACAGCGTCGGCGAATTAGAACGAATTACTCGTCGTTACACCAGCGAATTAATTAAAGACATCGGCCCAGAGGTAGATATTCCAGCCCCTGATGTAGGCACATCCGCGCGTGAAATGGCGTGGATGATGGATACTTACTCAATGAACGTCGGTCATGCCGTACCCGGAGTCGTAACGGGTAAACCGCTTTCCATCGGGGGTTCTAGAGGAAGGGAAATGGCGACTGGACGCGGCGTAATGATTATTGTCCGCGAGGCGCTGGCAACGCAAGGCAAGTCTGTTAAAGGCGCACAAATCGTGATTCAAGGTTTTGGAAATGTCGGCGGCGCGGCGGCGTTATTGTTACAGGAAGCTGGGGCGAAAATTTTAGCCGTTTCTGATGCACACGGCGGTATCTATTCCCCCGCCGGTTTAGACATTCCCGCATTGAAAGCCTATTATGCTCAGAATCGCAGAAGTCTGGCTGGTTTTCCTGGCAGCTTATCCGTGACGAATGCCCAATTATTGGCGCTGCCCTGCGATGTTTTGATTCCGGCTGCGTTAGAGAATCAGATTACCGAGGAAAATTGCGATCGCGTGCAAGCAGAAATGGTCGTAGAAGCTGCAAATGGTCCAGTAACTTTAGCAGCAGATTTGGCATTAGAAGCGCGAGGCGTCACAATTCTGCCAGATATTTTGGCAAATGCTGGCGGTGTCGTCGTCAGTTATCTCGAATGGGTACAAGGACTTTCCTATCTATTTTGGGATGAAGAACGAGTCAACCGCGAAATGGAACAATTGATGGTCAACGCCTATCAAAAAGTCGTTCAGCAATCGAAACAGCGGCAGATAACCCTACGGCTAGCAGCTTACACCATCGGCGTCGGTCGCGTCGCCCAAGCACTCACTGACCGAGGTTTGTATCCATAATTGCTAATGGCTAATGGCTAATGGCTAATTGCTCGTTTATTTCTGTAGGGGTGGGTTTTACCGATTGCCTTTGATAGCAACAAATAACCTCAATAAACCCGCCCCCTCACTAGCAGTAGGGTGCGTTAGCGA
>DNGG01000601.1 GCA_003486675.1 Cyanobacteria bacterium UBA11372
GGGGAAGAAACGGAAAGGTTGCGCCGTCAGTCGGTATTGCGGACTGAAGTATTGCCGAATCTGGCTCAAATAGTAATACACGAAGCGAAAAGTTCGGGTTATTTACCGGAAGATTTATGGAGGTTGAGCGAACAAGGCAGGGATGGGTATGGGATACTAGCGATCGCAGCCGGTTTATACGAACAGTATCAGAATTTGTTGAAAAGTCGCGACTTTATCGACTACGACGAAATGATTTTGGCAGCTTTGCGCGTATTAGAAAATGAAAGCGCCAGACGTTTGTGGCAAAAGCAAGTTTTCGCCGTCTTTGAAGACGAAGCCCAAGACTCTTCACCCTTACAAACTCGGCTATTAGAAATTCTCGCTACTGAAGCTACAGAAGAGCAGGTGAGCAATTACCAATTACCAATTACCAATTACCAATTACCAATTACCAATTACCAATTACCCAAAATCAACTTAGTCCGAGTTGGCGATCCAAATCAAGCGATTAATTCCACTTTTACCCCCGCAGATCCGATTTATTTCCGTCAATTTTGCTCCCAATGCGAAAGCCAAAAATTGCTGGCAACTATGGATGTCGCAGGTCGCAGCAGTCGGATTATTATTGAGGCAGCTAACTTTGTTTTGGATTGGGTTAATCGCTCAAAATTAGCCGGAACAGAACAACCTTTTCGCCATCAAATTATTCACCCAGTTGCACCTGATGACCCCCAACCAGATGCCAATCCTCATCCTGAAGGGAAAGGTTTAGAAATCTATACGCCCCGAGATATTCATCAGACAGTGCAATTGATTGGCGCGAGGGCAATAGAGTTATTCGCAAATGCTGCTGCTGGGGAAAATCGTCGTTCGGCGGCGGTGTTGGTGCGGACAAATGACCAAGGGCGATTTGTGGCGCAACAATTGCGACAATTGTATGGAAATCGACTGGCAATCTATGAAGTTGCAGAGAGCGATCGCCACTCCCACGTCCCCGCAGAAATCCTCAACATCCTGCAATTTCTCGACCGTCCCCACTCTCCCGACTACTTAAAATCTGCCTTAGAAGTATTGGTAAAACGCAAATTAATTGAGCAACAAGACCTCAATCCCCTGGCTAGTTTACCAGAACAATTTCTCTATCCCGGCCCCCTCGATCCGCCTCAAACAGAAGCGGTATTAAAAGCGCGTCGTTTCTGTTGCAGTTTGCTGCGCGCCAGAATGGAATTACCTCAATATCAGTTAATTTCTTTCCTGGCTTTATCCTTGAATTACGACCAAACCGAACTCGCCACCGCTGATAAATTAGCCGACCGAATTTCCCGGGCAACTAGCGATAATCGTTCTATGTCTGGGACGATTAATGCCTTGAGCGAAATTGTCAGTTCAGAAAAGTTTGAACCTGTAGATGCAGAAGGAAATGAAAGTCAATATACCCAACCAGGTAGATTGACAATTATTACCATGCACAAAGCCAAAGGTTTGGACTGGGATTATGTGTTTATTCCGTTTTTACATGCGGCGATGATTCCGGGTAATTTAAGAGTACCGACGCCCACGCAATTTTTAGGAGATTTTACCTTAGCAGAAGTAGCGAGGGCGCAAATTCGCGCCAGTTTGCACGGGCAATATCCCTTGCCAGAAGTTGCTCAAGCTTGGGAACAAGCGGGATATTTGAAAACAGCAGAAGAATTTCGCTTGCTTTATGTTGCTATGACAAGGGCAAAACGTTTGTTATGGATATCTGCGGCGCAAAAAGCACCATTTATTTGGAGTAAACCAGATAATTTACAAGAACAACCGCCTTGTCCGGTATTACCAGCATTAAAAAGCCAGTTTCCCCGTTCGGTGGTCTACCTTTCTACAACCAGAAGTAAGGGATAAGGATTTCAGATTTTAGATTGCAGATTTAAGGAATTTTAGATTTCAGATTTAACCCACATGCCACACTCTCAACAGTCATATTTTTTCTGTAGGGTGCGTGACGCTGTGAGAATATTTTATCGTAGCTATGAGACTGATAGCGTCACGCACCAACCACCGATTGTGACACGCAGCTTTAGTCCTGATATTGAAGGTGTAGCATGTGGGATATAAGAACAAGTTGCATTTATTAGTACTACCCAATTCACGAACTTTGTAAAGAACCAAACTTTGGTGGCAATCGGCGTTGAATCATAGAGTTTAAACCCCGGAATTCAACCCTGCCAAAGCTCGGTATTCTGGTGGAATTAAACCTCGTACAATATCTTTTTGAGGAATTCCTAAAGCTATTAATTCCGGTTCAATTTCACTTTCAGTTTGGTTGCGTTGAATCCAAACCTTTCCATCTCGAATATCCAGATGAATTAAAACACTATACACTCGTTCTTGTCCGCGCCAGCCCAAGTTGAGAATTAAATAGCGATCGGCTTGAAGATCGAATATTTGTTGAGTTTCAATGCTTTCTCGATCGCCAGACTGACCCACAGACTGATTGAGAAATTGCATGACTGCCTGACGATAGCGATCAAGCTTCGTCGATGGGGTAGGCATTTGAGTATCGATCGGATTTACAGCCATTTCACCACCTCTTGATCAATTGGATCGTAAACCAGTAAATTCAAGCGATTTTCTCTAACGATTCGCTGCGGAAAGGGTAATTGAAAGAAATCCCCATAAACCACCACAGGAATCGCCAGATAAAGTTTCCTATCTGGCTCTATCTCAGCGAGAGCAGTGCGATAATTAATGAACTGTCCCAATGCCATATGAAGTTCGTTGGTAGGAGAAGGTGTGATAAAACTTTTCACCTCCACAGCAATTTTCTCATTATTCCGTTCGGCGGCTAGAACTCCTTCGATGCTTCTCTGCGCGCCCAGGTCAACTTCTAGTTTGACACCCCCAACTTCAATCTTCAAGGGGTCGTGGGTAATTGTCCAACCTTCTTTAGTCAGCGCAGCTTTAACTTGAGAATAGAAGGTATCTCTAGCCATAGGTTATAGGATTGTTACTTAACTCAAATATAACCCAATCCGGTTCATTTCGGTTTCCTTTGAGTACTTTTGTAGATAAGTGAAGCTAAAGGTAGCAGTCGTTAAGAGTTTAATAGGCGATCGCCCAAGCAACAGCAACAATTAGGTAAGAAGTTGTTAGATGAATGCAGGAAAACTAACCTAATTAAGATCGGCGATCGCACTAGATGCTTGAAGGTCAAACCTAACCTCATTTCTTGCTCTATAGGGAGCGAAGGAAAAAGGAAAGAAGCGAGACTGTAATATTTCCAGCATGACAGCGGATATCGCTGACCATTCCACGTCGTCCAACCTCTAGTTCTATTGCCTGTGGGTTTGGGTAAATACCATTGATTGCCATCAGCATGGCGGAAATACAATCCGCCTCGAATATCCTGACGCGGATCTGTCAGCGGCACCCAGCGCGATCCATTATCGGAAAAGCTGCCATTCCAGCGCACGCCAGAACTGGTGCTACAGGTGTCACCGTTACAGGTGGTTAATTAGATGCCCGAGAAATTTACTATCTAACTTGGTGCGAACTGGTGCGAAATATTGATAGTTGAACGCCCAATTAATTAGCCTTGCAGATAATTTCGATATCAACACCGCCACTCTGTCTTTGTCGAGGGTTAAACTTAATTTCCTATGACTGGGAAGTCTCCATTTTAGTAGTGCGCGTGACGATACGACTCATTTCATGAAGGCGTCCTTCGACCTCTTCAAAGAGACGTGCCATTCGCGATCGATCTTCGGTTGAAAGCGGAATTTTTTGATTTTTTAGTTCTGCGTTCATAATGATTTCTCCTCTTAATTTTGTACAACCTCTATAGGAAACCTGTGGAAAAAATTTGTATTGTACGCAAAGGTTTAGCTGGCGATCGCACTTAACCAGCTTGATAACGACCGATGGCAGCTCATTGAGTAGTAACGGACTCCTCGACCCAGGGAGAGCAAGTTGACCGACCAAACGTGTGTGAATGGCAACCTTGGACTTTGAGTGTATAAACACGATTTGGTCGAACGTTGTTAAAAGTAAACCTTCCAGAACGGTTCTCTACTTGTCTTTCTCCGCCCCCTACCGTTGCATAGCGAACATTATAAAAGTCCCAACCTGTGACACCAGTGAACTGGAAGATAACCCGATCGCCGGACTGATAGGCTCCATTAAAACAGGGTCGGTCAGCGGCGCAACCGCGATCGGGACCAGCGATAGCACTCTGGCAGAAAGACAAACTCAAGCATGTCATTGCGGTCAAAAGACTAGCATTTAGTTTGTTCATATTAGTTCTCCTTAGAATTGCCGTGGAGCGATCGCATGACTTTTGGTAATCGGCGATCGCACCAAGTTTGCTGACTTTTTAGATGCTTCCTGATGGCTTATCGTCATACTCAATTTAGAGTTAGATCTTTAGTCAATGTTTGTGATTCGAGCGATTTTGTTGCTTAGTTCGTCTCGCACACGAGCTGTTTCCTCTCCGTCATCGCCAACTACCATGACCATCGCGGTAGCACGAGGATTTGTGGCAACACAGGTGATGGCGGCGTAAGTTCTTCCACTGGAGCCTGCCACTTCATTTTGCGATCGCCGAATGTTCTGGAAATTCAGATTTCGCATTGTGTCGTAGGCAAAGTTGAAACAAGTTCTCGTCGAAGCTGTTCTAACTGCTGTTGAACCCCAATAGAGATAAGCAGCCTGTGCAGGTTTTGCGGTTGATAGAAAGGAAATTCCGAGCAAGGATAGAGTTACGCTGAGTGCTGAAATTTTCTTCAAAAACTTCATGGTAAGACTCCATTTTACTAATGGGTATAACTTGAATTAGAACAAACAATTGGAAGGGACGGTTGGGTTTCCTTGCGTCAACCCAACCTACCAGATCGGCTAAATCTATGAGGATTTTATTTTAAGAACACCTTCATCAACTCGGTAGTTCTCCACCAGTTTACTAAGCCCCTCGTTCAACCGCGCTGGATTGTCAAAATCAAGAGTTTCCTCTGACGGCAATTCAACATTCGATATACGCACTTCAGGTTGTGTATCTGCCCTTAATTCCGCAGAAACCGAATCTTCTGAACGAGAGACTGCCAGACCGATGATGTTGCCGTTTGTATCGTGATAAGCTGTAAGCTTCATTTGAACCTCCTTAAGGACTGATTACGGTGATAGCTACAGAGAAGTAATTAATAGTGTTTTGCCCACGGTTAGTAACGTTAAAGCCTGCGTAGACTGAATCGGATGTTATATCTCCAGATCTGAAGGGGATTGAAGTAATAAAAACCTCTGGAACCGATATAGTCTGAGTAAAAATTTGCCCTTCCACTTGACTGGATGCACAACAGGTTACTTGAACGGTGCCATTTTTATATCTATCGTCTGGTCCGTAAGATAGCCAAAAGGCATCACCTGGGGCAAGAGTGTAAGTCCAGTGTTGAATTTGATGAAAGACCGTAGCCATAATTGCGAATCCTTTAGATTACTAGAAAGTGCCAATGTCTACTTCCATACAAACTTCATGTGCAGGTTCGACAAGGATTGGGACTCGTTCCACACCTATGCCAACACTTGCAATCAGCACAACAACAAAGAATAGCTAAATCAGTATCAGGTTCGAGTGTTTCTTCATCTGCTAATTGTCTCACCTGAAGCCGCAGAACACGACGACCAAGATCCAGGTCGTTGGAAACTCGCAGTTTAATTTTTCCGCCTTTCCTCACCATACCCATAGCTTCGCTGAAAGCAGCCTGAATTTGCAGATGATCCCTACCGTTATCCTCAAATTCCAGTTCATCCAATACCTTTCTCTGAGCCGCAGTAAACTCAAATGTCTCGAAGAACACTTGACGCCAGTCATCCTCAATAAGAGAAGGCTCTTCATTGAGGCGTTTAGTCAATTCACGCAAGCTTCTCAAATTGAATTCTTTCTTCATAATCTATCTCTACCATTTCAGAGGTTTTTATGTACTAATTAGGCAGCCGTTAGATTAATAACTCAAGTTGCTAGTTATGATAATTGAGACTAGGATTAGGTACGTAGTTGCGCTTTAGCGCCCTTATTACCAGTGGGATAAGAGCGCTAAAGCGCAACTACATACCCATTTTTATGTAACTAGCAACTTGAGTTAATAGCTAACTTAAAGTTGATAACTAATCTAAATTAAGCTTTCGTTTCTCGCTTCATGTCTACTATATTGACCGCTCGAAACTCAATATGTAACTGGTAAACTTCTGTATTTTATTAGCAAAAACATCAGTAAAAGGCAAGATAGTAAATAGGGAAAGTTCAGAATTCCTAGTCTTCTATCAGGCAAAAAGTCTGGAAAAGTCAGGTGAAGCCACCCAATTGATTCCCTAGTTAATTCTTGATATAACCAAGGTATTCATCTGGCGGATCTGAGCGATGAGCGCTGAATCAGAACTGTCTTGGGAGCAAACCCAAAATCTCGTTAACACACTGGTATTCAAACATACTGGAAAACATCTCAGCGATATTGAAATTGAAGTGCTGCGAGGTGCTTGGGAAGGAAAGAGCTATGAGGGAATTGCGGCACAGTTAGTCCGGAGTGTGAGCTACATCAATAAAGATGTGGGGTATCGATTGTGGAAGAAGCTTTCAGAAGCATTAGGCGAGGAAGTGACGAAGAAAAGCTTTCGGCAGGCGCTCAAGCGAGAATGGCAAAAGCAGATTGCGGTTACAACTGTGCCAGTCAGCACAGCGATCGCCCTAGAATTTCCAGAAGGCCCTGTCCCGTTGGATTCTCCTTTTTATGTAGAACGTCCCCCGCTCGAATCCGACTGTTACAAGGAAATCTTGAAACCTGGTTCTCTGATTCGGATTAGAGGCCCCAAGCAGATGGGGAAAACCTCTTTACTCCATCGAGTACTAGCTTATGCCACTCAACAAAATTATCAAATTGTTCGCATGAACTTGCGAAAAGCTGAAAAAACAATCTTTACAAACTTAAATAAATTTTTACGCTGGTTCTGTTTGAATGTGAGCCGACAACTGAACTTAGAACCAAAGCTTGATGACTACTGGGATGAAGAAATTGGCAGTAAGGTAAGTTGTACCGGATATTTTGAAACCTATTTATTAGAACACTTGGAGACGAATTTAGTCATCAGCCTGGACGAAATTGATGCGGTTTTTAACTATCCCGATCTGGCTGAAGATTTTCTGGCTTTACTGCGAGAATGGCATGAAGAAGCCACGCTCCAAGAAAGTTGGCGGAAACTGCGATTGATTATCGCTCATTCTACAGAAGCTTATATCTCCTTAAATATCCATCAATCTCCATTTAATGTCGGGCTACCCCTAAAATTGCCGCTGTTTAATTTACAACAAATCCAGACGCTGGCTGAATTACACAATCTAAATTGGACTGTTGAAGAAACTCAGTTATTAACTGCAATGGTGGGAGGGCATCCCTATCTGATCCGACTTGCTTTATATCACCTTGCCCGTCACGACTTTACACTCCAGCAATTGCTGCAAGATGCTCCTACCCATGCTGGAGTGTATAGCGACCATTTGCGGCGTTGTTTAGGAAATTTGAAACAGCAACCAGAATTGGCCTGTGCCTTGAAACAAATTGTGACTTCTCAACACCCCGTTCAGTTGGAATCCGTAACTGTCTATCAGTTGGATAGTATGGGACTCGTGCATCTGAACGGCAACCAAATTACACCGAGTTGCGAACTATATCGTCAGTATTTCAGCGTCAATCTTGCTTAAAGGTTGCATCCTCCAATGAAAACAGAATTATGAATACTATCGACAACGGCGACTACGAATACAAAGTTGGAGGAAGCTTACCGCCGAATGCACTTTGCTATGTAACGCGGCAGGCAGATCGGGAATTATTGGCAGCATTGGAAGCAGGAGAATTCTGCTATGTGTTTAACTCTCGGCAGATGGGGAAGTCGAGTTTGAAGGCGCGAACCATGAAACTGCTGGAGGCGAAAAAAATTGCTTGCGCGGCGGTAGATGTAACTAAATTAGGATCGAAGGAAGTAACAGCTGACCAATGGTATAAAGGGTTGGTAGTCGAATTGGTCAGAGTTTTCAAGCTGGCGGGAATGTTCGATTTAAAGGCTTGGCGTAACGAACACTCAGAACTGTCTGCCATCCAACAACTTAGTTTGTTCGTTGAAGATATTTTATTGGTTAAAGTTGCTAGTCCTAGAGTCTGTATTTTTTTAGAAGAAATTGATAACGTCAAGAGCTTAAACTTTTCCACCGACGATTTATTTGCCGCGATTCGCGCTTGTTATGAGCAACAATCGATCGATCGCCGCTACAATCGCTTAACGTTTTGTTTGTTGGGAGTGGCAACTCCGGCAGATTTGATTGTCGATAAACAAAGAACGCCGTTCAATATTGGGCGATCGATCGATTTGTCAGGGTTTAAGCTGACAGAGGCTCAAGCTCCCTTAACACAGGGATTAATCGGAAAAGTAGACAATCCGATGACAGTTTTACAGGAGATTTTGGATTGGACGGGCGGACAACCGTTTTTGACTCAGAAGTTGTGTAAGTTGGTTGCAGAAAAAGCCGAAAATCGAGAACCAAATATTGGGCAGTTGGTGCGATCGCATATTGTTGAAAATTGGGAAACTCAGGATAATCCACCGCATTTGAGGACGATTCGCGATCGCATTCGTGGCAGCAAACAACGTCGAGGTCGGCTACTTGGACTATACCAGCAGATTTTGCAATCTCAAGCGATCGCCTTCGATAATAGTCCCGAACAAATGGAATTACAACTCTCCGGATTAGTGGTCAGAAAACAGGACAAACTAAGCGTTTATAACCGGATTTATGAAATTGTTTTCGATCGCGCTTGGGTCGAGCGGGAATTAGCCTTAGTGCGACCTGATTTTTATGCCGTACCCTTATCGGGTTGGCTGGCATCCAACTGTCAGGAAGAATCCTGGTTGTTGCGGGGGCAGATATTACAACAAGCTCAAAATTGGATCGCAGATAAAAGCTTAAGCGATGACGATCGCCACTTCTTAGATGCTAGTCAAAAATTAGAACAACGCGACTTGCAACAAAGATTTGAAGCTGAAGCTGATGCTGCCAAAATTCTGGCAGAAGCCAATCTGGTGTTGGCAGATGCAAATCAAATCTTGGTACGGGCAAATAGCAAAGCTAACCGACGCATCCGCATTGGGGGAGCAATTTTGTTGATATCTTTGTTGGGAGCGATCGCAGCCGGAATCTGGACAATCCAAGAGGTACAACTAGAGGAAATCAAACTCTTGAGCCTGGACTCCAAGGCTTTACTGAATGCCAACCAAGAACTAGATGCATTACTAGCTGCACTCAAAGCTGCCACGAAGTTGAAAGCCACTCCTTGGGCTGATGATCG
Source organism: Cyanobacteria bacterium UBA11372 (assembly GCA_003486675.1). Taxonomy (GTDB): domain Bacteria; phylum Cyanobacteriota; class Cyanobacteriia; order Cyanobacteriales; family Aerosakkonemataceae; genus Microseira. The sequence continues at coordinate 9,348 of DNGG01000601.1, forward strand.
CACGCGATCTTCCGTCCAGTTAGCATTGGTGAATGCCCTGTTTCAAATCAACGAACGCAACCGCGAACGCAATCGTTTGGAAGGACATAATGGGGAAGTCAGAAGCGTCAGTTTTAGCCCAAACGGTAAGATCCTGGCAACTGCCAGCGATGATAACACGGTCAGATTGTGGAGTATTTATGGACGAGAACTGAAAAAGTTATCTGGGCAAAATCAGTTGTTCAGAAGCGTGCGTTTTAGCCCAAACGGTCAGCAAATTGCGGCAATTAGTGCCGACTACACGGTTAAACTTTGGACTGTAGATGGCACAGAATTGATGACCTTTCCAGGGCGAGCCAATGAAGAGAATTTTATGGCAGATCTTTGTTTTAGTCCCAACGGTCAGGTAATTGCAGCTTCTGGTGCAGATCGCACTCTCAAACTATGGTACTTAGATGGGCGAGGAGTTAAAACACTAAAAGGTCATCAGGATGGTGTTTGGAGCCTCAGTTGCAGTCCTGACGGGCAAACCATCGTTGCAGCAGAGCAAGGGGGAATGGTTAAGCTGTGGCGCATGGACGGACGGGAAATTAAAAGCTTTCAAGCAAGTCCGCAAGCGATTTTTGGAGTTAGTTTTAGTCCAGATGGTAAATCGTTTGTTACAGCAGGCGGAGACACCCAAATTAAACTTTGGAATTTAGAGGGAAAGGAGATTAGAAAGATTGGCAAACACGATAATTATGCGATCGCGGTACGTTTCAGTCCAGATGGTCAAACAATTGCCTCAGTTAGTCCTGACAATACTGCCATACTGTGGAGTATTGATGGAAAAAAACTCAAAACCTTCAAAGGGCATCAAAATGGAATTTCTGACATCAGTTTTAGCCCCGACGGTCAGTCTATTGCGACTGCTGGCGCAGATGATACCGTCAGGTTGTGGAGTCTAAATAATCAAAATCATCAAAGCGCGATCGGGCATACCGATTCTCTGTGGAGCGTTAGCATTAGTCCCGATAGCAAAATTATTGCTACTGCCGGGGACGGCACTCCTAGTAATAACCAAACAATTCGACTGTGGAACCTGCAGGGGCAATCTCTAGCAACAATTAGCGCCAAAAGTGGAATTTGGAATCGCATCTGGAGTCTCAGTTTCAGTCCAGATGGCAAAATAATTGCTGCTGTCAGTTCCGACAAAACTCTCAAACTTTGGAACCTCAAAGGTCAACTCCTGAAAACCTTCAACGGACATACCAATGAAGCGATCGAGGTAAGTTTTAGTCCCGATGGTCAAACTTTAGCTACAGCGAGTTACGATGGCACTGTTAAGCTGTGGCAGATCGATGGCCCTGAACTGAGAACATTCAGAGCAAATGCGGGCAAGGTTCATAGCGTGAGTTTCAGTCCTGACGGGAAGCTTATTGCCTCTGCCCACAACAATGGCACTATAAAATTGTGGAACCTTCAAGGACAACTTTGGAAAACGTTTGAGCGTCACAACAGCTACATAACTCGCGTTCGGTTTAGTCCCGATGGCAAAACCCTGGCATCTGCAAGTCGCGACAAAACAATTAAACTCTGGACGCTAGACGGTAATGAATTGAAAACACTAAAAGGACATTCTGCGGGAGTAACAGGATTAAGTTTTAGCCCTGATGGTAAAACTCTTGTCTCTACCAGTGCTGATAGCTCAATTCGTCTGTGGAGTGTCGAAACAGGGCAAGAACTCAAAAAGATCGAAGGACAAGGATATGCTTTCTGGAACGTTACTTTCAGTCCTGATGGCAAGACATTTGTCTCGGTCAGCGATGATGCCCGAGTTGAGTTCTGGAATGCTGAAACGCCAGAGTTCGATCGGCTAATCGCTCAAAGTTGCAACTGGTTGCGAGATTACCTTCAAAACAACGTTAGAGTAGATAAGCGCGATCGCCAAATTTGCGATCGCTCAAATTGATGCGATCGCACCTACATAGTTGATAACAGTTAAAAGCAGGGTCATGGAAGCAGATTCGATAACAAATCTGAAATCTCAAATCTCAAATCTGCAATTACCAATTACCTATTACCTATTACCAATAATCGGCTCTTGAACAAACCCTTGCAGTCCGGCTGTTGTTAACAGTAATTCCCAGTTTTGTTGCCATTCTGTTTGAGTTTGAGAGGGAAGAAGTTTCACTCGACTTGCCAAAGCATCGAACCAGATACCAGCTTCTGCATACACTGCCGGGAGCGTTTCTGGTGTAGCATTTTTTATCTGCTCTGCTAAAGTTTCGCTCTGTTCTATGCGCTCAATCCATGCTGGGGTACTAATTACGCTGTCGCTGCGATCTTCGGGGTCGCAAACTAATACAAACAACCACTGATATTGCTTGCCAATTTCAAGTGTCACTGTCGCCGGAAGGTTGATACTAACAATACCGGGCTGGGACGGTAGAGCAAAACTTGTTCTATAAACCAGCTGGTTATTTTGATCTATCAGCACAAACTGCCCTTGTGTGGCATTAGATTTTGGAATATACCCAAAAAAGGTTGGATGTTCCGATACCGTTAATCCTATATTCCCCGTGGGAATTAAAGGTTGTAATTTATTCCTTTCGCTCAAGGCTATGCAGGAACTCCCCCTCGTTCCCGCGCCTTCTGTTGTGGCGGGAGTGCCTCGATTGGGTGGTCGAAATACTTGAGCAATTTCCCAACTGGGGTTTATTTTTGAGTCTGGGGAATTTGGCTCAAATTGCGTTCGTCCTGAGATTGACCAGCCAGGGGCGATAAATAATTCTAAAGAAACTGCCGTCATGCTGGCAATTGATAGTGCATACTTGAGCGAAGGGCGTGGAAATCCCACTTGCCTTCTGCTAGTCCCGCCTCGCGTGGTTGAGCGTACCTTATACATGTGAGAAACTCAAACAGATACCCAGTAACTATAGATACACAAAGGAATTTTTAAGTTCCGTTAACTCTCACCCGATTCGGATTTTTGATAGCTAGTGACGGCTTGCCTTAAATTGCCTTGATGTTGCTCTAGCAAGTTGGCTCCTGCTTCGGCTTCTAATCCTGTCCAGTGCATCAGCAGCGCTAGTTTCACCTGTCTACCGCTGCGCTCTAGCAGAACGGCGGCTTCGTGTCGATCTATACCGGCGAGGTCTTGCAAGATGCGTAAGGCGCGATCGCGTAACTTCGTATTCGTTACCGCCACATCCACCATGCGATTGCCGTATACTTTCCCCAACTGCACCATGACGCTGGTAGAAAGGATATTCAACGCCATTTTGGTCACAGTTCCGGCTTTGAGGCGCGTCGATCCGGCTACTATTTCTGGCCCCACTAACAAGCGAATGTCAATATCGGCACTCGTATTGACTTGTTCGGCAGGGACGCAGGCGATAAAAATCGTGGTAGCTCCCCTTGATTTAGCGGCTTGCAACGCGCCTTGTACGTAGGGCGTCGTTCCTCCGGCGGTGATGCCGACTACTACATCGAGTTGGGTAATTTGTCTTTGAGCGATCGCAGCTGCCCCATCGTCGGCTTTATCTTCCAAATCTTCCGAACTCCGCACCAACGCCCCCGCTCCCCCAGCAATAATTCCCTGTACCATTTCCGGCGGCGTGCAAAACGTCGGCGGACACTCGGCTGCATCCAATACCCCTAATCGTCCGCTCGTCCCGGCTCCCACATAAAATAACCTTCCCCCTTGACGTAATGACTTTGATGTGATATTGATAGCTTCGGCGAGTTGGGTACGGGCATTAGCGATCGCCGCCAAAGTTTGGGCATCTTCTTGATTAAACAGATCCACCAATTCCAGGGCAGTCATTTGGTCTAAATTGCGGCTGTTGGGATTGATCTGTTCGGTCAGAAGATGACCCCTATCTTCCAAATTTGTCATGTTTATCCTTGATTACAACAGTCCTTCGAGTTGGCGGCGAATGCGGTCTAGTTCCGTCTCGGGCATTTGAGATTCAGTCGCGTCGGCTTGCCAGTCAGTTTCTTCCAAGTTGGCTTCGGGGGGAATAAACAAAGCGCCTTCGGGAATAAATTCCCAATCATAGTCAGCACTTTCGCAAAACGCTTTGATTTCCTCTGGATCGATTGCTTCGACGGTGGGTGTGGGGAAATCTTGCGCTTCCAACATTAAAGCCACGCGGGTGGCGTCGTCCTCTGATTCAAACATCAACACCTTATTGCGATCCGCGATGCGGATGGTGTGAATGCCCTCATTGTCCGTCCGAGCGTTAAATAGCAGCACAAATACGCGATCGCTTGTAGTCATAATCGCTCCCAAAGTCTCTAGACGCCAACTTAAGCACAGAATTTGTACTCTTACAAGCATCTTCGGTCAAATAAGCCCGCACCGAGTCAAAGTTAACGTTTCTCAATTTTCACACTTCTCGATACATCTACCAAATAGTTACTGAAAAAGCCGACAACAAGCCCCATCCTGTGTTGACGTGACCTGAAGTGACGTACTCCCCAAGCTAGCAGCGAAGGGGATGCTTAAAAAGTGGTTACGGGGCAGTCCCAAGACACGCCTCTTCACTTTTCTTCCTGGTTCTTAGACTCTTAACTAGACGGTTTCCCGTCCCCGCCAGACCGTCTCCACAGGCAATTTCTTTATTGTCCAGGATGCGTCCCACCCCAGACAGTCCACGATTGCGGACAATTTGTGCTGCTGCTACATCTCTGTGTGTTGTGTAACCGCATTCAGGGCAAACATGAACTCTATCTTT
>DNGG01000584.1 GCA_003486675.1 Cyanobacteria bacterium UBA11372
CTTCTTGGACATACTTTAAACAGAATTTTGATGCTTATTTGGCTGGGGAAAGGTTTCCCTTGCCAGCAGCGGAAGACTGAGTTAATTGCAGATTTTAGATTGCAGATTGCCGATTGAGGTAATTGAATTGCTCGCTACCTTCAATTATTCTTTGGGACTAACATCGCGGCAACGTTTGCGATCGCGATCGCTTTCACGCTATCATTCGCGATAGTTTGAGCTACTTGCAACGCTTGCTCGGTTTTTCCCGCTTTAGCAAACCCATCGGCGAGGTTTGCCAAAATATCTATATTGCTATCTGCTGGAATCAGTTTTGTTACCTGTGACGCTTGTTCCAGTTGTCCCAATTCTAGATATTTAGCGGCAATTTTATTCAATGCTTCCTGTTTAAAGCCAACTGAATTAACTGCATTGGCTATTTGGAAGGCTCGTTCCATTTGTCCCATTTCTGATAGTTGGGACGCAATATTGGCAATTGCTTGTTCTTTCGTCGTATCGTTCTTAATGGATTGGGCAATTTGCAAAGCTTGGTCAACTTTGCCAACAGTTACTAAAGCTACAGCAATTCTAGATATCGATTGATTTGCTTCAAAGTTATCTGTCGGTGGAATGGCAGGAGGTTGTAAGTTTTGGGAAAGTAATTTATCGGCTTGTGCAGCTTGTCCGGTGGTTTGTAACCCTTGTGCGATCGCAATTATTCCTAAAGCTTTTCCTTCTTGATTCCCAATGCTATTAACTAGCTGTAAAGCTGGTTCAATTTTCCCAATTTTAGCATATTCTCTGGCAATTTCCCCCAAAGTTAACGCTTTTATACTCGGTTGAGTTTGCAAGTTGAACTGTTTTACTGCTGCTTCCTGTTCAGGGGTCAATTCTTGGATCGTTTGCGCGATTTTTAAAGCAGTTTCAAATTGTTGTTTTTTGGCTAATTCTATGGCAATACGGCTCAGGCTGCGTTCCTTTTCGCCAAATTCCCGCAGATCCAAACCTGAATTGATGGCAGTAACTGTTTGAAACTCCTGAGAAATTTTTTCTGCCACTGTTAAAGCTAGATCTACCTCGCCCATTGCCGCCAATTTCTGACCAATTTGCGACCAAACTGGCATTTTTTCTGAACCGTTTTGCATAGTTTGAGAGCCGATCCAAGTTGGCTTTACTTGCTCTGCATTAGCCATATTAGCCAGAATGCCAAGATATGCCCAAGCTTGATAATCTTCGCTGCTGTCACCGTTGGCGGAACTGCACCCAGTGACGCTTTTTGCCACCTCTAATGCAGTGTCAAACTGATTTAATAAGCTTAAATTAGCGGCAATTTTAGATAACACTTCAAATTTATCGTTCCCGCAACTGCCATTGGCTTCATAGGCATAATCTCCGGTAATTCCTCTCGCTTTTGAGAGCGCTTTCAGCAGAATTTGTCTGGCTTGTTCCGTCTCACCATTTTCGGCTAAAATGGGAGCGATCGCATTCAATGCCTCGGCTTGGCGAAAGTCAGAATTAATCGTTTCAATAAACTGCAATGCTCGTTGGATAATTCCCGCTTTTGCCATGGCGATCGCAATATCGCGCCTTGCGGGTTCTTGGTAATAAAGGGTAAAATTATCATCGGTTTGTTTGCTCACTTGGATGGCGCGATCGAAAATTAAATTTGCTTTCTGAGTTTGTCCTACTTCGCCTAATTTGATGGCGATCGCAGATAAAGCGTTGATTTTAGTAGCTTTATCTTCTATTGTCTCTGCTACCTGTACGGCGCGAGCAAATAACTGTGATGCTAACTCAAGATTTCCCGTTGCTGCTATTTCCGTGGCTAAATCAGGCAAGTCAGGAGATGGGGAAGCAACGGGTATTTGCGCCTTGCTAGAGGCGGTTATTAGCAGTAGCGACAGCGCCATTGATGGCAAGGTATGGATAAGCGATCGCATAAAATAATTTAAAATTTTAGGTTGCAGATTGCATTAATTTTAGCAAATCAAAGTAATCCCCTGATTTGCCAACTATAGAACGCAAGTTGCTAGTTATGCAATATTTGGTATTATATCCCTTGATCGTGCCGGAAAAATGTCTTAACCTCTCTTAAGCCCCCCGAAGCTCGGGGGGTTTGGGGGGATCGGTTTTATCACTAGCAACTTGAGTTAATTATCCAGCTACCAACGTCCAAAAATAACCATCAGGTGCGACAAAAGAAAAGCTTTCTTCTCCAAATTCGTTTAAAGAAACTTCTGTAAATTTTTGCACTCTACTTGCTTTGATGCGGTTTAAATACTGTTTAATTCCCCCCACACGATAAGTATACAACGACATTCCCAAACATCCAGGCTGCGCGGCTTCAAAGTTATTTTCTAATTCGATTGATTCGGGAAATCGAATAATATAAAGTCTTCCCGATCTTGCCGCTTGCAGGTTGGTTTTTGACGAACGCGGATCGTCAAATGCTGTAACTAAAAATTTTTCATTCTTTTGCAATTCAAAAATTTCTCTTCCAGCTTTGGAATCGTAATTAGTTTCTACATCATCGCGAACCCGCAGCAATCCGAGGGTTTCTTCATAAAATTTTAGCGTTTCTTTGCTATCATCTTGAATCACCATTCCCATGTGGGTAATTTGGCTGGTTTTAAAAGGCGCGTTGTTATTTATAGTGCCGTAAGAAAACATTGTATAGCCAAAACGTTGAAATAAAACTTGCCTAGTTAAAGGTTGCAGTACCATCATTTCTCGCACGCCAATCGCGGGATCTATAAAAGGACGCGCTTTTCTTTCTTTGTTGTAGATGATCTCCCAACTAGGTTCGGTGTATTTGATAGGTAAACCGGCGGCGACGGCTGCTTCTACCTGATTTAAAATGTTGAACAAATCGGCAGTTAATGTTGTTGTCCAGCGGTTTCCCTTTGCTTTCATCGAGGACATTTTTAACCCTGAGTTTGTCGGGTTTTCCCAAATCATGAGGCGAATTAAGCCGTGGTCGGCATCCCCGTGGTAAAGTCGAATCGAGCGTAAAGCGGACTCAACTCCATACAATTGGTAGGCGGCTGCTTTAGATAATTCTCCCACCTGTCCGATGCGATAGCCGAATTGCTCCCAATATTGAATTTGAGGTATGGGATCTTGGACTCCTATACATGCTTCGTAGATGCCTTCTATTGCTGTAGATTCTTGATTGGCTGCATTGCGATCGCTCATATTTCCCCTCAATTTTATCCTGCTATTTCAGTGTTTTTACAATTGATTTTATCAGGTAATCCACTAATATGCGTAATTTCCCTTACGTAATAACACTGAAGCAAATTGAGCAAAAAAAAACGCCCGACGTTGCTGTCGGGGCGGTAATCATCAGGGTGCATCTACTAATAGTATAGTACCCCAATGAGGGGTCTGACCCCTCACCCCCACCCTAAAATTATAAATATTTATCAAAGTTTTCCCCCGAGACAAGAAAATCAAATCGAGAGGCAGAGGGAATTGGAGGAGAAGGGGGTGTAATCCTGCGCCAGTTGGTGATATGGGTGAAAAGTTCAGAGCATCGCCGCGTCGCCGCGTCAGTCTCAACCAACTATAATTGACCACACCCAGGACAAGGGAAGACTTGCGGGGTGGGTGTATGGCGGGAAAGCAGATGGATGAGGTTACCGAAGGTTTGTATAGCGGCAC
>DNGG01000324.1 GCA_003486675.1 Cyanobacteria bacterium UBA11372
GCGGACAAGGTGTTTTTGGTGTTGCTGATTAGCTTGGTGGCACAGCCAGCTTATCAAGAAGGACTCCCCGCTTGGCTGGTAAACTCTCAAGCGATGCAAAATGCCGAATCGCCCAATGCGCTGTTGAACTCGCTGATTATGGTCGCTAATACACTACCAGCGGTTTTATTAGGTTCGGCGGCGGGGATTTTTGTCGATCGCTTCGACAAGCGTCAAATTATGTGGATTACTAACGTGCTGCGGGAGTTGTTAGTAATTGCGATCCCGCTGCTGCCTAAACAGTTTACCGTTTTGTTGGTCGTGGCGTTTTTAGAATCGATTTTGACGCAATTTTTCGCCCCGGCGGAACAGGCGGCGATTCCTTTACTCGTTTCCCGCCAGGGGTTAATGTCCGCCAATGCCCTGTTTACTACGACTATGATGGGTTCTTTGATTGTGGGTTTTGCGATTGGGGAACCGCTGTTAACCTTGTCTAAAACCTTTGGCGGGTCATTTGGGCCGGAAATTGCCGTCGGCGCGTTATATCTGTCCTCAGCGATCGCCATTTATCTCATTCCCGTGAGAGAAAAAGTAATGGATGGCTCGCAGGTGGATCTCAACCCTTGGAGCGATTTTAAGGCGGGGTTGCGATATCTGAAAAAAGACCGTTTGGTCAGCAATGCGATGGTGCAGTTAACGATTTTGTATTCGGTGTTTGCGGCGTTAACCGTGCTGGCGATTAATATGGCAGAAGAAATTGGCCTCAAAGGAACTCAATTTGGCTTTCTGCTAGCCGCCGCCGGGGTGGGGATGGTGTTGGGTGCAGCATTGTTGGGGGGAACTTGGGGCGCTGGGTTCCAGCACAAACCGTTGCCGTTAATCGGTTTTTTGAGTATGGCGTTTGTTTTAGGTGTGTTCACTTATGCCAATCGCCTCTGGTTGGGTTTAGCCCTCAGTGTATTCTTGGGGGTGGGAGCGGCATTTGTGGGCGTGCCGATGCAAACGCTGATTCAGCGACAAACGCCAGAATCTATGCGGGGTAAGGTGTTTGGGTTTCAGAACAATGTGGTGAATATTGCTTTGACTTTGCCTTTGGCGATCGCAGGACCCCTCACGGTTCAGTTTGGCCTGCAAGTTGTGCTTGTAGGAATGAGCCTTTTGGTTAGTTTAGTCGGGATCTGGGCTTGGTATAATACGCGGAACGTGCTGCAAGATGCAATCTAGAATTGTTAAGAGATTTCCTCGCTCTAGGGAATCCTACCGATATTCGGATCAAAATGAAGATATATCGCAAGCTGGCAACTTTGGATCGCTTAGCCTGAAGCAACAAAATCCCATCAGTTTGCCCAAGTTTTTTTCGCGATCGCTTGCTTCTCTTTGTGCTATTTCTGAGGCGCAATTTCCACTCCACCAATCGCGCTCAGTCGATGCTCGATCGATGTTAGTTAAAAATCGCGTAAAGAAATATCAAGAGATGCAAACATAATGTATCATAAGCGACACATTTAAAACAGCCAAAATAGTCGTTATTAGCTGAGGTATGCCCGTGACTTCCCACAGCGTTTCTCAAAAATCCAGTAGTATCAGTAATCCAATCGTGACGCCAACCCCTGGTGTAATTACCCCGGCTGGGAGTGCCCAGCGCGCGACTGGTGCTTTTGCCCTAATTGACAGTCTCAAGCGTCATGGGGTGAAGCATATTTTCGGTTACCCCGGCGGTGCGATTCTGCCGATTTACGACGAACTGTACCGCTTTGAATCAAGGGGTGAAATTCAGCACATCCTCGTCAGGCACGAGCAGGGAGCAGCCCATGCTGCCGATGGTTATGCCCGTGCAACTGGGGAAGTGGGTGTATGTTTTGGTACATCGGGGCCAGGAGCGACAAACCTGGTGACGGGAATTGCCACCGCACAAATGGACTCGATCCCCTTGGTGGTGGTTACCGGACAGGTATCCCGTCCAGCGATTGGTACGGATGCGTTTCAGGAAATCGATATTTACGGGATCACGCTGCCGATTGTGAAGCACTCGTATGTGGTGCGCGATCCCCAGGATATGGCGCGAATTGTGGCAGAAGCGTTCCACATCGCCAGTACCGGGCGTCCGGGGCCGGTGTTAATCGACGTGCCTAAGGATGTAGGTTTGGAAGAATTCGACTACGTGCCGGTGGAACCGGGATCGGTAAGAATTTCTGGCTATCGTCCGACGGTGAAGGGGAATCCCCGCCAGTTACAGCAAGCGTTGAATTTGATTCGCAAAGCTAAACAGCCTTTATTGTACGTGGGTGGAGGAGCGATCGCTGCCGGTGCCCACGAGGAAATTAAAGAACTAGCAGAACGATTCCAACTCCCGGTAACGACAACCCTGATGGGGAAAGGTGCGTTTGACGAGAATCACCCCCTGTCTTTGGGGATGTTGGGAATGCACGGCACGGCATATGCGAATTTTGCCGTCACCGAATGCGACTTGCTAATTGCCGTGGGGGCGCGCTTCGATGACCGGGTAACGGGCAAGTTGGACGAATTTGCCTCCCGCGCCCAAGTGATTCACATCGATATCGACCCCGCCGAAGTCGGGAAAAACCGCGCCCCGGAAGTGCCAATTGTGGGGGATGTGCGCCTGGTGTTGGCAGATATGCTGCGGCGGTGCGATGAAGCGGATATCCGACCGGAAGAACCGAACCAAACTCAACCTTGGCTAGAAAAAATTAATCGCTGGAAGCAAGATTATCCCTTGGTGGTGCCTCAGTATGAGGATATGCTGTCTCCCCAAGAGGTAGTTGTGGAGTTGGGGCGTCAGGCACCCGATGCTTACTACACGACCGATGTAGGTCAGCACCAAATGTGGGCGGCGCAATTCCTCAAAAACGGCCCCCGGCGTTGGATTTCCAGTGCTGGGTTAGGCACGATGGGTTTTGGGATGCCAGCGGCAATGGGCGCCAAAATGGCGCTGCCGAACGAACAGGTGATCTGCGTTGCCGGGGATGCCAGCATCCAGATGAACATTCAGGAATTGGGAACATTAGCACAATACGGCATTGATGTCAAGACGGTGATTCTGAATAATGGCTGGCAGGGAATGGTGCGCCAGTGGCAGCAAACGTTCTACGAGGCGCGTTACGAAGCTTCCAATATGGAACAAGGAATGCCGGACATTGTGAAGCTGACAGAAGCGTATGGTTTGAAGGGGATGGTAGTGACGCGCCGGGAAGAATTGTCGGATGCGATCGCTCAAATGCTAGCCCACAAGGGTGCCTTCATGCTGGAAGTGCGCGTCAGGAAAGATGAAAACTGTTACCCAATGGTCGCCCCCGGTAAGAGCAACGGTCAAATGATAGGCTTACCGCAACCCAAACAGCTAGAAGCAGTGACAGAGGTGACTTGTAACAGCTGCGGTGCGAAGAATGCACCCAATAACAAATTCTGTCCGGAATGCGGGGCGAAATTGTAAGTTTGGTTGGTAATGGGTAATGGGTAATTGCTAATAGGTAGTAGGGTGAGAAATTCTTGCCCTACTACTTGTTGTTTTCGGGTAGGCGATCGCATTGTAGTGCCATAACCGTGCTAAGAAGCAAATGACTGGGTGCCTATTGAGCCGCTACCTTTGGGTGGAAGTACCCATGAGGGTACTGCCATAACAAAAGCGCATATTCCATCATCAGAAATAAGCGAACCAAGATGGCTGTGTGCGATCGCTCAGTTCGCAGGATCGTTGCGATTCAGGAGTTGGCAATGGAATTACCAGCAAAAATCGATCTCAAAGTTGGTGAAACCTACACGCTCAAATTACCAGGGTTAGGAACGGCAGGGTATCAGTGGACTTATGATATCGGCGGCGATCGCAACTTAATTGATGTATCGCAGACAACAGCAAAAAGTAGCGAATTTCCCGCTGTTGGTTCCAGCATCGATCGAGCATTTATCCTGCGGGGACTCGCGCCTGGACAGGTGACAATTCACTTTATGCAGCAGCGACCTTGGGAAAGAAATCAACCCCCTGTAGCGGAACATACGCTTCAAGTTGAGATTAAAAAAGCTTAAGCAATTGCCGCCGTCTAGTTAATCACCCTAGTGGTGAATGCTATATTTTTTACCTGTCAACTGTCAACTGTCAACTGTCAACTGTCCACTATCAAGAGGTAATCAATGACTTCATTTGATGAAATCAATTCTAGAATTGAGGGTTCTGATGCCAATTGGGTAGCAAAAGAAACTCCCCTGACTGTGCTTTCTACCGCTCAAAAGCGACGACTTTTAGGGGTTGTGGTCGATCGAGCGGATTTAGCGGCGGCGATGGCTCGCCGTCCTAGATCTGTAGTGCCTAACTTTGCACCGGCAATCGATTGGCGCGATCGCAACGGTAACCATATCAGTCCAGTAAAAGACCAAGGAAGCTGTGGTTCCTGCGTATCTTTTTGTACAGTATCGACCGTGGAATCAATGGCATCGATCGAACTAGGACAAAAGCTAGATTTGTCAGAAGCGGATCTTCATTTCTGTTCGGATCATGGTGCAAATTGTCAAGGTTGGTGGCCTCATGAAGCTTACAATGCGCTGATAACTCGCGGCGCGCCAGATGAAGATTGTTTCCCTTATAGTAGTGCTTTTACTTCAGGCAATCCCTCGTGCATTATTGGTAAAAATAGAGACGCTCGTGCTGTGAGGATTACGGAATCGACCACCGTCAATACAATGATAGAACGCAAGAACTGGCTGACTAATGTGGGGCCAGTCAGTGCGGTAATTCACGTGTATGAAGATTTCTATTCCTATGGGAGCGGCATTTACAAACACGTTACCGGCGAAGATCAAGGTCTTCACTGCATTGAAGTAATCGGTTATTCAGAAGCAGAAAAATGCTGGATCTGCAAAAACTCTTGGGGAACTGAGTGGGGAGATAATGGCTTTTTTAAGATTGCCTATGGGGAAGCCGGAATTGATACTGAATTCCCATTTTGGACTGCGCGTGGGGTGAAAATTCCGGCAACGGAGGCTAAGCGAATTCC
>DNGG01000348.1 GCA_003486675.1 Cyanobacteria bacterium UBA11372
ACATCCATTTCCACCAATCCTCCCAATTTCTACGCGCAATCCAAGGTCAAGAATTGATTGTTACACGTTGCGGACAGGGAGATGGAGAAAATATACTCATCGCCGAGGTTACAAGACTCGCAAGCGAGGATATTTGACTCGTCGTTGAGTGTTGGAGGGTGGTGTGCGATCGCTTTTACCACATCTGGCACCTGTCGCAATACCTGACAGACATTTTTCGTCCCATCAACAAGGATGTAGGGACACGGCACGAGAAAATTTTGTCTCTGGGCGCAAAGTGTTTCTCGTGCCGCACCTCCGTCGAACTTAATCAACGTGCAGAGGATGCGATCGCACAACTACAACAAGAGCAACAACGCTATCAAGCATTGATAGAGAAATTGCGAGAACGAAACATCGATCCAGAACAATTGTAATTGAGCGATTCGCGCTTTGCGATCGCTAAGCGCATCCGCGCCGCGAGAGCTTCCGCTTCACGCGCAGTATTACGGACGCATATCCCCTAAACCACTACGTAATATCCCCGATCTGATCTCCCAAAGCAATCGGAAAGTGTTGTAGGGGCGGGTAAAACCCTCCACCTTTGATTGATAGCGAATTGTGTTGATAAACCCGCCCCGCGTGCGATGCCGATGCCAGCGAACATGATATCAAAGGAACCACGAGAGATCTGATTCAACCCGCCCCTACTTCGATTGCAGGCGAATTTTACTCATAAATAGGATGCAAGGCATGGCGTCCTACAATCTTATGGCTACCACCTGACAAAATATCTTCATCAATACTAAACGCAAATTCACGAAAGCTTTACTCAAACACCCCATAACGATAACGAAAATATAGAGAGACACGCTGTTTTAAATGAATGGGCGTGAAGATTGCATGGGTGATTCCTACTCTACATACAGAGCGAAGATAGCTTAACCCGCTCCACGGTGCATCTACGAATTTCCAATACTTGAGGATTGTACCATGAGAGAACCAACTTCAATTGCCGAACTTGACCTGACGCCAATTCCCGGCAAGAAATACTGGAACATCGATCGCGAATGGCGGGAAGAGTTTATCTATTTTATCATGGTGGATCGGTTCCACGATAGTCTGCATCGCGCACCAGTGCTGAAAAGCGATCGCTCAAAAGGTAGCGGCAATAGCGAACAACTAGGAAAGTTTTGCGGTGGCACCCTCGAAGGCATTACCAATCATTTAGATTACATCAAAAACCTTGGCTGCACCGCCATTTGGTTGAGTCCTATTTTCGAGAATAACGATGCACCCGATCCTAACTCAGACAAATATCACGGTTATGCCATTCAAAACTATCTCAGAATTGACCCCCGCTTTGGCACCAAGCAAGACTTAATCGATTTAGTCTTAGCTGCACACATCAGAAACATGCGGGTTTTTCTCGATGTTGTCGTCAACCATTCTGGCGATAATTGGTACTATCCAGGAGACTATCCCTATTATTATTACCAAGATCGACAATTTCCCTTTGGTGGATTGCGCCACCGGGATCGTCCCATTCCCACCGAATTACAAAACCCAAATTACTATCACCGTCGCGGCGAAATTCGCAACTGGGATGCCTATCCAGAAACCCAACGCGGCGACTTTTTCTCCCTCAAAGGCTTCAATAACGATGACGATCCAGATGGTTTGATTCTTCAAGATATTTTAATCAGAGCTTACTGTTATTGGATGCGCGAAGCCGATATTGATGGTTTCCGCATGGATGCAGTCAAACACATGGGAGAACTCGCAGTTGCCCGCTTTTGTTCCCGTATCCGCGAGTATGCCTACCGCCTCGGTAAACGCAATTTTTTCCTATTCGGAGAACTCGTCGCTGGCGATGATGCAATTAACCGCTATATTGGCCCCAATACTTCTACCCAAGTCGATAACAAAACCGTTTATTTTGGTTTGAATTCTGTTTTAGACTTTCCTCTTTACTGGTCGCTTCCCGGCGTCATTAAAGGCTTTAGTTCTCCGATGAATTTAATTAACCGCTATGAAGGTTTGAGAAACCATGCCCTAACGCGGGGAGAATTAGGGCGCTATCTAGTAACTTTTGTCGATAATCACGACCAAATAGGGCAAGATTACAAGCGGAGGTTTGCAGCAGATACCCCCGACTCACAGGTAATTGCCGCAATTGGATACTTGCTCTGTGCAATCGGAACGCCCTGCATTTATTACGGGACAGAACAGGGATTTTCCGGCGAAGGCAACGATGATAAATTTATTCGGGAAGCCATGTTTGACTTGGATAATCCTGAAGTTAACTACCTGAATCGAAATTGCACAATCTATCAAGAAATTGCCAAAATAGCCAAACTATTCCAACAAATTGCTGCCCTGCGTTTCGGGCGGATGTATTTCCGAGAAATTTCCGGCAACGGTCGCGATTTTAGCTTACCCCAAAGTCAACCTTGCACCCTGGCGTTCTCGCGCATCCTCGCTGGCGAGGAAGTTTTGATTGCTTACAATACATCTACTACGGAACGTCGCAGCGATTTCGTTATTGTCGATAAGGATATCCACAATAAACCGGGCAATAATATGAAGTTTATTTACGGAAAGCAGGGAACTGTCCCCGTCCAAAAACATCCCGATAATCAATCGCGTTTTATCCAACTTGAACTCGAACCCATGCAGTTCGTAATTTTGCAGTAGCTCGGCAGTAGGGTGCATATTATAGCACCCTAAAAGTTTTACTCACAGGACTTACTCGCAACAATCCTAGAAACCGGGTTTCTGCTTATATCTCATAGAAACCCGGTTTCTTTACTCAAAATCTTGCCAAAATGGCAACACAGCTTTCTTGATTTTGGTTATCTTGTCTAATACTTGATGCTCTGAGTCTTACACCTCTTTTATTTTTCGGTTAAGAGGTCATAGAGCAGTTGTCATAATCTCTTTTTTTATGACAATTGACCGTTGGCCTATAAGCAGTTGCTGCCAGCGCCGATCAAAGCGAAGCAGCTTCTGCCTCCTTTCTTTTGTCTTTTGTCAAGAGGTGCAAGACATCAGTGAATCTTGACTCGAATGACAAATTAACAGGTAGATAAAAATGAACCCAAACAAAAGAAAGCTCAGCGGTCAACTTGAAATTAATGACCTGATTGATGATGCTGTAACAAATGCGATCGCGCGCCGAGGATTCTCGGAAGATTTGTCTGACGACGAAGCAGCAAGCGTTGCCGGTGGTAGGTTGGCAGTAAGTGATGTAGCCA
>DNGG01000189.1:0-235 GCA_003486675.1 Cyanobacteria bacterium UBA11372
CCTTGCGATTTCCTTCTCCCAGTATTACTCCACCTATATTTGCTCCTTTAAGGTTGGCTTTTTCTAAATTTGAGCCTTCCAAATTAGCCCCTCGTAAGTCTGCTGATGTTAAATTAACATCACTCAACTTAGTCCAACTGAGATTAGCCCCACAAAGATTGACTGCGCTCAAATCTGCGCCACTTAAATTTGCTTGAAGCGTTACCCCCACCAGATTAGCACCAGACAGATTAGC
>DNGG01000189.1:526-4327 GCA_003486675.1 Cyanobacteria bacterium UBA11372
GTCTATATTTGTCTTCATCAAGTTAGCATTCTTAAGGTTGGCAACGGTTAAATTGGCACTCCTTAAATTAGTTTCACTCAAGTTAGCTCCACTAAGATTCGCTTGGATCAGTTTAGCATTCTGTAAATTTGTCTTGGTTAGGTTCGCACCGATTAAATTAGCTTCAGTTAAGTCTACTTGGTTTAAGTCAATTCCAGCCAGGTTAGCGTGTACCAATGACGCACCAGGAGCAATCAAATAAGCACCCGCTTTAACAGGGTCAAAACCCGCAGGAAAAATAGTGGTTATGTCGTAAACTGCTTGTTGAAGTTTAATTCCATGCAGGTTTGCTCCTTCCAGATTTGCTTCTAACAAATTGGCCTTAGTAAGATTGGCATTCCTTAAGTTTGCCTTCACCAACTTAGCCTTCCTCAAATTAGCTCCAGTTAAATTAGCACCACTAAGGTTTGCTTGACAGAGGTTAGCATTACTGGACAGATTAGCACCGCTGAGGTTAGCTCCACCCAGGTTGGCTTTACTGAGATTTATCATCTGGGTTAAATCAGCACCAGAAAGGTTCGCACCACTGAGGTTTGCTTCACTTAATTCTGCACTTTGCAACGAAGCATTGCTGAGATTTGCCTTTCTGAGTGTTGCATTGTTTAGCTTTACCGCATTGAGGCAAGCTTTACTAAGGTCTGCATTGTCTAAGTTGGCTTCACTCAGGTTCGCGCGATGTAAATTGGCTTCACACAGTTGAGATTTTCTCAAATTCGCGCTACTAAGATTGATTTCGTATAGTGTCTGTTTGCTTAGATTTGAGCCAGCTAAATTAATTCCAGTAAAATCTCGTTCCTTTTCTTGATACCTTCTCAAAAACTCCTCTGCACTGACAGCAGCTTCCTGGCTTTCCTCATCACCATCATCTTTCATCAGCAGCAACAGCATTCTCTCTATTTTGAATTCTTCATCGCTTAAAGCAGTAACTTCTCGCTGCGGTTTAGCCGCTGTATTAATCTGGTCATATTGCCTGATTTCAGATGTAACATTCTCAGAAACATCTACTTTTTCCAGTTTAACTTCCAGCAATTCTTGCTCTAGTTGCCGATCAACTCGTTCCAAAAACTGCTTTGCCCTTTCTGCATCATCAAAATTGTCATCTGCTTCTGTCTTTGTTAGAGCGATCGCTGGCGTTGCAGAAATAGTGGAGTTACCATTATGCTCGCTCAAATTAGATAGCTGATTCAATTGCTGTTGCAGATTACCAATTTCTTCTTGCAAGCTTTCTAGCTGCTGCAACTCAGTTCGATTGTTAAATTCTTGTGTCAGACTATCTAACTTACCTTTTAACCCAGTTACGTATTTTTTTATCACAATTTGTTGCTGTTCGATTTGTTCAATTCTAGAAATCAAAGCCGCTACATGTATTTGTTGGTCAGCCATTTTAGTTAATTCGTAAATATTTGAGGATATCTTAACTTATTTTAATACTGTTCTGGAATAGAGGAATTACTGAGACAGCTAGCCTCTGAAACCCGATTTATCGATCGATTAAACTATAGTTATGATAGATGCGATCGCTTTATCCACACGAGCAAAAACTGGTTATTGGTTATTATCAACGATACTATTGAGATAGAGGAGTGCGCTAAGGGCTAATACATATGACAGACGAAACAAGGCAGGAAATAGCCAGACAACTTGCTAGAGAACTAGCATCAAGAACACTCATTCCCCCCAGAAGAGGAGGTCAAGGTTTTAAAAGTTTTGGTGAATTCAAAAGAACAATAGGTTCGGCGGGTACAGAAACAGCTTGGCATCATATTGTTGGACAAACTACCTCGAATGTACAGAGATTTGGTGCGGAAGCAATTCACAATACAGGTAATCTTGTCCAACTCGCTCACGGTAAAGGTTCAATTCATCAGGAAATTAGCAATTTTTACAGTTCAATTCAGCCAGCACTGACTGGTTCTTCCGATATCACAGTCAGAGAGTGGATTGGCAATCAATCTTATGAAGAACAACAATACTTTGGGATTAGAGTTATTATAGCTTTTGGAGGTATAACAGAATGATTACTTTAGATATACAATCAATTTTAAGCTCAATAGGTAACGAAGTGCGCTGGCAAGACATTGTGCAGTTTGAAAAGCTAGACGAGCGCGTAGCAATAGCTAATGACCTTTGTGCCAATATTATTGGGGTAAATGAAGGTTATATAGAGTGGTGTCCAAATGATGACCCTCCAAGTCATTTAGAAACTTTGATTTGGTGGTGGGTTGTGCGTCCGGATTTGGGGGCAGCGATCGCTATAGAATCTCCTCAAGAACTCAAAGAAATTATTGGTCAATACATTTTGCACAGCTAAATCACTCAGCGATCGCCTGTTTTAAAATAGATATAACACCCCTGGAGAAATCCCCATGACAACTCTCAACGCCAAAAACATAACTTTGGGCGAGGTTAACCGTTTGTTAGGCTTTCAAGCGCAGTACGATGGCTCATTTACACCTTTGCTATCGCTAGAACCTCTCACAGAGCTTGAACAACAGGAACTTACACAAATCCGCAATGATTTTCGTTACTATCTATTTGCCAGTAAGGTATCTGAAGGACTGGTGAAAGCTTTAACCACTTTTCCATTGTTGCGATTGGCTGGCTTCTATCGCTATCCAATAGAAATTGCCTTAGAAGAAAATATTGCTGACATTAGAATCGAAGATGAAGATACACTTATTACGGGAAGGTTTGATATTATTGCTGTAAATAAAGCTGTAAAAACGAGTGCAAATACACCTTTTTGGTTATTAGTGATTGAATCTAAAAATAGTAGTGTTAATGCTTTTACAGGTTTAGGGCAACTGCTTACTTATGCCTATAAAAGCTTAGAAAATCAAGAATCTGTATGGGGTTTAACGACTAACGGAATGGATTATTTATTTGCATATATTCAGCAAGGAAATCCACCCACATATCAACTAATGCCAGAATTGCACTTGATGGAATCGGAGCGCTCAATTGGGTTGTTACAAGTGCTGAAAGCTATCTGCAAGCTGCAATCTGCATCGTGAGGGATGGAGCGATCGCATCCTATTCAGCTTTCCTATGCCACTTCCCATCGTCACCTTTTTCATAGTCGCGCTTGACGGCACTCCAAGCAACTTTAAAAGCCGTTTCTTCCTCGTCATACTCTTTGAGTGCATTGTTAAACGCAGCGAGGAAAATCTCTTGAGCGTGCTTGGGTAGGTGAGATTTAACTGAGTCCGGTAAATCTTCAAGTTGTTGATAAGGCATGGCTGCGCTTCCCCGTCAGGTTATAATATCAACCTGCTTTTTTTGCATCGCAATTTCATGCCTCTTGAGGGGGATATTTTGAGTTTGGAGCGATCGCGCCGGAAATAATAGACGAGTATGGGAGTATGGGAGCGATCGCATACCGCCACTAAAATCCTTATTGCCCAAACTCTAACCGCGCCTGCTCGACTATTTCAGGCGTTACGACATCTAAACCAGCTTCTCTCGCTAACTGTTCAATCCGTTGGCGAGCTTGAGAGCGGACAAAAAAAGGAATATTTTTCAGCTTTGTTTTAGCTTCCGGCGTCCACTCTAAAACACCTGCAAAATCAGAATTACTCATAATAACCTCACCGTTGAGCTAATAGCAGTCAATTTGGCTGCGGAAATTGAATTAGTGGTAATATTTTACTGCTCTCATCGGCGCGGAGTCGGGGCGGGTTTATTTTAATTGTCTGTTTTGATCGAAGGTTACTGGTAAAACCCGCCCCTACATTCATCCCTTAGACCGCGTAGGCGGTCTTT
>DNGG01000254.1 GCA_003486675.1 Cyanobacteria bacterium UBA11372
GAACGCAAAGAGTTTTTTAAGGTAACATTAGATGAAATTAGGTCAGCAGTAGAAAACATCGCACAAGAAACTAAAACTGTACAAAAAGCTAAAATTCAATTTACAAAGATTGCAGAGGCAGAACAGTATCGTAAAACCATAGCTATAGAACGGGGAGAAAGTCAGCCTATCGAATCAACTTATACACCTTCTTGGGATGAAGATGAGGAAGACTTGGAAGAAAACTAATAACAAAATTAAAAGGCTATCAACTATTGACAACATTACAGACAATACGAAAACCAACGCGATTAACTTTATCATTCCCTTCCCAACTGTAACGATAAGCCGAGCGACAGGATAAGGGATCGTTGTACCAAGAACCACCCCGCAGCACGCGCGAGTTATTGTTGCTATTAGTCAGCCATGCGCTGCCATCTGTAGGTGCATTATCGTAGCTTTCATGCCAGTAATCTAAACACCACTCCCAAACTAGCCCGTGCATATCAAATAGCCCAAAAGCATTGGAAAATGGAAAATATCCAACTGAAGTTGTTTGCTTTCTAAAAGTTCCTTTGGGTGCAGATCTATAGCTGTACTTGCAGTCATAGTTTGCTAATTGGGGAGTAATCGTTTCTCCAAAATGAAAAGGCGTTGTACTTCCAGCACGACAGGCATATTCCCACTCGGCTTCAGTTGGTAGACGATACTCATGACCTGTTTTTTTGGAAAGGCGATCGCAAAACTCGACAGCATCGTTCCAAGAAACTTGTTCAACAGGTCTATTTGCACCTTGAAAGTGTGATGGATTGAGTTCAAGTTCTCGATGAACTTTGGGCAAAGAAGCAACAACTTCCCACTGTGCCTGAGTAATTGGGTATTTCCCTATTAAAAAAGGTTTGAGTGTTACTGAGTGCTGAGGTGCTTCGTTCTTTAAACGTCCGTACTCGGTTTCCAAAGAACCCATGAGGAAAGTTCCACCGGGTATCAATACCATTTCGAGTACAATCCCATTTCCGATATTTTCGGTGCAGTATTTTGCTGTTTGGCAACGGCGCTCTACTTCTTGTCCCCGCTCATTGACTCTGACAGTATCAAACTCGAAAATTCGGGTATCAAAGGGAATAGTAATAGTTTCATAAGATTGATTATTTGGCGAATGAGATATTGATAAAGCAGCAGAATTGTCGGCAATATCTTCTAATTTTAAGTTTAAAGCTTCGCAAATCATATCAAAGCTTTTATAATCAATTAGTTCTTGTTTCATAAATCGAGAGATTGCTGATTGAGTCAAGCCACAATTTTGAGCGAGTGCCTTCTGACTCAACCTTTTTTGTTTCAAAGCTGATTTAGCTAACTCTACTCCTGTTGTGGATAGACGCAAACGACGACTAAAGTTGATTTTTCCCTGGAATGGACTGCTAGGGTTAAGATTTGATGGCTGTACCTCCACGGGTAAAGATGCCCTGCTTCCTAAACCTGGGCTACTTGGTTGCAACAGAGTTGATGAAACTGTTTGTGCTGATTTTATTTGAGCAATGTTTTGCAATTCTTTGATTGCATCCGTATCCCGCCCCTGCGCCGCCGCGTTTATTTGAAGCCAAAATTGTTGCGCCAAATCGAAATTGCGATCGCATTGCGCCCGATACGCATTCAGCTTGAGCGCGTTAATATCATTTCTCAGCGCATTCCTATCATCTTTAGTTGCATACTGCGGCATCAATATAAAGTAACGTTTTTCAATTGGATCTACTGCAATGCGGGGATTTTGTTCGGGATATTTTCTATACTTTTGACACAATTCTGGCAAGCGGCGACGCAAGTATTGATCTAATCTATCTACTGTCGCGCAGTTACGCTCTCCTGAGATTCGCAATGCTTCTAACAGCGCATATGTAAAAGCTCCCTGTTGTAGTTCCTCAATCTCCCAAGATTTTTGGGTTGGACTACAGGAAGAAATGATAATAGCGCCCTGCTGCGACTCATTGCCAATTCCAGCAGCGCCACGACTTCCTTCTGAACGACAAGCATCGAGGATTAGAATTACATTATCTGCCCCCGATCTACTTAGACGCTCTCGCACGTAGCTGACGGGAATCGCTGTCCGCTCTAGCGCTCTGGGATTGGCATCTTGAGGCATTAAATAATCCCGATTGGCGTATTGCTGCCCATGACCTGCAAAGAAAAACCAGCAGTTGTCTCCAGCAGATAAAAAAGGTTTGTTCTCAAAGCGGTCGTGCAAGAACGAAATCAAGTTACCGTAGGTTGGCTGAGTGGGTATTTTCTTACCTTTGGGTCTTACCAAATCTGGTGAATCGTCTGAGAAAAAACAGACTTCATCAAATTTCGCCTCATGCAGGAAAAAATCCCGCACGCACTCTGCATCCCGCTTGGCATAATTGAGTGGTGCGAAGTTATTCTCGTTATAGTTGTTGATGCCAATTGCGATCGCCCAGTTTTTCGACATTTCACTGCACTGCCTTAATTAGTGGTTTTGTTCGTTTTAAACCTCATTGTTATGGCACCTTTTCCACCCACTTTGCTGCCACTACCCAGCAAGCTCAACTGCCCTTCCCCGTTGACCTCGACCGAAAGTTCAATTTCATCTAACTCCATCCCAGAAAGTTCTCCAGCTCTTTGTTTAGCACGATCAAACACGCGCCCGATTAGTTTTAAAAACTCTGTCACGCCCGCTTCCAGCTTGTCCGCTTTCACTGGAATGCCTCGTTTACTGAGCTGCTGCTCGGTTGATTCCGTTTCATCATCATCAAACGGGTTGCTACCTTGCCGATCCCTGCCACCAGGCGGAAGCACTACTAGAGGCGTGTCATCCGTTACAATCCAGATTACATCGTCTGCCATCGGTATTTCAAACTCTCTATTTGCTAGATTGCCTTATTTTATTTCCTATGGCAACATTTATCTTTGTTTTTACACTAGGTTCGAGGATCTGTTTTGGGTGTTGATGCAGACTAAGCGATCGCTCAAAAAAGCCTAACCAAAACTTGCCACTTCTACAGGACGTTCGACCGTTAGATTTTTGCGATCGCGCCTAATACGATCTATTTGCTGAAGCGTTTCTGCTGTCAAGTAACTTGTTCCACAATTGGGACAGCTAACAACAGGGACATTTTCAATCACTAACAAATCCTGTCCTTTGCCATAGGTTCTAGCTAGCCGACGAATTCGTGCATTTGAATAGCCGCAGACATCGCAAGTTGTTGTATCCATTCGTTCAGAGTGCATACACTGTAATAATAACAACTTTACCCGTTACACCCAGTTTAGCAACCACTTCTACCGGAGCGCCATCAATCGAAAAACCACTAATTCTATATTTCCATTCATCTGTATCTCTGTCCTTTTGGCGTTCCATAATTTCACCTGTGAGTATAGCTTCCTCAACATCTGCAAGCATTAAATTGTCGTCAGCCATTTCCTCATCAGCGTGGAGCGTCATTACATACTGTTGCTGGCGAATTTTCTGACGCATTTGCTGTAATATCTGCTCAAACACCGCCGTTTTCCTTCCTCACACATACACTGCTAATGACTGAAATTATCTAAACTTATTTTAAATCAAAGTTACTTCATTAGAGGGATGCGATCGCATACTCTACCCATTGACATATTTCCCCAAACCAAGCTCTATCTTAGGGTTCTATTCAACATAACAAAAATTTCCTAACCTGATCCTAGAGATCAAAAGGAAAAACTATGACAACTAACGTTT
>DNGG01000204.1:0-671 GCA_003486675.1 Cyanobacteria bacterium UBA11372
CGGGACACGGCATTATTAACGTCCATTGTTTGTCCGAGATATCTATGATGCCGTGTCCCTACGCAACGACAGAGTGATGTTTTTTTATTATGGGCAATTCAACGGACATCATATAAGTCCTGTAGCAAATAAAGTTAATATTGGCTAATGGCTAATCGCTAATAGAAAAAAGCCCATTAACAATTAGCAATTAGCAATTAGCCATTTACAGATCAATGGGAACTAAAACAAAGTTGGGAAACACCAATCAACCCCGAAGTTTTCACCTTGATCCACTCAGAGTTTTGCAAAAGGTGAGCAGCATCCTCGGCGGAAAGAGGACGACTAAAGAAGTACCCCTGCATGTATTTGCAGCGGAGACTCCGCAATAACTCTTTGTGTTCTACTGTTTCCACTCCTTCGGCAATCACCTTGAGATTTAGTATTTTACCTAACGCCACTATCGATGCAATAATACCTGCATCATTGGGGTCATTTGTGAGGTCGAAAACAAAGGATTTATCTATTTTTAGCTTGTGCAGCGGCAACTTTTTTAGATAGGAGAGCGAAGAATATCCCGTACCAAAATCATCTAGTGCAATGCGGACTCCCATTTGATGCAATTCCCAAAGAATTGCCCTGGTGTATTCCACATTTTTCATCGCCACAGATTCAGTAATTTCCAATTCTAA
>DNGG01000204.1:869-4661 GCA_003486675.1 Cyanobacteria bacterium UBA11372
GATTCAGTAATTTCCAATTCTAACAACTTTGGTTCTAAATTTGTTTCTGACAAAACTCGTCTGACCATATCTACTAAATTGGGTTGCTGAAATTGTCGAGCCGAAAGGTTAACTGCTACTGATATTGGCGGTAACCCGGCGTTTTGCCAAGCTTTATTTTGAGCGCAGGCAGTTTTTAGCACCCATTCGCCAATGGGTATAATCAATCCGTTTTCTTCAGCCAGCGGGATAAATGTTTCGGGGGACATAAACCCCTGTTGCGGATGCTGCCAACGCACCAAAGCTTCCATCTGGGTAATTTTGCCAGCGGCTGTATTAACTTGAGGTTGGTAGTAAACGACAAATTGTTGTTGTTCTAAAGCTTCGTGGAGGCTATGTTCTACAGTTAATAATTCAGAAGCTTTAGAATTCATAACCGAGTTATAAAACTGATAGTTATTCCGGTTCTGTTCTTTAGCGCGGTAAAGTGCAGCATCCGCATTCTTTAACAGTATTTCGCTATCTGTGCCGTCAAAAGGATAGATGGCGATGCCGATACTGCTACTGATATGAAGGTGATGTCCGTCTATCTTCAGATCTGGTTTGAGTGCGTCAAGAATTCTTTCGGCAATTTTGGCGGCATCGTCTTTAGATTTAATATGGGGCAGTAAGACGGTGAATTCATCGCCTCCCCAACGAGCAATTAAGTCGTTCTCCCGCAAGCATTTGACTAACCGTTTAGTAACGCCTTGCAACAAGCGATCGCCGATCAAATGACCCAGGGTATCGTTGATCTGTTTGAAACGATCCAAGTCTAAAAACATTACCCCTAACATGCTTTGACTGCTCTTTGCTTCTGCCAGTGCTTGAGACAGTCGCTCGTTAAACAGCATTTTATTAGGCAATCCGGTTAAAAGGTCGTAGTTTGCCTGATAGCGAATCATTTCTTCCGATTTTCGCCGTTCAGAAGCTTCTAGCGCCAAGGATACTAGATCCGCGATCGCAACTGCGAAATTCTGTTCTTCCATCCCCCACTTGCGCTTAGTTCCCGCGTGTTCGTGACACACAATTCCCACCATTTTGCCTTGCAACCAAATCGGTGCAGTTAATAGGGAAGTCATGCCCTGTATGCCAAGATCGGAACGGTAATATTCTTGCGTTCTAGGATCGGTACTAACATCATACGCGGCAATTGTCCGCTCTTGTGCCAATGCCGCAAAATAGGCGGGATAGTCCCTTGCTGCTATCTCAATTGTTTCTGCATTATGACCATTATTTCGATCGTACAAATTAAGGCGGCGCAACTGGGAGCAATTTTCGTTATATAACCACACCCCCGCACGCTCAACCTCTAGAATACTAGCAGCAACTGCTGTAATTTCTTCCACAGCAGCACTCAGACTGCCGTGATTCAATGTTTGACTTTTTGCTAATGATGCCAATGCTCGGTTTTGTTTGCGAAGGCGTTTTTCGCTGTTGCGTAACGATATTTCGGCTCGTTTGCGTTTGGTAATATCGCGCACGATCAGGATGACTTGGCTTTTTTGGAACGGTACAAACCGCCCTTCAAAGGTTTTTTCTAGATTTTGAATGGGAAGCGAATATTCAATCGCCACTAAGGATTTTGTCTTCAATACCTTGGCGATCGCATCCAAAAAGCGTTCAGCTACGCCCGGTGGAAAAACATCTTGCAAAAGGCAATCCAGCAATTGTCCCTCTGGCAGAAAAGCTTGTGATTCTCGCCCTGCTTGATAATCAATAATCCTGCCATTTGCATCAAGTCGAAAATACAAGTCGGGAAATGCACCAAATATGGCTTGTAGTTCGGCAGTCGCTTCGAGTAATTGATGCTCAATTCGCCAAATATGGCTAATATCCCGAAAGCTACAAACTCTACCAACGATGTTTTCTCCTAATCGCTGGGGTAGGGAATAGCGCTCGAAAATTCTGCCATCTTTGAGAGCGAATACTCCGTATGCTTGTGCATCTGCTTCGGCGAGCAAGTCTTTAGCTTGACAAAGGTATAATTCCGGATCTTTGAATTGTTCTAACATCAAAGGTTGTACTGCTGTTAGCGATCGCAACTCTATAACTGCTTCGGGAATGTCAAACATTTCGACGAACCTGCGATTAAATGTGACGATGGTTTCGCCGTTTTGAGTGGCTAAGATGCCATCCCCTGTTGATTCCAAGGTTCCCTGCAACAAGGCAAGCGATCGCTCTAATTCTGCTTCTACCTTTTGCCGCTCTACTATTTCCCGTTGCAATTGCTCGTTAGCTATCTTTAACTCAGCAGTACACTCCTCGTATTTAATTTCTAACACTGCCGATGTTTGGTTCTCATTAGTAGTTGCTAGGCACTTTTGAAGAGGACGCGGTGACACCCCATGGTAGAAGCCAGAGGATTCCAGCAAGGAAAAATTTTCTTCTTCTCCACCAATAAATTCGGGAGGGCTGCTAGACAAAGTGCAGAGATCTTGGGAAGGTTCGCGCAGAGCGTCTCCCCTTCTTTGCGTCTTTGCGTCTTCTCGATCCCATCGATCGCCAACGGGTTGCGATCGCACCTGCGAAAGCAGCTTCGAGGTTGGAGCTAAGATCAACAGGGCAATCAATACTCCAATCAGGCCGCTCGCTACATTTAACCACAAACCCGATTGTATTACTACCTCTCTTACCCAAAAATCCTCTATCATTTTCCTATTCTGCTATTGAATACTTGCGGATCTTTCTCGCTATTCAAAGAGCTATTTAACCTTACCCTACTTATTTTATCTACTCTTTTTTATCCCACTATTCTTTAAGTTTTATAAAAATTTTGTCTAGATTTTGATAAATTGATTAAAGACTTAATCAAGTTATCAAATGTCAATTTTCTCGTACAATGTAATCAATTCGGTTGATTTTAGCAACCGAATAATCACTGAAATTTTAGCTGGCTAATAGTTTTTACTGAATTGCTTTATACCGTTTTTTCCCGGTTTTGCTGCACTGGGATTTTAATGCAAAACTCCGTTCCCTGTCCTGGTGTAGATTCGCACCAAAGCGCCCCGCCGTGTTTTTCCACCACAATTTGATAGGAAATTGACAAACCCAGTCCCGTCCCCTTACCCACGGGTTTGGTGGTAAAAAATGGGTCAAACAGGCGCAATTTCGCTTCCTGGGGAATTCCAGCCCCATTATCCCCAATCCGAATCAAGATGCTTTCTCCTTGAAGATTGGTCGTTATCCGAATACTTGGATTCGGACAAATGTCATTACCCATGACCTCCTCAAGTGCATCGATTCCATTGCACAGAATATTCATAAATACTTGGTTGAGCTGCCCTGGGTAGCACTCTACTCGCGGCAAATCCCCATAATCTTTTACGATCGCAATACCAGGATGTTCAGTTCCTCCCTTGACTTTCCCTTGCGGACGCAGCCGATGTTGCAAAATTAACAGCGTGTTATCAATCCCTTCATGAATATCAACCGATTTGGTTTGCGCTTGGTCAAGGCGCGAAAAATTCCGCAAGCTCAATACAATCTGGCGGATGCGATCGGTTCCAACTTGCATTGAGGATAATATTTTGGACAAATCCTCCATCAGAAATTCCAGGTCAATTGCCTCGATCCGCTGCTGAATTTCATCCGCCGGTTTGGGATAGTACTTTTGATAAAGTTCCACCAATTCTAACAAGTCTTGCGTATATTTTTCCGCAAAGGCTAGGTTACCGTGGATAAAGTTGACCGGGTTGTTAATTTCGTGGGCCACACCAGCAACCAATTGACCCAAAGCAGACATTTTTTCGGTTTGAATTAGTTGGGTTTGGT
>DNGG01000414.1:0-2137 GCA_003486675.1 Cyanobacteria bacterium UBA11372
GAAGGGTTTGCCGAACGTTACGAAAAAGAAAACCCGATTTACTTGCACGAGTTTCTCTACCCGCTGATGCAAGGATTTGACTCGGTGGCAATTCAAGCTGATGTGGAATTGGGCGGCACCGACCAAAAGTTTAACATCGCCGTAGGACGGGATTTGCAGCGACACTTTGGTTTATCCCCGCAGTTTGGGATGCTGATGCCGATTTTAATTGGGACGGATGGTGTGCAAAAAATGTCTAAGTCCCTGGGTAACTATGTGGCGTGTAGGGAACATCCCAGCGACATGTATCAAAAGTTGCAAAAAATTCCGGATAATTTACTAGAGCAGTATTTTGAACTGCTGACCGATCTGTCTTTGGATAGATTGCCAGAAAACCCGCGCGATCGCCAAAAACTCCTCGCCTCAGAAATTGTTACTCAATATCACGGTCAAGCAGCTGCCCAAGAAGCCGAAAAGGCTACGGAAAGTCAATCTTTACCCGAATTTTCGCTTTCGGCGGTGCAGTTTCCCGTCAAGTTGGTTAACCTTCTCGGCGCTGGTAAACTCTCCTCGAGCAATCGAGAATCGCGGGAGAAAATTCAAGCCGGGGCGGTGCGCCTCGATGGCGATAAAATTACCGACGTCAATCTAACTTTTGATACAGCTCAATCCCTCCAGGGAAGGGTTCTACAGGTTGGCAAAAGTAAGTTTGTCCGTCTGATGCCGTAAAAATAATTGCAAATAGTAGATTTCAGATTTCAAATTTGATTAAATCTGAAATCTAAAATCTAAAATCCCAAATCAGTTGATGTTAGTTACAGAACGGATTATCGTACCCTTGGACGTGCCAACAGCAGCAGATGCGATCGCTCTGATCGATCGACTAGACGAGGTACGTTTCTTCAAAGTCGGGCTAGAACTATTTGTCAGTACTGGCCCCCAAATTCTTAGTATCCTAAAAGACCGACAAAAGCGTATTTTCTTGGATCTGAAATTTCACGATATCCCCAACACCGTCGCGGGTGCTTGTCGCGCCGCAGCGGGTTATGGTGTTGATTTAATCACGATCCACGCTACCGCCGGAAAAAGCGCTCTAGAGGCGGCTAAAGCAGCCGTAGAGGCGGGGGCAGCAGCAAAAGGGCAAAAACAGCCCAAACTAATCGCCATTACGCTGCTGACGAGTTTAAACGCCAGGGATTTAGCCTTTGACCTCAAAATTCCCTTAGAATTGCCAGAATATGCCTTGCAAATGGCGCTGCTGGCAAAAGAAAGCGGGTTAGATGGTGCTGTATGTTCGCCCCAGGAGGCGCAACAATTGCGACAAGTTTGCGGGGATGAGTTTGTGCTAGTTTGTCCAGGAGTGCGTCCTGAGTGGGCAGAAAAGGGGGATCAAAAGCGATCGCTTACCCCCGCATCTGCTCTCAAAGCTGGTGCTGACTACCTAGTCATCGGACGCCCCATCACCGCCGCCACGGATCCAGCAGCAGCTTTCAGGCGAATTTGCCAAGAATTAGCAGATGTAGCTTAAAGTCGTACAGGCAAGTTCGTAAAGCAGGCGATCGCGTGAGCAGAATCAGACAAGCAAACGGTAGGAGATTCTTTCTGATCTCCCTTGTCTCCCTTGTTTCCCTTGTCTCCTCTCACGCCGCACTCACTACTGAGAATACTCGCTTTTCTTGTCCCGCTGAGCTAGAAACATTAATTGCTCTGTTGTTGCGAGATTTACCCAGCTATGCCAATCGCGTCACTCAAAGGGCAAGACGTCGCAGTAGAAGCGTTGAAGTTTACAGTTACGTAATTTTAGCAGGACGCCCAGAGTTTGAACCCCTCACCCTTGGCCCTGGCGAATATAATCAAGCTCCACCCGACTATAATTCAGAAAACCTGCGGCAAGTTTTTATTACCACTTTAGAAAGACAGTATGTAGATAATAAACCAGTTCTACTCCAGCAATATCACTGGCTATTTTTAACTAAAACTGACAGCGGTTGGCGATTGGCAATCATGTTTTCCCAAACCGGATTATACTCAAACGATCGCCCGCCTACAGCGCCACGGGAAAGCAGTCAAGGTGTTATCGGTCAAGCAATTCAAATTTGGTTACGGGATTGTCGTGCTGGTGTTATTAGACCTGGAAATAGGTAATTGGTAATTGGTA
>DNGG01000414.1:2400-10954 GCA_003486675.1 Cyanobacteria bacterium UBA11372
GCGGGCAATACTACCCACCCCACAAAGTGAGAAAATTCTTGTGGGGTGGGCGTCGGTGCCCGCCCCTCTACAGGGGTGAAGATAATAGGTAGAATCTTGTCTGATATCATGTCCGCTCGGCTAAGGCATTGCGCTCATGGCGGGTTTATCAACACAATTCGCAACAATCAAAAGTAATATCCTTTCCTTAGGCATCGGAATTACAACCTGTAGGGGCTTTTCTAGCAATTACCAATTACCAATTACCAATTACCAATTACCAACAAAGCTAATCATTCCGATGCTACCGGATTTGATATAACTGGTAAAACCCGCCCCTACAACACCATTAACCATAAGAGTCCGATATGAAGGGACGAGGGTATGATGTTTGATTACCAATTACCAATTACCCATTACCTATTAGCGCGAATTTCATCGAGTTTGGCGCGCACTGCTTGAATATCTTGCCACATTAACCACTTGGGACTGCCCCGTTCTTTTGAAGGATTTCTCAACAGATAAGCGGGGTGAAGAATGGGCATACATAAACGTCCTTCCCACTCCATCCAAAGACCGCGAATTTTTGTGATACCCCGCTTCTCGTTCAGCAAACTGCGTACAGCAGTGGCGCCGGACAACAGAATAATTTTCGGATCTACGATGCGAATTTGTTCTAGAAGATAGGGTTTACAAGCTGCTATTTCTTCAGCAGTCGGAACTCGGTTTTCGGGTGGACGGCACTTGACTGCGTTGCAGATATAAACATCGCGATCGCTATCAATCCCTACAGAGGCTAGAATTTTCTCTAGCAGTTGTCCAGCCTTACCGACAAAAGGCAATCCTGTTTCATCCTCGTTTTGACCAGGTGCTTCCCCTACAATCATCACATCTGCTTGGATATTGCCCCGTCCGATGACTGCATGGGTACGGTTGTCTCCTAAGTCACATCGGTAGCACCTGTTGCAATCTGCTGCCATCTCGGTCATGGTTTGATAAGTGCCGGGAGGAATGGGAATTTTAGCATTCGTGGGAATCAAATCTGGCTGGAAATTTACCCTCGGGGTTGATTCACCGAATGTTGATAGGTCAAACAGACTCGGTTGTTCTTCGCTAGGCATAATTTTATACAAACAAAGCGAGATGCGGAGATGGGGAGACGCAAAGACACGGAGATGCGGAGAGAGGAATAATCTTCAAGTGGAAGTAATTACTTCAAGAGTCTTCCCCATCTTCCTCATTTTCATCAAAGAAGGGAACAGGGAATAGGGAACTCTTAACAGTTTTTCCTATTTCCTGTTCCCTCTGGGAGCTAGAGACCCCTACAACTACTGCTCCCGCAAGTTTCAACTGGGGTATAAATCCCCATTTGAAACGTTCTGCTGCCTGTTGCCCATTCCCTGTTCCCTGTTTAACTACTTCCCCATCTTCCTCATTTTCCGCGTCAGGAGCGTCTCGGCGTCCCCGCCTCCCCGCCTCCCCACGCTAAATCGGCGGTAGGCGTGAATTTCTTTCTTCAGATAGAGACAAAAAAATTAAATTAAGTTGATAATAGTGCTTTTTGCCAAAAATTTTACCGTTTCTTAATTTAGTTCGGCTTACATTAAAGACAAGTTGAACAACACTAAAAGCTAGCGACGATGAGCATGACCGTAATTGTTTAGTGATTCTGATTACATCTGCACAAGGGAGGCTCTGGGGTCAAAAGGTAACCTAAGACTAACTCTAGTTTAAATTGCGCCCTTTAGCTTTGGTGGAACTACTGAAGGAACCTGTGTCAAAACTTTTAAAAGCTATGGAATTCCCTAGCAACCTTCCTACCGCGCCTGTCTTGGTAGGGGGGAAGAGTCCGCTTTGTCTTTCTTGTCTATGACCAAAGCGTGTTAATCTTAGCGATTTTGTCACTCCAGTTTTTTAAGTAGTGGTACAAATTAAATTAAAGAATTAATAGAAGAACATGATAAATCTACAGCTACGTAAACAAATCGCAACATTGACACCAGCAGCGGCAATGGAAAAATTTTTCCACATGTCGCTAGACTTGTTCTGCGTTGTTGGACAAGATGGGTATTTTAAGCTGGTGAATCCAGCCTGGAAAAGAATTTTAGGCTGGACAACAGCTGAGTTGCGATCGCGCCCTTGGATCGAATTCGTCCATCCCGATGATGTAGAATCCAGCTTGAGCGCCAGCGAAACATGCAGGGAAAAAGATCTGTTGCGGTTTGAAAATCGCTACCGGCACAAAGATGGCAGCTATCGGTGGTTGTCTTGGAACTACTCGCGGTATCAAGATGGATGCAGTTATGCGATCGCCAGAGATATTACCGAACAAAAACATACAGAAGCACAACTGCTGCTATATAAATCGCTTACCAAAGCAATTAACGATGCTAAAGATCTCAATTGCGCCCTAAAAGTCACCCTGCGCCAAGTATGCGAAACTACCGGCTGGGAATACGGAGAAGTATGGATACCATCTGCCAACGGTAAGGAAATTAAATGCAGCGCTGTGGGATACAACCGTTTGCCAAGACTCAAACTCTTCCGCCGCATCAGCGAGGGATTGGCATTTGCACCCGGTGAAGGGATACCGGGGCGAGTTTGGGCTACCAAACAGCCAGAATGGAATCAAGATATTTCTATTCAACCCCTGAGTTGGTCTAGCCGTGCCAACATGGCGAAGGAATGCGGGATTAAAGCCGGTTTTGGCATTCCCATCCTCGCAGATAACCAAGTGCTAGCGGTGCTAATATTTTTTACCGTAGAAAGGCGCGCAGAAGATCCCACCCTGGTGGGGCTAGTTTCTGCGGTTGCTGTGCAGCTGGGTTCGTTGATGCAACGCAAGCAAGCAGAAGAACAGCTGCGCGCTACCAATCAAACGCTGCAAACCTTAATTCAAACTTCGCCCTTGGGCATCGTTACCCTCGATACCAACGCCAAGGTTACCACGTGGAACCCTGCTGCCGAGAAACTTTTTGGTTGGCAGGAAGCAGAAGTTTTGGGTAAATTTCTCCCCATTATTCCCGTGGAAGAAGAGCAACAATTTCAGCATCGGTTCGGTGCTATTTTGCAGGGTACAGCTGAAACGGCGTTGGAATTACGTCGTCAGAGAAAGGACGGTTCGTTAGTTGATGTCAGCGTTTGGACGGCTCCCCTAAAAGATTCCAACGGCAAGATTATTGGCAGCGTTGGATTATTAGCAGATATAGGCGATCGCATTGCGGCACAACAAGAACGACAGCAGTTGATATCCCTAATCGAAAATAGCCCCGACTTTATCAGCATCGCCTCCCTAGAAGGCCAAATTCTATTTGTGAACGAAGCGGGGCAAAAACTGGTAGGACTTAATAGCAACGAAGAAGCCAAAGATACCCAGATATTTGACTATCTAATGCCAGAAGACATCGAGAACTACAGAAATGTTGTCTGGAAAGGGATGATGGAAAAAGGCAATTGGAGGGGTGAATATCGCTTCCGGCATTTTCTTTCACTAGCACCGATTGCCGTCGATCACAACAGTTTCCCGATTAAAGATTCTCAGACAGGGCGCGCGATCGCAGTTGCCACGATTACCCGCGATCTCACCGAGCAAAAAGCCACCGAGTCAGCCTTGCAAGAAAGCGAAGCCCGCTTTAAACGCTTGGTTGATTCTAATATCATCGGCGCGATCGTCTGCGACTTGGAGGGCAATATTACACAAGCTAATGATGCCTTTTTAACCACGGTGGGGCGCACCAGAGAAGAATTGCAGGCAGGAATTGTCCGGTGGAACGAAATTACCCCACCAGAATATTCCCATATCGATCAACAAGCCCTAGAGGAATTGAAGGCTGCTGGAATTTGTACCCCATTCGAGAAAGAATACCTGCGTGCCGATGGCAGTCGCGTTGCTGTGTTGATCGGGGCGGCGCTGGTGGAAGGGTATCCCGATACTTGCGTCGCCTTTGTGCTTGATATTAGCGATCGCAAGCAGATCGAAGAAGCATGGCGTCAAAGTCAAGAGCGCCTGCGTACAGTGTTAGAAAACATGCCCGTGATGCTCAATGCTTTAGACGAGCAAGGTAGATTTATTGTCTGGAATCGGGAATGCGAACGCATTACAGGTTATACCAGTACCGAAATAGTCGGCAACCCTAATGCCTGGGAAATGCTATATCCCAATGAATCCTATCGCAATTCGATGCAGACTCTATGCGCCCAGCGGGGCAATAACTATCGCAATTGGGAATGGGAAATTACTTGCAAAGATGGCACGGTAAAAACAATTGCCTGGTCGAATATTTCCCAGAAATTCCCCATTCCCGGATGGGAAATGTGGGCAATTGGCGTAGACGTAACCGAGCGTCAGCTGGCTAAAGCCGCACTGCAAAAAGATAATGAAGAATTAGAAACTAAAGTCGCCAAGCGCACCGCCGAATTGTGGAATGCTCACCAACGAGCCGAAAGAGAGTTAATCGAGCGCCGCAAAGCCGAGCAAGAACTGAAAAAGCACGCTCAGGTGATCGATTTGGCTAACGACACGATTGCCATCCGCGACTTGTCCAATACCATTACCTATTGGAATACAGGGGCGCAAAAACTCTACGGATGGACAAAAGAAGAAGCCATTGGCGAAAATGTCCACACCCTGTTGCAAACCCATTTTCTTGTATCTTCAGCAACCATAGATCGAGAGTTACGCGCATCGGGGCATTGGCAAGGAGAACTGATTCATACCAAGCGCAGCGGCGAAAAAATTATTGTAGCCAGCCGCTGGACTCTGTGGCACGACGAATACGGACAACCATCGGGAATTTTGGAAATAAATAACGATATCACAGCACAAAAGCGAACCGAAGCGGAAATCAAAAAACTTAACGAAGACTTAGAGCGACGGAATGTCGAACTGAATGCCGCCAACAAAGAACTGGAAGCATTTTGTTATTCAGTGTCCCACGACTTGCGGAGTCCGCTGCGGAGCATCAACGGGTTTTCTCTAGCACTGCAAGAAGATTACGGCGAGGTGCTTGACGAAGTGGGAAAAGATTACCTGCGGCGGGTGTGTGCTGCCACCGGGCGCATGGGACAATTAATAGATGACTTGCTGAGTTTATCAAGGATTACGCGATCGCAAATGGAATTAGCCAGCCTAGACTTAAGTGCGATCGCCTCGTCAATTTGCAGCGAACTACAAGCAACCCAACCCCAAAGGCAAGTTGAGTTTCACATCACCCCAAACATCCAAGTCCAGGGAGACGCCAAACTGCTGCGGGTGGCACTAGAAAACTTACTCGGCAACGCCTGGAAATACACCAGCAAGCACAACAGCGCCCGCATCGAATTCGGAGTTTTGCCGCCAGGGGAAACATCTTCAATCGCCAATGCCCCATGCCCCACTTACCCCACTTACTACGTGCGAGACGACGGTGCCGGTTTTGACATCAATTATGCCCAAAAACTGTTTGCCCCCTTCCAGCGCCTGCACAGCATCACAGAATTTGAAGGCAACGGCATTGGTTTAGCAACCGTACAGCGCATAATTCATCGCCACGGAGGTCAAATCTGGGCTAGTGGCGAAGTAGAAAAAGGAGCTAGCTTTTATTTCACCCTGAATGGGTAAGAGGTAGCGATATATATTAGAAAAAACAGTTCAAGAGTTACCCGACTCGGATCGTAGAAGATTAAAGATGTCAACATCACCCAATGAAGCAATCAAGAAAAAGCTGATAATTCGGGCATAGTCCGGATTTGACCAGCAAAACCATAACAAATGTCAGCAATTCACTCGATAAGCAAAAAAATCATTTTATTGGTAGAAGACAATCCGGACGACCAAATGCTGACGCTGCGGGCGTTGCGAAACAGCACCGTCAAGAGCGAAGTGGTAGTAGTCAGCGATGGCGTCGAAGCCTTGGATTATCTGTTCGGTACGGGCAATTATGCCAATCGGGATTTGAGCGTCATGCCCCAGCTGATCTTGCTGGATTTGAAGCTGCCCAAAATCGATGGGTTGGAGGTATTGCGGCGATTGCGGGCAAGCGATCGCACCAATTTGTTACCCGTAGTCGTTCTTACCACCTCCGCAGAGGAAAAAGACCGACTGCACAGCTATAGCCTCAGAGCCAACAGCTACGTCCGCAAACCCGTGGATTATGCAGAATTCGCCCAAGCAGTACAGCAATTAGGGCTGTATTGGCTAGTGTTAAATGAAGCACCGCCATCGTGAAAATTAATGGGGGGAAAGGGCATTTGACATGGTGTATCGGCTGAAGACGATCGAGATATAGGTGCTAAAGGACAAAATAATCACCCAACTTACACTAAAAGTACTTATAACCGCAACCGATGCCTAAACAGCCCAATCCCCCAACTAAAGGAGAAATTATATGAGTCAGGCGCATCTACGAGTTCTGCTAGTGGAAGATTGTGAAGAAGACGCTTTATTGTTAATGCGGGAGTTGCGACGCACAGGTTACAAACTGTTTTTAGAGCGAGTGGAAACAGCGGCGGCGATGCAGCAGCAGCTGATGGAGCGGGAATGGGATATGGTGATTTCCGATTATTCCCTGCCCAAATTCAGCGCCCCCGAGGCGTTAAAGCTGTTGCAGGAAACCGGACTCGATCTGCCATTTATTATCGTCTCCGGCTACATCGGCGAGGATGCGGCGGTGGCGGCGATGAAAGCAGGCGCTCACGACTACGTGATGAAAGACAACCTCGCCCGCTTGATACCGGCAGTAGAGCGGGAGTTGCGCGAAGCAGCCGTGCGACGGCAAAACCAGCTGGCAGAAGCGGGGCGCAGAGAAAGCGAGCAACGCTTCAGGGCGCTGATTGAAAACGCCACGGATATCGTTGTAATTGTGGACAAAGATGGGGTTTTTCGCTATATTAGCCCCTCGCAAGAGCGGATTTTTGGCTATAAAACCGAAGAACTGCTGGGAAAAAAGTGCTTGGATTATATTTACCCAGAAGACGTGCCACTAGCGATCGCCACGATGAAGCGCAGTCTCAAACAACCCAGAACGAGTCAAGCTGCAATAGAATGTCGTCTCTTCCGTCGCAATGGTAGCTTGTGTTTTCTAGAAGCCGTTGCCACCAACCTGCTCGACGATCCAAGTGTAAAAGGCGTCGTCGTCAATTGCCACGATATCACCGAGCGCAAACACGCCGAAGAACAACTGCGATTTTATGCATTTTACGATCCGCTCACCGGCTTGCCCAACCGGACTTTATTCCTAGAAAACTTGGGACAGCTAATCGAGCAGAAGAGCAAGCAAGACTTGTCAGGGGCTTTATTTGCGATTCTGTTCCTAGATTTGGATCGCTTCGACGTGATTAAATACAGTCTGGGACACCTAGTGGCAGATGAACTGTTGAGCGCTACCGCAGCTCGGCTCGTGCGTAGCGTGGGAATTGCAGATATGGTGGCGCGGGTTGGGATCGACGAATTTGCGCTGCTGATCGCGCAACTCGAAGATGTGGGGCAAGTGCAACGCATTGCACAGAAAATTCATACCAGTATCGCCATGCCGTTTCATCTCGAAGGGCGCGAGGTATTCACCACAGCTAGCATTGGGATTGCGATCGCGGGCAATTCCCCCATTCCCTGTATGACCAATTATGACCGCCCCGAAGACTTCCTGCGAGCTGCTGATACGGCGATTTACTACGCAAAGCGACGGGGTAAGGGAAGTTCTGCTGTCTTTGACGCCTCAATGCACGCCCACGCACTCGCACGCTTGGAATTGGAAGCCGACTTGCGACGAGGAATCGAACGCCAAGAGCTACTGCTGCACTATCAACCCATCGTATCCCTGTTCACGGGAAGGCTGACCGGCTTCGAGGCGCTGGTACGCTGGAATCATCCCCAGATGGGTTTAGTTTCCCCAGGGGACTTCATTCCCGCCGCTGAAGAAACAGGTTTGATTTTGCCTTTGGGCAGTTGGGTGCTGCGGGAAGCTTGTCGCCAACTTGCCTGTTGGCAAAAGCAATTTCCTTCTGCCAGTTGCTTGACGATGAGCGTTAACTTGGCAGGGTTGCAATTGGTACAACCCGATTTGATCGACGGGATCGATCGCATCTTACAAGAAACCGGCTTGGAGGGAAGTCGATTAAAACTCGAGTTGACCGAAACAATTTTCATGGAAATTGCCGAAGTTGCACCAGCAGTTTTAGACCAACTCAAAGCCCGCCAAATTCAATTATCTATTGATGACTTCGGTACGGGCTATTCTTCCCTCAGTCGTCTGCACCAATGGCCTCTCGATACTTTAAAAATAGACCGTTCTTTTGTCAGCCGCCTCAGTCTAGGTAATGAAAGCAGCGAAGTAGTGCGAACAATTGTAAATTTGGCTCATAATCTAGGACTCGATGTGATTGCAGAAGGGGTGGAAACAGCCGAGCAGATGTACAAACTGCAAAGTTTACAGTGTCAGTGCGGGCAGGGTAACTTTTTGTCTAAACCTTTGGATAGCAAAGCCGCAACCGATTTGATCGGGGAAAAGTTAAAAATTAAAAATTAAGCAGGTGTGCAGGTGTGCAGGTGGGCAGAGGGGAATTTGAACGTACATTCTCCTCTGCTCACCTGCACCTTTGC
>DNGG01000414.1:11225-15659 GCA_003486675.1 Cyanobacteria bacterium UBA11372
TCTGCTCACCTGCACCTCTGCTCCCCATAGGGTTAAGATATATAACCGGACTTAATATTTCCGGTGACCATGTCGGCAACCATCGCCTCCTCAAAACACTCTATTCCCGGAGCCTACTGGCAGTGGCAAGAGCAGCCTATATACTATGTCAAAGCTGGCAAACGCCAATCCCAACGCCCGCCCTTACTATTAATCCACGGATTTGGAGCGTCTACAGACCACTGGCGTAAAAATATCCTGGGATTGTCGCCAGATTTTGAAGTGTGGGCAATCGACCTACTGGGTTTTGGACGTTCGGCTAAACCCAATTGGCAGTATAGCGGTAATTTGTGGCGCGACCAACTATATGATTTTGTTACCGAAGTCATCGGTCAGCCCGCCGTCTTAGCAGGAAATTCTCTGGGAGGCTATGCCGGTTTGTGTTTGGCGGCGCAACGTCCTTCGTCTGCTGCCGGTTTGGTGTTGGTTAACAGTGCTGGACCATTTACCGAAATCAAACCTCAACCCCAACCCGATCCCTTCCGCAAGCTATGGGGTGACGCAGTGCTGTCGATTCTGCGTCAACCTTGGGCAAATTATCTGCTATTTCAGTACATACGGCAACCCTGGGTGATTCGTCAAACCCTGGAAAAAGTTTATCTTGACAAAAGTGCCGTTACCGAGCAATTAGTGGAAGAAATTTACCGTCCTTCCTGCGATCCGGGTGCGATGCAAGTTTTTGCTTCGGTTTTCAGTACGCCCCAAGGCGAGAAGGTGGATGCGCTACTGGGAAAATTAGCCTGTCCCTTGTTGATGCTGTGGGGAGAAGGCGATCCTTGGATGAATTCCAGAGAGCGCGGGGCGAAGTTCCGTCAATTCTATCCTGAACTTACCGAACACTATTTGCCAGCAGGGCATTGTCCCCACGATGAAGTACCAGATAAAGTAAATACGCTCTTAGCAGAGTGGGTATCGTCGAAAGTAGCTATTAGCTAATGGGTAATTGGTAATTGGTAATTGGTAATGGCTAATTGTAAGATATTGTCCGGCTCTAGAAGGCTTTTGACTATTAGCAATTAGCCATTAGCCATTAGCTTTGTTAGCAATTAAATTAGCGATCGCATTCACTAAGTCATCTGGTTCTACGGGTTTAGATACGTGCATTTGGAACCCTGCTAATAATGCTTGTTGGGTGTCTTCTTCTCTGGCATATGCCGTCAGCGCGATCGCCGGAATCTCTCCTCCGTCTTGCGGCGATCGCTCTCTAATTTCTCGGATCAACGCATAGCCGTCTTTTCCTGGCATCCCAATGTCGCTCAATATCACATCGGGTATCATTTTGTCAATTGTTTCGATGCCCTCGTTTGCCGAAGCAACTGCGGTGACGATGGCTCCAAACTCTTCTAACACGAAGGTAATATATTCGCGGGTATCGGGTTCATCATCAACTACCAACACTTGCACGCCGCCCAGATCTGCGTAACCTTCCCACCCATCGCCCTGCTGTTTTGTCTGGGGTTGATCTTTCATCAGGGGTAGCATGACGGTGAAGGTTGCTCCTTTTCCTTCTCCCCCACTTTGGGCGTCAACCATGCCGCCGTGCAATTCTACCAGATGCCGCACGATCGCTAAACCGAGTCCCAGTCCGCCATGATTTCTAGTCATCGAACTATCTGCTTGGCGAAAATAATCGAAGGCGTAAGGCAGAAAATCAGCGCTAATGCCTTTACCTGTATCCTTGACTGTAATTCGAGCATAGGGAATTTCAGATTGAGTTAATTTCAGATTTGAGATTTCAGATTGTAGATTTGCGCTGTTATTTTCTTCAGCAATCTGCAATCTGCAATCTGCAATCTGCCATTCTCTTTCAATCTGCAATTTTTCTAATTTTACTTCTACTTGTCCGCCAGGGGCGGTGAACTTGATGGCGTTGGAAAGCAAATTCCAGACAATTTGCTGCAAGCGGTTGAAATCGCCTAAAACTATGGCTCCCTTGGGGTCTAATATAGTTTTAATTTGAATTGCTTTGGCTTGTGCTGCCAACTGCATCGTGGCGATCGCCCCTTCAATTGGTACAACTAGGTTGACTGGGGCAACATTTAGCTCGATTTTGCCGCGAATAATCCGGGAAATGTCGAGCAAATCTTCAATCATTTGCGTCTGCAATTTGGCATTGCGCTCAATTGTTTCTAAAGCGCGAAAAGTCGCTATTTGATCTACCTTGCGGGTACGTAGCAATTGCGACCAGCCCAAAATCGCATTTAGGGGCGATCTTAACTCGTGGGAAAGTACGGCGAGGAATTCGTCTTTGACTTGATTAGCGCGACGCAGTTCGTCTTCTACGCGCTTGCGATCGCTGATATCCCTTCCTTCGTAAACTAGCTGTACTACCTTTCCCCTCTCGTCTAATATCGGTTTGATCGAAAAGTCAAACGTTGCGACTCGATCGCCAGCGCCTTGCATCTGGACTTCATACCGGACAAACTCACCTATCGCGGCTAATGCGATCGCATTTTGCAACTGCTGTTGCGTTGACGTTACGGATACGGGCGAGGCAGAAAACCAAGGCATTTCCCACAACAAACGCCCCACCACATCTTCTAGCTTTTGTCCAGCAAAATCTAATGCCGACTGATTGACTTCAATAATGGAACCAATTGGTTCCATTATTCCAATATGCTGAAATGTCTGATTAAAAATAGCGCGGAATTTTTCTTCGCTTTGCTGTAATTGTTTTTCAGTCTGGCGGATGCGTAACAGGGCTTTGACTGTAGCAATTAATTCCAGTGGGTTCACCGGATGGGTTAAGTAGCCATCGGCGCCGCTGTCTAACCCGTGGACTTTATCCGCAGCGCTGACTTTAAACGCGGAAAGATGCAAGACGGGAATTAAACTGGTAGCTGGTTCTGCTTTGAGTTGCTGACACACTTCAAACCCGTTAATATCGGGCAGTTTAATATCTAAAATTATCAAATCTGGTTGCTCGGTTGCCAATTGCAAAGCATCAGTACCCGTTGCTGCTTCCTTGATCAGGAAGCCAGCCTGACGCAGAATGCGGGAAACGACGTAGCGATTGGCGTCATCATCGTCTACAACTAGGATGATTCGCGATTGTTTTAGTTCGTCGTCCATGTTTCATCCCCATGTTTAAAAAAGATTTAATCCAGCTTTTAATAATGCGGCTCGGATTTGAGCGATCGCTTCCTCCCGCGAGTTGCTTTCTTTAGAAATAATCGCCACTGCTTTTGCTGCCAGCTGTTCGTCTTCAAAAGCCTCCAAGCGCTTCGAGGTGACGATAATTACTGGAATTGCAGAGGTTGCCGCATCGGATTTCAACTGCTCTAAAACGGTGAATCCAGTTAACCCAGGCATGAGCAAATCCAGCAAAATTGCCTGCGGCTGTTCGGTACGCGCTCGATACAACCCCTCGTAACCATCGGTGGCTTCGATCGCAGTACAGGGTAGAGCCGCCAGCCAACTTTTAATTGTATAACGAGACACTTCCTCATCATCAATTATTAAAATTTTTGTCAGATTCTGGGATGGATATTGTATATTTTGGGTTTTGGAGTTTGGAATGTTAATTCCTCTATCATTTTCGACAAAATCCTGATTTTCACCGTTATTACTGGATACAGCATCGAAAACTGCCAATCCAAAATTCTGATAAACAACCGGCAATGTAACGGAGAATGTAGAACCAACCCCCAGCGTACTTTGGATTTCCACCCTACCTCCGAGCAACTCGGATAGTTTTTTACACAAGGGTAGTCCTAACCCGGTTCCTTTCACCCGTTTTTGCAGGGGATGATTGACTTGAACGAATTCTTCAAAAATACGGCTTTGGTTTTCAGGTGCAATGCCAATCCCGGTATCTGCGACGGAAAAAATAACGGTTTGGTTCGCCCCCATTTTAGCAGTCACTCGCACTTCTCCTTTTTCGGTATATTTAAGCGCATTAGAGATAAAATTACGCATAATTTGAGAAACTTTTCCTTCATCGGTTTTAAGTGTTGGAATGCCGCTGGGTTCTTCAAAAATTAAAGCAACGTCGTTATTATTTAGCAGAGGGCGCAGCATTCCTCGCAAGGCGCTAAACAAATCCGTCACTTCAAAAGCTGTGACGCGAACATCGACTTTTCCAGCTTCGACTTTTGCCAAATCTAGCAAGTCATTAACTAAGTCAGTCAGCGAAGCTGCGGACTTGCGAATAAAGGTTACCTGCTTTTCTTGTTCTGCTGTCAAATCGCCATCCAGATGATTTAACAACATATCGGAAAGACTTAGAATTGCATTCAGCGGCGTGCGAAACTCGTGACTCATATTAGAAAGAAAGCGGCTTTTGAGTTCGCTGGCGCGTTTGAGGGATTCAGCTTTATCGTTTAACTCGGCATAAAGCGCGATTACTCCCCGATTAGTATCTTCTAATTCTTGGTTGAGTTGCGCTAATTCTTC
>DNGG01000412.1 GCA_003486675.1 Cyanobacteria bacterium UBA11372
CAACAAATGCTGCACAGTTTGGCGACGCTATATGTGCGTGGAGTCCCTGTAGACTGGTCTGGCTTCGATCAAGATTATCCCCGTCGCCGCGTGCAACTGCCAACTTATCCGTTTCAACGACAGCGCTATTGGGCGAAGTTGCCGGAAAACGGTCATTTAAAAGTAGATAATCCTTTTAACCTTCTGAATCAAGCAGATACGCGACAGCTAATTCAGCAGTTGGAAACTACAGCCAAACTCTCAGAAGATGAGTTGAGATTGCTGCCTAAGTTGCTGGACTTATTAGTTGAGCAAAATCAACAACAACAAACGGTAGCCACGATTAAAGATTGGCTCTATGAAATAGAATGGCAGCCCAAACCGCGTAACATGACAAATAACGAGTTTGATAACCGAGGTAGTTGGCTAATTTTTGCTGACAAGGGAGGTTTTGGAAAAACTTTAGCTAAAGTTTTGCAAGCAAGAGGTAATAACTGCATTCTGGTTTATGCTGGGGACAGCTATCAAAATCAAGAAACTGGAACTTGGAGCATTAAACCTTTTTCTCCCGCAGACTTTGAGCGTTTATTTCACGAAGCTTTAGCAAATCTTGCTCAACCTTTACAGGGAATCGTTCACCTGTGGAGTTTAGATGCGAAATCGATAGGTGAGTTAAATGTTTCCGCGCTGGAACAAGGCCAAATTCTGGGAGTTGGTAGCGTTCTTTATTTAATCCATAAACTGGGTAAAAATATTGCCGACTCGCAAGTTTCGCCTCGGTTATGGTTGGTAAGCCAGGGTGCAGTACCCGTTGGTTCTTCGCTGCCTAACTTGGCTCAAGCTACTTTGTGGGGATTGGCTAAAGTTGTGGCTTTGGAGTATCTCGAATTGTGGGGAGGAATGCTCGATTTAGACAATCAACTAACTGAGGATGAAGCAACAAAGT
Source organism: Cyanobacteria bacterium UBA11372 (assembly GCA_003486675.1). Taxonomy (GTDB): domain Bacteria; phylum Cyanobacteriota; class Cyanobacteriia; order Cyanobacteriales; family Aerosakkonemataceae; genus Microseira. The sequence goes on from DNGG01000412.1 coordinate 926, forward strand.
TATTAGCCGAAATTGTAGATTCTGAAGGGGAAGATTATCTTGCTTTTCGGGATGGAAAGCGTTACGTCGCCCGTTTAGTCAGGAAGCAGTTGCCAGAGTCTCAAAAATTAACCTTCCAACCAGATGGTACTTATTTAATTACTGGAGGTTTGGGAGCTTTAGGACTAACAGTTGCTCAGTGGATGGTGGAAAAGGGAGCCAAAAAATTGGTGTTGATTGGGCGTCGCGGGGCTTCTGAACAGGTGCAAAAAACTCTTAGCTGCATGGAAGAATTGGGGGCTAAAATTTTTGTGGCTCAAGCCGATGTGGCTAATGAAACCGACATGCGTGGGGTGTTGGAGCAAATTAAAATATCGATGCCACCTCTGCGAGGAATTGTACACGCAGCGGGCGTTCCTGGATATGATGCGATCGCACAAATAACCCCTACTACCCTAGACTCTGTACTGCGTCCCAAAGTAATAGGAAGTTGGATTCTGCATCAACTTACCCAGGAAATAAAGTTAGACTTTTTTGTTAATTTCTCTTCAATTTCTGCGGTTTGGGGTTCTAAAGGACAAGCCCATTATGCGGCAGCAAATTATTTTCTAGATTTGTTAGCCGATTACCGCCAAAAACTCGGATTGCCTGCTTTAAGTATTAATTGGGGGCCTTGGGCTGGCGGCGGTATGGCAGTAGAAGAATTTCAAACATGGATGTCTAGAATGGGGATTGAAGCATTGCCACCAACGCAAGCGATCGCATCTCTAGAATACCTGTTGGGAACCAACTGCGTGCAAACAACTGTCGCCAATATTGACTGGAGTTTGTTTAAAGGATTGTATGAAAGTAGGGGTAAGCGATCGCTCCTAGAACAAATTAACGCACAACCGCAAAAAACAATCGATCAACCATCAAATCAAAGGTCAGAAGTTTTACAACAATTAGAAGCGGCAACCGTAGCGAAACGCCATTCTATTTTGATTGCTTTCCTGCAAGACGAAGTTGCAAGATCGCTGAAATTATCTCAATTACCCGACCCGCAACAAGGTCTTTTTGACCTGGGTATGGATTCGATTATAGCCATTGAACTGGTCAATTCAATCCAGTCTAAATTACAAGTAGAATTACCCATTGCCGATTTTTTGCAAGCTTCTAGTATCGACGCGCTGGCAATGCTATTGCTGAAGCAATTTAACCCCGATAATTCCACTTTAGAGGTAACAGCGAATGTCTTGGATATCCATCAAGAAGCAGTTTTAGACGATTCGATTTATCCTGAGACTGCTTATACCGAAACAGCGCCAATCAATTCAATTCTTTTAACAGGTGCAACCGGATTTTTAGGAGCCTTTTTACTCAAAGAACTGTTGCATCAAACTGAAGCGGATATTTATTGCCTAGTTCGGGCAGAGGATGCCGAATCGGGCAAGATGAAAATCCAAAACAACCTCAAATCTTACAGCCTTTGGGAGGAAGAACGCAGTTATAGGATTATTCCAATTCTCGGTAACTTATCTCAACCAAAATTGGGACTATCAGCCGAAAAGTTTGACAAATTGGCTCGTGAAATTGATGTTATTTATCACAATGGGGCCGTTTTAAACTTTGTCTATCCTTACTCGGCATTAAAACCAACCAACGTTTTAGGTACGCAGGAAATTCTCAGATTAGCCTGCAAATTCAAAGTAAAACCTCTCCATTATGTTTCAACCGATGCAGTTTTTGATTCATCGGGTTATTACGATCGAGAAGTAACAGAATCCGAGCCAATTATTCATACCGAGGGCATAGACCTTGGTTATACCCAAACCAAATGGGTAGCAGAAAAATTAGTCACCATCGCCCGCACCCGAGGGCTGCCAGTTTCTATTTACAGACCACCCTTAATAGCAGGAGATAGCCGTACAGGATTCTGGAATACAGATGATTTTACCTGCCGATTTCTTAAAGGCTGCATTCAAATGGGAAGTATGCCTAATATGAATTGCGGTATTACAATCGTTCCTGTAGACTATGTTAGCCAAGCCATTGTTTACCTATCCCAACAACAGGAGTCATTAGGAAAAGCATTCCACTTAAACAATCCTCATTATTCCAGTTGGAACCAAGTAGCAAATTGGATCGATCAATTTGGCTATCCAGTGCGACAGATTTCCTATAAAGCATGGGAAGCCGAACTAATCGAAACCCTCGGTTCTAAAGACAATGCTTTAAACGGCTTGTTACCCTTCTTCCTGCGAAGATGGTCTAAAGAACAACTCACCTTTGCAGAATTAGGGCAAAGAAGAGTTAAACTTAATTGCCAGCAAACAGTTGCGAGTTTAGCAGGTACATCTATTATCTGCCCTCCCGTAGACTCTAAATTGCTCAATACCTATTTCTCCCACTTCATTCAAAGCAGTTTCTTAGATACTCCACAAATAGGTATTAAGGCAAGCTGCTAGTTACTTGCACTCAGGTACGTTGTTGCGCTTTAGCGCTCTTATAGCATACAAGCGCTAAAGCGCAACAACATACGCAACAACATACTCCTCTCCTCCTCTCTTCCTCTGCGTCTCTGCGGTTCAAATCATTCAAGATCGATGATGAAAACTAATCAAACTTACACCTTAGCTTTTCTAGTAACTGGCTTCCCTCCTGATGTCAGCGGTGTTTCACATTTTAATTGGGAACGCGCCCAATGGTTTGCCAAACAAGGCAACTATCGCGTAGTAGTATTTGCGCCAGATTGGCAACTGAAATCAGAGCCTATATGGATGCGACATCAAAACGAAAACTTAATTATCGAACGCTATCCCTCAAAACCTTGGCTGCCTTATAAATTCACCCACGTTCCCAAATTTATCGCCGCCAGCTACATTCGGAAAAAGCTACAATATTATCATCCCGATCTAATTATCGTCACCGATGTAGAACGCTTTTTCTTACTAGGAACTTGGCAATTACCAGGTCTGCGCTATGCCAAAAAACATCGAATTCCTTACATAGCCGAATACCATACCGATCTGTACAACTTCTCAGCCGCTTATCCCGGTTGGCAATGGTTGCGAAATCTTGCCCGTAGTTCTCAATTAGCCAGTTATTTATATCGTCAAATCGATACAACCATCTGCGCCAGCACCTCCGCCAGCCAAAGTTGTAAAGAATTAGGTATTCCTAACATCAAAACCATCCCATTTTTAGGAATTGATGTTTCTACTTATAGTCCCAATCGTCGCAATCGTAAATGGTTAGAACCTTGGTTAACTGCCGAAGAAAAACATCACAAAGTTTTGCTGTTCTTGGGTCGCCTTGGCTTCGAGAAACGAGTTGATTTACTGCTCGAAGCCTTTACAAAATTAAAATGCCGACAACCCAATTGTTCTTTAATAATAGCTGGAGATGGCCCAGTTGAGGTCGTAGATCGCTTGAAACGTCTTGCCAAAAAAGTGCCTCACATCCACTTTACTGGCTTTATTCTAGGAGAAATGAAAGCCAATTTATTAGCATCCTGCGATCTATTTTGTAGCCCTTCTCCTTACGAAACATTTGGGCGAACTGTGGTAGAAGCGATCGCTTCAGGAATTCCAGTTTTAACCGTCGAGAGCGGTGCAGTATCTGAGTATATACTCGATGGTATAAATGGCTATCTCGTCCCACCTAATGATGTGGAAGGATTAGCCAATTGCATTGAAAAAGTGCTATTAAATAACAATACAGATCTGATTCAGGAAGCCTTGGAAGATTCCAGGCAATTCTCGCTTGATCAAGGATGTGAAAATCTGGATCGTTTCTATCAGCAACTAATGGGTGTGAGTGAGGAGAATGAAGAATCAATCAGGCTAAGTAAAACGGGAGTAAACTCCAATGTCATTTAAATTAAAGCGAGTCGTGGTTACAGGTTTGGGAACCATTAACCCTCTAGGAAATACAGTCACAAAATACTGGCAGGGATTGATTGAGGGACGCAGCGGCATCGGGTCAATTACTTTATTTGATGCAAGTTGTTTGCCTTGTCAAATTGCCGGAGAAGTCAAAGGTTTTGATCCAAGCGATTATTTAAATCGCAAAGATATTAAAAGAATGGATCGGTTTGCTCAATTTGGAGTTTGTGCAAGTTTGCAAGCGATCGCAGACGCCAAACTAGAAATTAATGACCGCAATGCCACTGAAATTGGTGTATTAATTGGCAGTGGTGTAGGCGGTCTTAAAGTCATGGAAGACCAAGAAGAAGTTTACCTCAATCGCGGCCCAGAGCGCTGTAGTCCGTTTATGGTGCCGATGATGATTGCTAATATGGCTTCTGGACTGACAGCGATTTATACAGGCGCAAAAGGCCCTAATTCTTGTACCGTTACTGCTTGCGCTGCCGGATCGAATGCGATCGGAGAAGCGTTTAGATTAATTCAACGAGGAGATGCGATCGCTACAATTTGCGGCGGAACAGAAGCAGCAATTACCCCGATTGGAATTACTGGATTTTCAGTTGCTAAAGCATTATCAACTCGCAACGAAGAACCAACTCGTGCCAGTCGTCCTTTTGACCGCGATCGCGATGGGTTTGTCATGGGAGAAGGCGCAGGAATTCTAATATTAGAAGAACTAGAACATGCACTCAATCGCCACGCTCATATCTACGCCGAAATTGTCGGTTATGCTCTCACTTCTGATGCCTATCATATGACGGCTCCCGTACCTGGAGGACTTGGCGCTACCAAAGCGATCGCACTAGCATTAAAAGATGCCAATTTATTTCCCGAGCGAGTAAGTTATATCAACGCTCACGGCACCAGCACACCCGCTAACGATGTTAACGAAACCTTAGCAATCAAACAAGCTTTAGGACAACATGCGTATCAAATCGCCATTAGTTCGACCAAATCTATGACCGGACATCTGTTAGGCGGTTCGGGAGGAATCGAAGCGATCGCAACAGTAATGAGTGTAAATACAGACACAATTCCACCGACAATAAATTTAGATAATCCCGATTCAGCTTGCGATCTAGATTACGTTCCCAAAATCAGCCGCACTCAACCAGTTGAAGTTGCCCTTTCTAATTCCTTTGGTTTCGGCGGACACAATGTTACCCTGGTCTTTAAAAAATTTAACGGCTAGAAATTGGGAGCGATCGCAAAATTTTTGCAAAAATGTTGCATGTAGGTAGACTGCTTTAATCCCCAAGCGATAAAATTAAATCAGCCTTGTAGATCAACAATCATCTCCTAGTAAGGCAGCATATTGGCGCTTATTGATTGCGCCTAACCTTTCACATCTGCATTGAGTATTGTTAATACAATTTTACAATATTCGATTGTTACTGTAGACAGATTTTAGGGAGGTGCCAGTGAGGTAATTTTAATAAAGGCTAAGTCAAAAATTAGATATTTTTATGGCTAACAATTCAGGCTTTTTAGACAAGACAAAACTTCAAAGATTTTTCCT
>DNGG01000631.1:0-2473 GCA_003486675.1 Cyanobacteria bacterium UBA11372
GAGATGCAATCGGCGAGAGCTTTCGTTGACTCGATCGTAGAAAATATCCCGAACATGATTTTTGTTAAAGATGCAGAACACTTGAGATTTGTCAGCTTTAACAAAGCCGGTGAAGAGCTATTGGGTTATGATCGCCAAGAGCTAATTGGCAAAAATGACTATGATTTTTTCCCGCCGGAAGAAGCAGATTTTTTCGTGGAAAAAGACCGGGAAGTGTTGGCGAGTGAAGAAGTTTTAGATATTCCAGAAGAACCGATTCAAACTAAAAATCAAGGCCAAAGAATACTGCATACCAAAAAAATAGGAATTAGGGACGCGAATGGAAAACCGCAGTATTTGTTGGGGATTTCTGAAGATATTACCGATCGCAAAATTGCCGAAGAAAAACTCCGCACTTCCGAAGCGAATTTGGCAGCCGCTCAAAGACTTGCCCATATGGGTAATTGGGAATATAACTTCCTCTCCCAAAAGTTTACTTGGTCCGAGGAACTTTTCCGCATTTTTGGTTTAGATCCCAACGGCTCTGAGCCAACTTACGCCGAACTTTTAGAAAAAATTTATCCCGATGACCGAGAGATGTTTGAATGGCATGTAACCCGAGCGATCGCCTCGGGCATTCCCTACGACATCGATTTTCGCTTTTTTCGTCCCTCCGGTGAAATCCGCTACTTGGGAGCGAGGGGAGAAGCAATTTTAAACCAAGCGGGAGAAGTTGTCAAGTTATTTGGCACGGCGATAGATATAAGCGATCGCAAGCAAGTAGAAGAAGCACTGCAACAAGCCAAAGAAGCCGCCGAAGTTGCCAATCACGCCAAAAGCGAATTCCTGGCAAATATGAGCCACGAATTGAGAACGCCGCTCAATGCCATTTTAGGCTTTGCCCAAGTGATGCAACGCAATTCTTCCCTATCAACTCAAGACCGGGAATATCTCAATATTATTATGAATTCTGGCGAACATTTGCTGGGATTGATCAACGATATTTTAGATATGTCCAAAATCGAAGCAGGCAAAATTAAATTCACCGAAACCAGCTTCGATTTGCATCGCCTGCTTGCGAGTATGGAAGAAATGTTCTGCATCCGAGCCACATCAAAAGGCTTGCAACTCTTAACTGAATGCGAGGAAGTTCTTCCTCAATACGTGCAAACCGACGAGGTAAAATTACGTCAAGTTTTAATAAATTTGCTAGATAATGCGATTAAATTTACCGAATCGGGTCAAGTGACATTGCGAATCAAAGCCGAGTTGGTGCAACAGAAACAATTACGCACAACCGATTATCAATTAGTCTTTGAAATAGAAGACACAGGCCCCGGTATTCACCCAGAAGAAATAGAAATTTTGTTCCTTCCTTTTATCCAAAGCACCAGCAGTCGGAGATATAACGAAGGCACGGGTTTAGGTTTACCCATCAGTCGCAAATTCGTCCAACTGATGGGGGGAGAACTCACAGTTAACACTCAACTGGGTAAAGGTTCTACTTTTAAATTTGATATTCCGGTGAAGCTGGCTCAATCAACTGATATTAAGATTGAACAAACAACCGGACGGATAATTGAATTAGCACCAAACCAAAGAAAATGTCGCATTCTGGTCGTAGAAGATAATTTAACCAATCGGCTTTTACTGGTAAAACTATTGACCTCAGTAGGATTTCAGGTAGCAGAAGCTGTTAACGGACAAGAAGCCGTTGATTTATGGAAGAGTTGGCAACCTCATCTAATTTTGATGGATATTCGGATGCCGGTGATGGATGGTTTTGAGGCAACAAGATTGATTAAGCAAGCACCAAATGGCAAGGAAACTACGATTATTGCCTTAACCGCCAGCGTGTTTGAGGCCCAGCGAGAAGCTATTGTAAAAGCAGGCTGTGATGATTTTATTAGCAAACCGTTCCAAGAAAACCTACTGTTTGAAAAAATTGCCGCTCATTTGGGCGTATTATATACTTATCAAGCCCAAGCGCAACCAACTTCTTCCGGGGGAGAAATCATTGAGCAACTCACCCCTGAAGCTTTAGCTGTGATGCCAAAAGAATGGATCGCTCAGCTCAACGAAGCAGCAGAAACCTGTCAAGATGAAATGATTCTCGCACTGCTCGATCAAATCCCCAAATCCCAGGAAGCTTTAAAGGTAGCTTTAATCGATTTAGTAGAAAACTTTCGCCTTGACATTATCTTCGAGCTAACCCAAGCAGCAACTCAAGAAGCGGCATGAGCGAGTTATATCATCTCCGTTTGCTTGGTAATTGGTAATTGGTAATTGGTAATTGGTAATTGGGAAAAAGCCCCTACACCCGGTTTATGGCCTCGTGGGTATGTGCTTATAGCGAATTGCAGCCGTATGAGGTACACCCACAGCGGTGTGCGGGCACCCTTAAGGGTGCCGCTACACAAACTTTCGCGATAACGCTTTCCCTCATCGACTTGCAATCCGCTGTAAGGGCTAAAAACCGGGTTTGGAGCAAATA
>DNGG01000631.1:2684-2986 GCA_003486675.1 Cyanobacteria bacterium UBA11372
AAAACCGGGTTTGGAGCAAATAGCTCAACTTGAAAGCTTAGATTTTTCGTCAAGAAACAAGGGTTTCAAGGCTTGTTGATCGTGGTGCAAGATCCCAGTTGTGCGAAAAGCTGTTTTTTTCTTCCCACCTGCCCACCTGCTCACCTGCTCACCCGCTAGCCTAATGCTACCCAACGCCTGCGGACACGATATCAGCGGATGGGATTGGGGGAGGTATTTAAAATAGTAAAGGGATCGAGTTGGCGATCGCTCCACTTTCTTTGAGATAATTCGGCTATGAAAGGTCGGACAACAAACTTAGG
>DNGG01000631.1:3232-3363 GCA_003486675.1 Cyanobacteria bacterium UBA11372
ACGTCGATTCGCAAACAAGAATAAGGGCGTCGCTTTTGCAATCCTATACCGTTGCGTCCGACAAAAAGTAAAGACTCGGCTACTTTAAGACTGCGTTGTTCCTCTCCTTCTCTAAAAGTTTCCATCAATTC
>DNGG01000312.1:0-2836 GCA_003486675.1 Cyanobacteria bacterium UBA11372
TGACGGCTGGGGAGTATGTCAAAAGCTGCTTTTATCTGCTACGCCACCTGGGCCTGGTACAATTTCACCTAGTAACTTGCTACCCAAAGAAATCGAAGTTGGCGATCTTCTAGGTTTGACGGGCGTAGGTAGCAAAACCTTCGATGACTTAATCGGCAATGGGGACACCGCTGATGTCTATCACTTCCGCGTCGATTACGATGCCACATTCAGGGCAGCTCTCACCGGACTAAGTGCGGATGCCGATGTCCGACTGATTAAAGATTTTAACAACAATCAGATTGTCGATCCAGGCGAGACGATCGCTCGTTCGATGAATGGTTACACCGCACCGGAATTTATTACCGCCAGCTTGGATGCCGGAGACTACTATTTCCAAGTTTATCAATACAGCGGCGACACTACCTATCGCCTCAATCTATCGGCGTCGTTGATTTAACAAGCAAATTAAGTCCGCCGCGAGTATCAAAGATTCATAGGCGAGTAGGAAAGACTCCTGGGCGAGTCTGGGAAACTCATCGCCGAGTGTTTTTGTCTCGTCGGCGAGTTTGGCAAACTCATCGGCATATTACAGTTGTTCGGGGTCGATGCCGCGATATGCCTCCGGCACGCTTCGCGATATGCCTCCGGCACGCTTCGCGAACGCGCAATCTTTCGAGCAAAGCTTGATAGCGCTGTTGTTCTTGTTCTAGTTGAGCGATCGCATTGTCTGCCCGCTGACATTCTTCCACTATGTTTGAGCCGCCGGAAAGTAAGTATTAATTGGCACATTGATGTGTCTTTGGCTCTGGCGGGCGAGACGCCCACCCCACAATAATTTTGCTGGTTTTGTGGGATGCGCCGAAAAGCCCGTCCCTGTTTTGTTAGGTGAGAAAGATTACAATTGGTCGGGGTCGATGCCGCGATCGCGCAATCTTTCGATCAAAGCTTGATAGCGCTGTTGTTCTTGTTCTAGTTGAGCGATCGCATTGTCTGCACGTTGACGTTCCTCTTCGGCACGCTGACGTTCCTCTTCGGCACGCTGACGTTCCTCTTCCCGCAGTTGATCGAGTTCAACAGAGGTGAGAAACTTTTGTCCATCAGGGCGATAAATTTCTAGAGTATCTTCTTTAAGTTCAAATCGAATTCCTAGCCGAGGACTCACCCAACCATTCATCTCATCAACTGGTTCTAACAAATTCCCAGAACGAATCAAGCCAGTTAATTTTATATCCTCTGGGTCATAAATGTAATATTCTTCTACTCCATAGACTTGATAAAAGATGGCCTTTTTGGTCATCTCTTCTTGCCGATTTCCTGGGGAGAGAATTTCAAAGACGACTTGGGGAATAACATTCTCTTCTTCCCATTGTTTGTAGGAACCGCGATCGCCTTTTGGTCTGCCAAACACAACCATGACATCGGGTGCAGTGCGGATTTTATTATTTCCTTCGACGGGATACCACAGCAAATCCCCGGCGACAAAGACATTATCGACGTTGGCAAACAAGATTTCTAGATTCTCTTTAATCGTGACAATCCAGCGAAATTGTTTTGTATTGTCTGACATTGGTTGTCCGTCGCTATCGGGGTAGATGATTTCTTTTGCAGTTTGGGGTGGAAGTTGTTGTACCATTGCCGTTTGTGGCTTTGAGGGGGTGTTTTTAATCGTAGCTTTTGGGGATTGGAGGCGATCGCTCTCGGAAAGGCGATCAAACAGCGCCGGGACACGGCAGGTTAAACTTATCTCTATTTGCCAAAAGATCTCGGATGCCGTGTCCCTACATCCCCGAACCGAAAGCAGGGACACGGCAGATTAAACTTATCTCTATTTGCCAAAAGATCTCGGATGCCGTGTCCCTACATCCCTGAACCAAAAGAAAATCGATATGCACAAGGTTAACCTTTCCCCCTAATTTAATGGCACTCAACGTATCAATCATCGCTTCAGGGTTAAAACTCCTGAACTTCCAAGGCATAACCGTCAGTAACGATGAATTTGTTGTCGCCACCTTGGAGGGCGACTTGCTGCGGATCGGTTTGGATGGCACTCTCACCCGATGGGTGAATTTGTTCGACTATGGCATTCCCACTGGTGTGGTTAACATTGGCGGCACAATTGGCGTAGCGGTTTCAGCCCAGGAATCAGGGTACTTTTTAATACAAGTGACCCCAGAGGGCAAGATTTCATCGATCGCCGATCTGTCCCCGTTTGTAGAGCCATTCGGCGAGCCTTTGGGAATCGCGGCCCGCCTCGGTTACTATCCTTACTATCTCGTGGCGATTTCTACGGATGTTGTAAGTTCTGCTGGGATAGTAATACGGGTGACGCCCTCTGGCAGAGTTTCCCAACTGGCGTCGCTTTTGAGTTCCCCTTTTGGAATTGCCGCCAGTGCAGATCGCGTCATCGTGACGCAAGAAGATGGGAATCTGCTGCAAATCTCGCCCGCAGGTAAGGTTAGCGCGATCGCAAACCTCGTGCAAGCCGGATTCGGTATCCCCCTGGGCGTCGCCCTTGACGGAGACAATTGCGTTGTCACAACCAATCTGGGATGGTTAATCCGGGTGAGTCCAGATGGAACAGAGTCCCCACTGGTGAATTTTCTCGACGCTGGATTGGGGAATCCTACCACAATCGTCGCCAGCGATCGCAGCTACATCGTTGCTACCACTACGGGCAATTTAGTCCGCGTCACCCTCTCAGAATAAATAGTAAAAATGAATAAATAATGATAAAAAATAGTCTTGTCATCTTCCCTAAGATTCGTGTATAATTACCTATAAAAGAAGGGGAGTAGCTGCTAGTTAAAACTCAACTAGCCCATCTGAATCAACATGCTGGCGACGAGCCTGGTTC
>DNGG01000312.1:2950-6623 GCA_003486675.1 Cyanobacteria bacterium UBA11372
TGTATAATTACCTATAAAAGAAGGGGAGTAGCTGCTAGTTAAAACTCAACTAGCCCATCTGAATCAACATGCTGGCGACGAGCCTGGTTCAGTTGACAAGTTTTAAATCTTAAACGCTTGGGAGCGAGACCTTCACTAAGTTCACATTGATGTCATACATCAATCTGATGTGAGCTTGGTGAAGTTTTGCCGCTTTCATCAAGCTCGACTCAGATCAGCAGTTCGCGAAAAAATTCTGAGGAGTTTGAGAAAGTGTTAACAGCTTTTACCGCCGGTTTATTACTAATTACAGTTTCGGAATTAGGCGATAAAACCTTTTTTATTGCCGTTGTTTTATCGATGCGCCACTCGCGGCGATTGGTATTTATCGGCGCGATCGCAGCCCTAGCAGCGATGACAATTTTATCCGTTCTAGTGGGAAAAGCCGCATCTTTGCTACCTCAGCACTATGTCAATTACGCCGAAATTGCTTTGTTTATTGGCTTTGGCTTAAAGTTATTGTACGACGCCAGTCAAATGCCTGCTGATTCCGGGTGTGATGAAGCCAAAGAAGCAATGGTAACCGTCGATCAAGCACAGGCGAAGCTGGGGCGGAAAATTACCCCGCTGGCGGTATTAGTGCAAACATTTCTCATGACCTTTATGGCAGAATGGGGCGATCGCACGCAATTTGCCACGATTACCTTAGCCGCTGGGAATAATCCGATTGGAGTGACAGCGGGGGCAATTTTAGGACATGGAATTTGTGCAGCGATCGCCGTCCTCGGGGGACGCCTAATTGCCCAACACATCTCCGAACGAACGATAACCGCATTAGGAGGATTGCTGTTTTTAATTTTCGCCGCCGTTGCTGCTATTGGTAATGGGTAATTGGTAATTGGTAATTGCTAATTGGCAGTAGGGGCGCGTTTAAACAGATCGTCACCTTTGTTTCTTCATAGATCTCTTTCCTTGCTCAACAATTTTTCAGCTTGTACCCGGTTTCTTGTTGCCATCACCTTAGTTTTTTCGTAAATCTCTAGTTTCCAAGTGACGATTTTTCAGCTTGTACCCGGTTTCTTTGCGTAAAACCCGCCCCTACTTTTGACTATTACCCATTACCCATTACCCATTACCAATTTCAAGGAGAAGCAGACTCGCCATCATCTGGGGAAGATTCATCAGCAGAATTATCCGGTGGTGGTGTTTCCTCTGCTAGCTGCTTAACCTTGGCCTTAATTTGATCTTTATACTTAGCGGGTGCTAACTCAGTAGCAGCGTTAAACAAAGACTTCGCTTCATCGGTTTTGCCCTGCAATTGCAGGATAGCCCCCTTACCCCACAGCGGGCGAAAATCATCTTTATTCGTTTTAATCGTATCGTCGTAGATCGCGATCGCTTCGTTATAGCGCTGCTGCTCGGCGTAAACGCTAGCCAACAGCAATTTTACAGAAGTTTCATCCACCGTCTTTGGCTGAATTTTATTCAGGTTGGGCGCAGTATCGAGAGTATCTTGTAGCAAAGCAATTGCGGCTTCCGGGCGTTTTTGTGCCATTAGCAAGGTTACGAGTCCTTCCATCGCCTCGATATTGCCCGGTTTAGCTTCTAACATCGAGCGATAAACCGTTGCTGCTCCTTCCAAATCTCCAGTATGCTGCTTAGTTTGGGCTAACAGAATCGAGTACTGATTGTCATTAGGATTGAGCTTCGCCAGTTTTTCCAGAGGTTCTATCGTATCTTGAAGGTTACCCGCACCGATACGAGCTAGTTCTATCCTTGTATTGACCAATTCTGTCAGCGCAGTTCGATCTTCTGGTTGACGCTGCAAAACCGCCTCGAAACCTTTAGCCTGAGTTTCCAGTTCGGTTTGCTTCGCTGCGGTAGTTGAGTCTACCACAGGCGTTGCGGCATTCTGTCCGGCGGGTTGTGGTTTGAAGATACTACCAAACAGGGGTGATAGGGTTGATCTCCCCAGGAAAAATCCACCAACGACGATGCAGACGAGGATCAACCCCGTAGTAATTAACCGGCGTTGCTTGGCTTCGCCAAACCTTTTGCGATCGCGTTTTCGGGACACAGGACTGCGTTGAACTCTCACGACATTCATTATCAATGCTAATGGGGAAAACTGAGCAGGTGAGCAGGTGAGCAGGTGAGCGGGTGAGCGGGTGAGCGGGTGAGCCACAGGAGAATGTACGTTTAAATACTCCTGGAGCACTTCTGCCCACCTGCCCACCTGCACGCTCTTATGGATTCTGAGTTTCTTTATCACCAGTAGTCGGATTTGTCAAGTTATTTTCAGGGGTGGTTGCGGGAGTGGGTGCAACGGGTTGGGTTTGGGCGTCGCTCTGGGGCGTGGCGGCGGGAGTGGGTGCCACGGGTGGTGTTGGAGTTTCGCGCTTGGGCGCAGCAGCCGGAGCAGGTGCCACGGGTTGGGTTTGGACGTTGCTGTTGGGGGTGGCAGCCGGAGCGGGTGCCACTGGTTGTCCTGGGGCGGGAGAAGCCTTCGGTGCGGAAGTGAGGATTTCAATTTGCTGGATTTGAGCCTGAACTTGCTCTTTAAAGGCTACGGGGGCGATTTCGGTGGCGCGGTTAAATAAAGGCTTAGCTTCTTCCTTTTTGCCTTGCAATTGCAGCACGATGCCTTTAGCTAAAAGGGGTCGATAGTCTTGCGGGTCGAGTTTGGTCGCATTATCGTAGATAGCGATCGCCAAATCGAGACGTTGCTGTTGGGCGTAAATGCTGCCCAACTCTAACTGGAACACAATATCATTGGGATTGAGCCGGATCAGTCTTTCTAAAGGTTCTATCGTCTGCTTAATATCCGCCGCACCTAATTGCACCAGTTCTTTGCGCGTCTCGAACAGCGCCAGCAAAGCCGTCTGATTTTCTGGTTCGCTCTGCAATATAGCTTCATAACCCCGCGCTTGACCTAAAAGCCTTTGTTTGAGTTCTTCTTGCCTAGCCTCCGGGGACACTTGCACGGGTTGAGTTGTAGAGGTTGGTGTCGGTGTTGCCGTTTCCTGGGCAGAGGTTTGCCCCGTCTCGACACTGCCCAACAGAGGAACGATCGAAGTCCAGACAAAAGGGATAATACCTAAAACCATTACCCCAGCAATTAACCAGCGACGGAGCTTTTCAGACACGGGATTACATTGAACGCCAATACCATTATCGACTACCCTTGCACCGCACCCAAGACGTGAAACCCGACAAAACTTTACGGATAAAAGCCGGATGTGGCTGCATAAATGACAAGAGGCTGGCTGATTTAGCCATCAGTCTGCTATCACTAACAGGAGTAACCTTTGGTAGCAGGGGCTGTTTGAAGCAGCGATTTTCCGCCGCTTGAGTAAATCCCCTATCAAGTCCAAAGCGAATAGAGTAGTAGATACAGGGCAAGGCTTGGTGACTGGTATGGGCGATCGCAAAAATATCCCGGCTCGACAACCGGGCATTTTTCAGCCGCCCCTAAAACCTGCCAGTTGCTACCACAAGCAAAAAAAATGTGTCTCCGCTGCAAGGAGTGTTTATGAGTCCCCCTCCGAATAAAATCCCCCAATCTTCTGGAGCTAACAAAGCTCAAACCCCCGAACCCCTCGTTCGTCGCCCCAAGGAGCCGCCAACTGCAAAAGCCCCCGCAGCTAGCGCCCCCGAACCTATCCCCGAACCTACCCCCGAACCTACCCCCGAA
>DNGG01000312.1:6848-6979 GCA_003486675.1 Cyanobacteria bacterium UBA11372
ACCCCCGCGCCTACCCCTGCACCTACCCCCGCAGCTGCAATTGAAGCCACATCGCCCAGCTTAGAAGACAAGCAGCGACATGGGCCAATTCCGCCGCCTTCGGAACCCATGCAGTATCGAGCCATTGGTTT
>DNGG01000499.1 GCA_003486675.1 Cyanobacteria bacterium UBA11372
AACTCCATAGTTACTAGGATCTCGCGTACTTGGAGCGATTAATTTTACTAATTAATGTGTAGGTTGGGTTGAGGCACGAAACCCAACCTACAAACTTCAAGTCAATCGAGAATATTCGCCAACAAAAGCCGAATAACTTACATTTAGACTGGAGATAATCCCATGAACGACAAACACAAGCGATTAAACATTGCCAAACAGATTTTACTATTTAGTTCTGTAGTGGGAGCAGGAATTTCATCTATAACTGGGCAAGTTGCTTATGTTAGCGTACCGCTTTCTCTCGCAGCGGTGCTGATGAATGAAGATAACCGTCGGCGCTGCGAATTGTTGCAACAATCTGCTTCTTTTCCGCCGCAATCTGACGCAACACAAAAACAAGGATCAACCCAGTTAGAACACCCGCCACAAAAGTATTTAACCAATACGCATTTAAGGCTGATTATCTCAAAACTGCATCAAGTCCAGCAGCAGCAAAAAGTGATGCAGATAGGCCAAATTAACAAGTTGGAACAGCAGGTAAAAGAGATACAGCAGATGCTTGGCGATCTCGATGCTAGTACTGAGGATTTACAGGATCGTACTCGCAATTTAGACCAACTACAACAGCAGATAGCAGAGGTGCAGCAAATGTTGCAAGCAGAAGCTTTCAGTCGCACGATTCCACTTAGTCCCCAAGTAACTTCATCTGCTACTAAATCGTGCCATCGGCAGCAACATGAGCGAGTCGCTATCTTTGTTGATGCAGCCAATCTTTATTATGGTGCATCATCGCTGGGTATCAAGATTAATTATGCTCAACTACTCTCAATTCTTCAAGCTAAATCTGCTACCTGCCGCGTCTTTTTATACACGGGTTTTGAACCCAACAACAAGAAACAATTGAGTTTTTTGTCATGGATGCAGCGCCAAGGCTATCAGGTGTTTAGCAAAGAAGTGGTGCAACATGCGGATGGTTCGAGAAAGGCCAATTTAGATGTAGAATTGTCTTTACACATGGTAGAGTTAGCCAATTCTTACGATACGGCTGTTTTGGTCAGCGGAGATGGCGATTTTGTCTTTCCAGTAAAGATTGTCCAAAGCAGAGGTAAACGAGTGGAAGTCGTTAGTTTTCGTTCTAGCACCAGCGTCACTTTGTGCAAAGCGGCGGATTGCTTCCTAGACTTGGAAACCATCCTCGATCAAATTTGTTAGATTAATAGCGATCTCCAGACTGATTGACTCTTAGACTCTCGCAAAACTCAGGGTGCTGCTTACTTTTTAAGGTCATACTGCTTGCCGTTGCAGTAGGGTTACTTTTTCCCAACTACTGAGGTTGAATAATGGAAAATAAACAATGGCTAATCGATGGGTTCCTGGTAAGTTTTAGTACCTTGATAGTGGGTGGCACAACACTCTTCATTTCTGCTAACAATGCTCCCATCGTTTTGGCAGGTAGTATAGCAGGAGCGTCTACAGGAGTAGCAATCCTAGCAAAGCGACGAGAGTATCAGTCCAGAGAAGAAAAATTACAACTTAGACAGGTTGTCAGTTCTTTGGCTAAATTGGAAGAATTGATGGTTTCTGTAAAAGGTCAAATTGACCAACTCCCATGTCAGTCGCCAAGTTTGCTCAATCCGTCTCCAGGCGCTAAAAAATCCCCTGGATCTGAAAACGGTTCTCTTGAAGCTGCCTTGACAATAACACCGCCGCTGGAGGTTATCTCCGAACAAAATTCAGACAGTGTTACCGAGGTAATTGCTTGGCTCAATGCCCGAAATTTTAATGTAGAAAAATATCGCCATATCCAAGAAGTGGATGATATATTCGACAAATTAGCAATTTTTATGGGCGAGCGGTATTCCAGCATTAAACCCCTTTATAAACAAATAAAATACCATCTGCAATTCGGAACAAGATTTCGATTAAATTTATCTGGTAAAAGTAAAGAACAAATCAACAATTGCGCTCAGTTTGGCACTTTATTGAAAAATTCATCCTTCTTATCTGAATATCACTATTTTTCATCTCAAAAAGTAATTGTAGCAACGCCTCAGAGAATGGGCGATATGATTAACTTCTTCAATGGGGGGTGGTTTGAGCGATTTGTTTACCAGCAAGTATGCGATCTACTTTCATCCCATGGACTTCAATATCAGTTCCTAATCAACCCGCGAGGGGTTTTTGCCAATACAGATGACTTTGAGTTAGATTTACTGTTTCTAGTCGAAAGTCAACCTCTTTGGATAGAATGCAAGTCCGGGGATGAATATAACTCTTATTTACTCAAATATTCGAGCCACAGACAAAAACTAGGAGTTCCCGTAAGCTTGGCATTTCTGGTTATTTTGGATCTCCCTGATAGTCAGGCTAGAAATTACACTAATATTTGGAATATTACTGTCGTTAATCAAAATCAGTTAATTGCCGCGATCGCTGCTGCTTTGGGATTGCCAGAAAGCCAAGAAACACCACAGGTTAACCAGTTTGCGATCGTTCCTCCAGGTAGTTTATTAACATTTCTCAACAAAAAACATCTCAGACCGCTACCAGAATATCGACAATCTGTCATTAGCGAATTGATCGATTTATTGATTGAGCCAGAACGACCCATAACCCTGAGTCAAGTCGAAGTTATTTTAGCAGAAAAACTGGCAGAACCACTAGGAATATCAAAGACAAAATTACATGACATTCTTAACGCTGTTTTGCGCTCTAACTGTTTACTTAACGATCGTGGAGAAATAGTGATTTCGTTCGCAGAAACAATATCAAATCTAGTATCTTCAGAGTTATTATTTTTAGATAAAAAGTGTATCGAAAATTATGCCTTTGCAGTTTTAGCTGCCAATCCAAATTACTTTGAAAATATTGATAACGTCAGAGACTTTGAACAAACCGTTGGCGGGGAAATACCTAATTTAGAAACAATCGAACAACTAAAAAGCAAGGCTTTGAATCAATCTTAACAAGTAATTAATGATTTGATTCACGTCACAACATATTTATCCCACTTAAATGGA
>DNGG01000004.1 GCA_003486675.1 Cyanobacteria bacterium UBA11372
CCGGTGACGTTTTTTATCATGGTGATGGGGGTGATTGGGACGTTTCAATTGTTTGACCAATCTTATATTTTTTCGGCGGGTTCGGGTGGACCAAATAATTCGACTTTGACTGTTGTTTTGTTGATTTATCAGTATGCTTTTAAGAGTTTGGATATGGGTTATGCGGCGGCTTTGGCTTTGATGTTGGCGGGGGTGATTATGGTGGCTACGGTGGTTCAAAGGCAGTTTTTTAAGGAGTGAGATTGAGGCGGAGCCTCATGAATTGCGTTCCCAGGCCGGAGCCTGGGAACGAGTAGTGTAAAATCTAAACTAGGCAATTGCTATGAAGCGGTTTTGGTGGTTACAGGTTATTCTGTATGTGGTTTTGGTGGGGTATGCGATCGCAACCTTTCTCCCCTTTGCTTGGGCGCTTTCTGCCTCGTTCAAACCCCTATCGGAAATTGTCTCAGGTGGCGCTAATTTTATCCCAGAAAATTTTACCTTCGATAACTATAAAAAGATTTTTATCCAAGAACCTTTATTTATCCGCTGGCTGTTCAATAGTGCGTTTGTTGCCGCCTGCATTACTGGGTTCAATTTGTTATTTAACTCTATGGCAGGTTACGCTCTCGCTAGAATGCGGTTTCCGGGAAATCAACTGTGGTTTTTGCTGATTTTAGCGGTTTTGATGGTTCCCGGACAAATAACGCTGATTCCCAGTTTTTTAATTTTAAAATCTCTGGGATGGCTCAATTCTTATCAAGGATTAATTGTGCCAAATGTGGTGAATGCGACGTTTATTTTTATGATGCGGCAATTTTTTATTAACTTTCCCAAGGAATTGGAAGAAGCTGCCGCATTAGATGGCTTAAGTAGGTGGGAAACTTTTCTGCAAGTGGTGCTACCTTTAGCCAAACCAGCATTAGCCGCACAAGCGATATTTATCTTTATGGGTGCGTGGAACAATTTTATGATGCCGTTAATTATTTTGTCGGATCGGGAACTGTTTACTTTACCCTTGGGCTTAAATACTTTTAAGGGTCAGTACATCAGTTATTGGAACTATATTATGGCAGCATCGATGGTTTTTACCCTGCCTGCATTGGCAATTTATGCCTTTTTTAACCGCTACTTTATTCGCGGGGTGACGTTTACAGGAGGTAAATGATAATTGCTAATTGCTAATTGCTAATTGGTAATTGGTAATTGGTAATTGGTAATTGGCAAGAGAGAGAAAGGTTTGAGCCATTAGCCATTACCCATTAGCCATTACCAATTACCATTTTTTGAGTTATGATATTTATTTTGTTTAAATACAGAGTTTTAAGCATTCTCTGCTATGGCTGGACACAGTAAATGGGCTAATATCAAACGTCAGAAGGCAAGAGTAGATGCCGTCAAGGGCAAGGTATTTACGAAGATTTCTAGGGAGATTATAGTTGCGGCGCGCACGGGTATCCCAGACCCGGCAGGGAATTTTCAGTTGCGGACTGCAATTGAAAAGGCGAAGGCGGCGGGGATTCCCAACGATAATATAGAACGCGCGATCGCAAAAGGTGCTGGTAAACTAGGCGCAGATGGCAATAGCCTGGAAGCCATTCGCTACGAAGGTTACGGTCCAGGCGGCGTTGCCGTTGTCATCGAAGCACTAACAGATAATCGTAACCGCACCGCCGCCGACTTGCGCGCCGCTTTGAGCAAAAATGGCGGTAATCTGGGGGAAACAGGCTGCGTATCGTGGATGTTTGAGCAAAAAGGCGTGGTGCTAATTGCTGGTGCAGTCGATGAAGATGAATTGTTAGAAGCTTCCCTCGAAGCGGGCGCCCAGTCTTACGAATTAATCCCAGATGAAGAAGACGAAGATGAAGCGGCGGCTGAAGTTTTTACCTCGGTGGCAAATTTGGAAAGCTTGGAGCGAAGTTTAAAACAAAAAGGCTTTGCCGTCAAGCAGTCCGAATTGCGCTGGATACCCAACAATACCGTCGAAGTTACCGATCCCTTGCAAGCGCGATCGCTCTTAAAATTAATGGATGCTCTCGAAGACCTCGACGACGTGCAAAACGTCACCGCTAACTTCGATATGGCAGACGATTTAATGTCTTTGAGCCTAACATAATCGATGGCAGATTTTAGATTTCAGATTTAATATTTTCTTTAAAATCTGAAATCTAAAATGTTCAGGACTTACGCAAAGAAACCGGGTTTCTTTGCATAGAAACCCGGTTTCTGACCTAATGTTACAAATTCTCTCGTCCCACTATCCCTCTTGACTAAGAAAGCGCTAAGGTAGCGATGTTGTCAAAACCAAGTGCGAACAATGTCAGAATTTCAAGATTTTCTGCAACATAAATTTGCCTACGTCGCCATAGGAGAGTTCAAACCCGGTAAGTTTCAAGCAGCCGAGCAAATATACGATAAAGCTGTTTCAACTTATACTCACGGTTTTAAGGGAGCGTACCTGATGCAAGAACCAGGAACTGATAGAGGAATTGCCGTCATTTTTTGGGACAGCGTAGAAGATATGGAAGCCAATCGCAGCGAGGCTTATCAAGCAATTGTGGAGCAGATGACGCCATTATTTGCTCACCCACCAACCACAGCTTTGTATGAAGTCGTAAGCGAAATTCCACCAAAAAACAACGAAGAGTAGCAACAAGAAACCCGATTTTTTGGCAAAATAATCAACCGGAGTAGGGGCACGGCATCAGCAATTTTTCTTGCTAAATCAAAGTTTTTCTCCTGCCGTGCCCCTACAATGTGTCCCAACTGCACCCAGGAACAACAAACCCGATTTTCTTGCCAAATCATCAACGGGACTAGGGAACATCATGAAGTTTTTTTCCTTTTCCCTAATACAATGTTGCGTCACTTTCCCACCATAAGATTACGCATATTCCTTGATTCTTTCTTCTTTCTTGGCGTTCTACCCAACGGGTGCGCCGCTACCCTTGTCTATGGCGTCTTGGCGGTTTAATAAATAGATATTCTTCAGGTAGGAAAGAACTAATATCGATGGTTGAATCAAATCTTATTTCAGCAATTATAGTGGCTCAAGGTGCCGAATATCAGGCAGTTTGTCGCGGATTAAGCCGCCTTAGCACTCCTACGCCGCCAGTTTTACCCATTCCAATGGGACCAAAACCTCTGACTCAATATCTGGAAAATCTGCAAAATACCGGACATTTTTTTCATCCCCAGTCCAGAATTTTGCTGATGGGTTTGTGCGGAAGTTTAACTCCTTCCCACAAAGTTGGAGATGTGGTGCTGTATAAAAGCTGTATCAAAAGGTGGGATGAAACCAGAGATGAAAAAGATTTGCCATTGATTCCCCCTACACTACCGCTGCCGTTAAACTGCGATCGCTACCTCACCAGCCAAATTCACGCCAAATTAGCACAAAAAGCCGCAATAGTCAAGGCGCTTACTAGCGATCGCTTTGTTAATGCTGCTGCTAGTAAGCGCCTTTTAAGTCAGATGTATCAAGCCGATGTCATCGATATGGAGGGATTCGCCGCCTTAGAAATGCTCTCTCAAGCTGGGATCGCCGTAGCTATGGTAAGAGTTATCGGCGATGACTGCGATCGAGATATGCCCGATCTTAGCACTGCGGTAAGTCCTAACGGTTCGCTGCAACTTTTACCCTTAGCAATTTCTATGATCCGACAACCCTTCGCCGCTAAAAGACTGATTCAGGGATCGTT
>DNGG01000047.1 GCA_003486675.1 Cyanobacteria bacterium UBA11372
CAAACCCTGCGAGAAAAGTTACCAGAAGGGTTTCAAACCGCCGAGTATCTCTTGCAGCACGGCTTTGTAGATGCGATCGTACCGCGTACCCAACTCAAAGCCACCCTGGCGCAGCTGATTAGCCTGCATCAGCCCCTGCCAACAACGCAGCATTTAGCCGAGTCTACCAAAATCCCTGCTCCGTCTCCAATCGGGGTGGTGTAGGGTTAAATGGCAGCGATATGCCGCAAGCATCCACTCGCGATCGCTATTTTCCCCAGAAAATCTCACAGCTTGAGTGGTTGAAATTGAATTTTTTGGCCTTTGTGGGGTGGGCACAATTGCCCCCCCACATATTTTTGCCACAGGTGTATTACCCCTGGGGCTAAGTTTGATCCCCATTTTTACCGCTTCGGGTTTCCCTATCGCTTAAATCTGAAATCGGCTTGGGAAAGGAACCGCTCAGTGGCATCATAGTGATCGTGTCTGTGCTGAGTGTAGCAGCCTCCTCGGCGCTGAGGGTTGAATCAAAATAGTTGCTTTTTTGCATCAATTGTGCATTTAAAGCCGGGTTTTTATTCGCCAACAAAACTCAGGACTGCTTTTCTGGTGGCGGCTTTTCTCAGGACGCTTGACGCTAAAACTGGCTCGATATTTTGACTCTCAACCAGTATGGGTTTCGCAGATCTGTCGATTGCAGAAATCGCATCAGACCACGACACTTCGGTCGAAGAAGTGATGAGTCTTTGCGATCGCATGGGAATCGCCTACAAAAACCAAAACACCCGTTTGGCTTTGGAGGATGCGAAGGCGATTATTTCCGCAATTATGGCTCAAAAAAATCCCGGTTGCACCGACCTCTAGGAAGATTTACCTAGAGGAACCTAGCAGATCGCCAACCCTGATGGTAAATATGTCAAAAATAGCACCCAGCTTGTCGGAAATTTCCGCTGCTGCGGCAGTGCTGGGAAAGCGCGAGCCAAAAAACAACACCCGCTATGCCTGTAAAGGGTGAGCGCGTTCTGCAACAACAGCTTGTAGCCGCCCCCTTTGCAGGAAACACCCGCAAAGTTGGGAAGACCCGTTAAACCAAAGGCGATAACGGGAGAAAACCTCACTCACGCCTCATTTTTTGGGAGAACCATGCTTAAAAGATCCATTTTGCTTGCTTTAGCTACCGTAGTTTTTACCTTTCAGATGCTGGTCGGTAGTGCTTTTGCTGTCGAACTCGACAAAGACACCCGCACCGTGAAAAAGAATGAGGCGGGTGACACTATGGTTCTAAGCATCAAACAAGTGCAGCAAGGCAAACGTCTGTTTGTCAATACCTGTTCTCAATGTCACCCTGGGGGGATTACGAAGACAGACCCCAACGTTGGTCTAGAGCCTGAAGCCCTTGCTTTAGCAACCCCACCCCGCGATAATGTTGAGGCATTGGTAGATTACCTCAAAGATCCCACCAGCTACGATGGGGAAGTTTCAATTGCCGAATTCCACCCCAGTCTCAAGAGTGCAGATATTTTCACCGAGATGAGAAATCTCAGTGAAGATGACTTGGCAGCGATCGCCGGTTATATTCTGATCCAGCCAAAAGTGCAGGGCATCAAATGGGGAGGCGGTAAAATCTATTTCTAAAGCGTTTTTAAAAGTGTAGGGGTGGGAGTGCTGCCCCACACCCCACTACGCTTTTACCCACCCATCCCATCTCACAAGGTTAAGCATCAAATGCTGCGTCGATGGTTTTCAGTTCCCCGCCTATGGGGGATTTTGGCAATTTGTCTGGGTTCAATCCTGTTCGGCTCCCCCGCACTAGCTGACAAGATCGACCCCTACACGATCCAGTATTTGCGAGTCACGCAACCAATTGCTCTCGAATACGACTCACAGGGACAAACGCGGGAGTTTTCGCCCCAAGACTTGTCCTCTGGTAAACAATTGTTCAAGACAAACTGCCTTACCTGCCACGTAGGGGGATCGACCTTACCCAATCCGCGCATATCCCTATCGCTAAAGGCGCTCCAAGCTGCTACCCCGCCCCGCGATAACATCACCAATTTGGTGACCTACATGCGACACCCCGTGAACTACGACAGCAGCGCCGAAACCTACTGGTGTCGAGAAGTACCCGAAACTTGGTTGTCGCAACAGCAGGTAGAGAATATCGCTGCTTTCATCCTGAGGGCAGCGCAGAAGGCACCCGGATGGGGAACCGAAGAGTTTTGAAACCGGCGCTTCGATCTGGTTTTGGGTTAGAGGCTGGGGGATAAAATAATCTAGTGCAGCCTATTTCTGGTTGAATGTAAGTGTTGAGAAGAGGAGAACAATCTTGAAAAAGCTCTTATCTTTCGTAATGGTCGCGATCGCGCTGTTAACCGTTTCCTTTGCTCGCCCCGCTATGGCAGGCGATGCAGCCAGCGGTGCCAAAATCTTCAGTGCTAACTGTGCTGCTTGTCACGCAGGCGGCAACAACGTCATCATGGCAGCTAAAACCCTGAAGAAAGATGCCCTGGAAAAATTCAACATGTATTCTTTGGATGCGATTAAGACCCAGGTAACGAAAGGCAAAAGTGCGATGCCAGCCTTTGGCGGTCGTTTAAGCGCAAAGCAAATCGAAGATGTAGCCACCTACGTGCTATCTAAAGCTGACAGCGGCTGGTAGGTTTTGAGTCGCGCTTGTTTAAAAAAAAGCGATAACTCAAAATATTTAAAACCTCCGGTTAACCAACCGGGGGTTTTTTCTTTGTCAGTCATACATTACAGGACTTATATCAAATCCGGTTGCATCGGAATCATTAGCTTTCTTGGTAATTGGTAATTGGTAATTGGTAATTGCCAGAAAAGTCCCTACAGGTCGTAATTCCGATGCCTAAGGAAACGATATTACGCCAGACGAGGCGAGAAACCCGGTTTCTTCGTCGATCTCTTCCAAAGCAACGATTTTTCGTAGAAACCGGGAACTTGCGCCTAAGTCATACATTAGTTAGAAGACACCTGCCACAGCAATCGGCTATCTTTCAGCTTGACGATGCTGAGGAAAAAAGCCTGTGGTTCCCCTTAGAGATGAAAACCCAACCAGAATTACTCCCTATGTCACCTACGGTCTAATTGCCGTTAACGTCCTCGTTTTTTTGTATGAACTGAGTTTACCACCCCAACAACTGCTGGGGTTTTTCCAGCAGGCAGCCGTCGTACCCTGCGAGCTATCGGGCAGGTGTGCCCTTGTGGGCGTAAATTCGCTGGTGCCGGAATGGCTGACGCTGCTTACATCCCAATTCCTCCACGGCGGCTTTTTGCACTTGGCGGGCAACATGTTGTTTTTGTGGATTTTTGGCAACAACGTCGAAGACCAGTTGGGTCACGTTAAATATTTAGTTTTCTATCTAGCTTGCGGCGTATTAGCCGGATTAACCCAATGGTTTTTTTCCCAAGGATCTGCGATTCCTTCCCTGGGTGCATCGGGCGCGATCGCTGGCGTTCTAGGAGCATACATTCTCAGGTTCCCCAATGCCAGAATCCTGACTTTGTTGGGCTATTTTCTGGTATATGTCCCCGCCTACTTTTTCCTCGGTTGGTGGTTTATCCAGCAAGCATTATACGGTGTTGCCAGCCTCAATGCTCCCTCTAACATCGGCATGGAGAGCGGTGGGATTGCCTACTGGGCGCACGCAGGTGGATTTGTCTTCGGCGCCATTCTCGGCCCCCTCTTGGGATTATTTTCTCAGACAGAATCCGAGCAGTTTTGACAATTACCTTGACAAAAAGCGATTGTTCTGGTATTGATATGCCAATCGCTTTTCGCCTGTCTGGTTTATTTTTTCCTGGCACCGTTGGTTGACACAGAGGCTGGCTTTGGTTGCACAGTCTCTGGTTCTTCCGACAGCAGTGTCTGGGATTCTGCCACAGTAGGTGCTGGGATAGAAATATCGGCTCCGTTGATAATGGCACCCAACAGGGTGATATCTTCCGATTCGCTAAGCTCATCGGCGATTTCACCCAACAAATTGCCGCCGGTATAGCCCGGTCGAGTTACGAGGATCGTGCCATCCGTCAGGGGTTCGAGCATCCGGGCATCGTTGCACAGGCTAATCGCAGGCGCGTCAAGGATCGCCATGTCAAAGCGACCTTTGGCATCTTCCAACAGGCGTTGAAATTCGCTAGATTCAAGAATTGATGCGGGTTGCCGCATGGGGCCGGGAGAAGGAACGATGTAAAGGTTTTCCACTTCCGGGACTAACCGGATGCACTCGCTCAAGCTACCGTAGTAGCGCAGGGGTTCCACATTGGCATCGGGATCGGGTGCGACTTTTAGCACTTTGCACATCGAGGGCGATCGCAAATCCGCTTCTATCAGCAGAGTGCGCTTACCGGCACGCGCCGAAGCGATCGCCAAGTTATAAGCACTGACGCTCTTACCTTCTTTATCGGTCGTACTGGTAAACAATACAACCTTCGGTGCAGTTTCCCCCACGAGGCGCAGTTTGCTGCGGAACCGTTCGTACACTTCCAAATAAGGGGAATTTGGTGCCACGACAATTGGTGTTTCGCCGCCTTCGGGATCGACAACCAAAATATAAGGCAAGATCCCCAGCACTTCCACATCCCGCTGCACGAGTGCTGCCCGAATTTCCTCCATCGTTTGCAAGATACCGCCGAGAGATCCCAACAGGAAGATTAACCCATTGCCGACGATAAATCCGATCCCAGCTCCCGCAGCCACGATCAGCACCGGATTTGGGGGGTCTTGTTTGATTTCATTTACCTGGACGGGGGTTAAAATACTCAAACTGGTACCTGTTTCAGCTTGCGCCGCTTGAGCATCCACCAAAGCCGCCTGTATTCTGCTGTAAAGGTCTTGTTTCAGCTTCACCGTCTGTTGCAGGCGGGCTTGCTCTAGTTGCTTGTTGGGAATCGTTAAATATTCCCGCCGCAGTTGCTGTTCTTGGCGAGCGAGTCCCGCCAATTGTTCCCGCAGCGTATCCCGCTGAGTTTTTAACGTCACCAGTTGTTGTGCTAGCTGCTGCCTGGATGGATCTAAACTGCTATCTTGGCGGATTTTACTGCTGGTGACTAGGGATTGCCCGATGCCGTTGTTGCCAATTACCTCAGCTGCTCGTTCCCTGAGCAATTTGTTGTAAGCCTCTAGTTGGGTGTTTAACTCAACCAGGCGCGGGTGTGCGGCGCGGTAACCTTGTTCGGAGAGCAGCGTCTTCTGAGATTCGGCTTGATAAATCTGAGCCCGCAGGTTGGCAATAATCGGGTCGGCACTGAGAGCAGAGGAGGTATATGCTTGATCCGGGGTCAATCCCAATCGAGCCTGCAAGCTGCGGATTTGGGCATCTATTGCTTGTAACTGGATTTGACTTTGCCGTTGCTGTTGTTGGCTGCTGGTAATCCCAGAAACCAAGCTGCCATCGCGGGCTGCCAACAACAAGACTCCCTCGCGCTTGGTATACTGTTCCAGTCGCCTTTCAGCTGCGCGTAGGTCTTTTTCCGCCGCGGGCAACCGTTCCTGAATTCCTTTGATGCGATCGCTCAAGCGCTTGTTGTTTACCAAACGGCTTTGCTCAACCATCACCTTCATTAAAGTGTCTAGGACAGTAAAGGCGCGCTTCTCGTCGGTATCGCTATAACCGAGTGCAAATCGCGGTGGGGGTGGGGCTTCTCCCTTACCAGGTGGCTTGGGTAACTGGATGGCTATTTTACCCGTCAGTTCTTTTGGTTTTTTCCCGACTCGCTTTGCCACTATCTCTAGCACCTGCTCGTTGAGCAAAGCATCCTTACTGAGAACCTGTGCTTGCTGTTGAATATCTGTGCCTGTTTTGGAAAAAATTACTGGCGGCTGCACAAACAACATTTCGCCCGAAGCACCGTACTGCTTGGGCGGTGGTTCTTGCTTGGCAAAGAGGACTGATGCCCCCGCAACCAAAATCCATGCGGCTAATCCTGTCCATTTGTGCTGGTCGAAAGCTATGAAGTAGCGCTTAATA
Organism: Cyanobacteria bacterium UBA11372; assembly: GCA_003486675.1. Lineage (GTDB taxonomy): Bacteria > Cyanobacteriota > Cyanobacteriia > Cyanobacteriales > Aerosakkonemataceae > Microseira. The sequence continues at coordinate 5,967 of DNGG01000047.1, forward strand.
ATAGGTGGCGTCATGGCAAGAAAGTTATAAACGTTAAGCTTTCAAGGGTAATTTTGGTGGACTAAAAATTATTCAAGCTATTAAATCAATTTGCTAGCACTTCAGCGATCGCTTAGGTGATAGGTAATTCCTCCAGTGTGATTTTATATTCTGTAATATCGAATTCGGAAAGTATCTGAATCATTAGTAGGGGCTAAGGCTAGAGGAACTTAAAGCTTGACGACAAAGCTTGCTGACGTTCCCTACTGCTGTAATTCCGATGCAAGCGGATATGATATAACTCCTGCGATTACCCATTACCTATTACCTATTACCAATCCTAACCATACAACTAGCAACTGGGGCTATTAGTTAATTGTTGCCATTTCCCGCCCCTGGACCGAAGAGTTGCTCGGCACTCTGGCTCAGCTGACGGAAGAACAGCAAAAACCCAAGAATATCGCGGAAGGGTTGGGTAAAGATATTGAGGGCAAAAGTCAGCCGAGCCAGTAGGTTACGACCGATGACAATCACGTCATTTTCTCGCAGGGGAACGTTTTGAGATGCATCGCCCAACAATGCCCTTCTGGCATTCAATTCTCGCACAATTGCCCGACCCCGTTCTGGGTCGAAGCGAACCAAGCCAATATTCCCGATATCTGCTGTTTGCAGACTAGGGGCAATCGCTGTAACCGCATCGAGAAAGTTACTGCCATTCCGCAGCGAAAGAGTGCCGATCGTACTGCGATCGTAGCTGAGGACTCGAATCGTAATAGTAGGTTGCGCCAGGTTAGAGCGGGCTACCAGTTGGCGATCGTAAGTTGCTAGGTTGCCGACTTCCAGCTTGGGAACGATCACCGCATCGCCATCTTGGAGAACAACATCTGGCAGGGGATCTCCCGCCAGCAGGGGTGTAAAAAAATCTACTTTTTGTTCGATATAAGAGCCATCGCTGAGAAACCGACGCACCAAAACCGCTCGCAGGTCAGCTTGGGGCGTAGTGCCACCCCCAGTCAGCAGAACGGCTGACAAGCTCCCACCCAAGCCTAGTCCGTAGTAGCCCGGTCGCACTACTTCCCCGGTGAGGGTAATTTGCACCGGACGCGGTGTGGTGAGGGCTACCGTGACCTGGGGATTGACCACAAAGCGATTATAAGCCGCGCGAATCCTTTCTTGGGCCTCGTCAAGGGTAAAACCGGCTATGCGCAATTTGCCTACCAGAGGCAGCAGGGCGTTGCCTTCTCTGTCAATGCCAAAAGTTCCGTTCAGTTCTGGAAAGCGGGGTACGACAACACCGATGCTATCACCTGGCCCCAGACGGTAGATTCTAAATTGGGGATTCGGCTGAAAGCGCTGGGGGGGTGTATTTTGCAGTTCAAACGGAACTATAGGGATTTGCGACTGGGCAATTGGATTTTGGATGATTGGGGAGTTATTTGTATTTTCCCGGTTAGGGATAGCCGCCCAGGTGTTTTCCGGATGTATCCACAGCAACAGCGCCGCCGGTAAGATGGTGCTGCCAGCGTGAAGGCCAAACAGGCAGCTAGCTGTTAGACGCCGCCAGCCAATTTTAGGTTTTGGACTTTCCCCCTTTTCTGGGAAAGGTTGAGTTGGCGATTTTGGAGCTGCTGCGTTGTGCATTTGTTCTGTCCGGGCAATGCTTCACCCTAAAAGCCTGTATATTTTAGCACTTGACGCGGCGTTAGCTTTAGGGGGTGCTAACTTGGTTTGAGCGCCTGAGCAATTAAGGCAGATTGAACGGTTTGAGCTAGTGACTGGGCGAGGGGCCAAACGGGTTCGATCTCGCCTAATGGTTCAATGGGAATCATGATGCTAACAGCGACCCAAGGAAGGCGACTACCTTGCCACTGAGCAATTTGATCGGCAAAGAACCAGCTGCTGGGTTCTGGGTTGCCCCCGGTAGACCATGCATACCACTGCAATACGGCAAAAGTGCCGCTAAAGTTTCTATCCTGTATCCACTGGCGAAAGTATTGGGCTTCGACTTGGATCGGTTGTCCACCTGGGGTAGTTGATGGTACTGTAAATTGCGATCGCCCAAATCTATCGGTTTGCCACTGTCGCGGTTGATCTGTCTGCCACCATCGGAACCCTCTGAGATCTACCCACTCTACTTGGGGCATATCTTTATCATCCCGCATTGGACGCAGCAGCAAAATTGCCTGGTTTTGAGCATCGCGCCCAATCGCCTGAAACGACCATTTGTGTCCGCCTATTTCAATTGGCTGTTGGTTCAACGTCTGCCAACCGGGCAAACTGATTCCAGTTCGTTGTAAATTTCTAATTTGTTTGAGGTTGGTTACTTGTAGCGGCTTCTGCCAACGCCAGCTTCCCTTCAAGTACCCTGGAACGGCTCCCACACCCATTAGTATTATCAGGAATACCAATAAGATAATTTTGGATAGTTTTGAGTTTATACGGGCGAGTTTGACTGGCATTGCTTGCGTTCCATCGCTATTTTTTTTTAACTTGCCCTTGCCAAGTTTTGCATTAAAGAAATTACTCATATTTTTTACGGTAAAATTAGCCGCAACTGGGTCAATATTCTTGCCCTGGTTCGTTTTGAGCGGAGGCTTCTTTAGGATTGCTTTCATCAGACTGGGCGGGAAAAAATCTCTCAATGGCGTTGATAACCAACACCAAGGTTCCCAGCATACAAGCTGAATAAATATCACCGCCCCAGCCTTCGTGCAATACTTCAAAGGCATGGTCGTTCCCAGTACCGTGAAAGAAGGTCAACAGAGTATTGCGGAGGATATTAGCGCTGACGCTGATCAAAACTGCGGTGGCTAGAAAGAAAATTGATTTGTGGCGCGATCGCCATGTATCAGTCCAGTACAGCAGCATTATCCCCACATACAAACTGGTAAACAGCATTTTCAACCCAGCACAGTGGGGCGCTACCTCTACAATCCTGCCATTTACATAAAGGTTAATCTCTTCCACCGTTACCGGAAAGCCTAACTGAACCAAGATAAACCCAGCCGTATGGGCGATAAAACTTTGCAGGGGTAAGGCTATTGGTTCGATTAAGTATGGCGCTTGATTGGGCGTTGCCAAAAACGCCAACAGCAGCGGAAATGCTTGCAGTTTCAAGCCGGGAAAACCTTTTAGCCACAAGCAAAGCCCTGCCAGTACTATCGGGAAGGATAGATTGGCAAAGTCGGGTAACCCACTCAGATAAAAAATTCCCCCCAGTACCAGCAACCCAGCACCAAGGGGATTAAACGTATCGGGTAACCGCCGCCACTGTTTGCGCTCCGTCCAAGCAATATAGGCGGCAAAGGGTAACCCAATCAGTCCGTGGCTGAAATATTCGTGTACGATGCCGATATTTTTATGCAGCCAGCCGTCATACCAATGCCAAAGCAAGGGCGCGTATATCATCGCCAACAGTGCCAAGATAGCGGCATCCAACAGGTGGCGATCGATGACATTGGGGTATTTCTGTCTAATTTGCATGGTCTTAGGCGGAAATAGCAGCCTTTAGTGCAGATTTTATAACTTGACACATTGCTTCCACTACCTGCTCAACTTGAATTTCGCTTAAACCCGGAAACATCGGCAAGGATAAAATTTGCTGAGACAGGGTTTCTGCGTGGGGAAAATCGCCGATTTTGTAGCCTAAATGCTCAAACGCGGGCTGGAGATGACAGGGAAGCGGGTAGTGGATGCCGGTTTGGATGCCCATCCCATCTAATTCTGCCCCGATTTTATCCCGGTCAAGCGGGCAGGTTTCCAGAATCCGGATTACGTATAAATGATACACGTGACCGCTACCGCTATGGTTTTGGATGGGGACGATGCCCTGTTGTTTGAGCGGTTTTAATAAGGTATCGTACTGCTGGGCAAGTTGGTTGCGCTGGTTGTTCCACCCTTCTAAATGTGGCAATTTTACCTTCAGGACGGCGGCTTGTATGGTATCGAGGCGGCTATTTGTCCCGTATTCGGTGTGAAGATATTTTTTCGGCGCGCCGTAGTTGCGTAGGGTTCTGACTTTTTTGGCTACGGTTTCATCAGAGGTGACAACCATGCCGCCATCGCCAAATGCGCCTAAATTTTTACTCGGATAAAAGCTAAATGCTGCCGCCGTACCAATCGATCCGGGGCGATAGCCTTCTCGCTGGGCTAAATGGGCTTGGGCGGCGTCTTCAAAGATAATTAAGTTGTATTTTTGGGCTAATTTTAGCAGCTTCGAGGGCGATACCATTTGCCCGTAGAGGTGAACCGGCACGATCGCTTTCGTCTTGGGTGTAATCGCTTTTTCTGCCGCATCCAGGTCGATTAAAGCGGTTTGGAGTTCGCAATCGACTAAAATCGGCGTGGCGCCGCTGCGGATAACGCCGATCAGCGTGGCAACGAATGTATTCGCGGGTAAAATAACTTCATCGCCTGGACGGATGCCGCAAGCTTGTAAGCCAAGCGCGATCGCATCGGTGCCGCAAGCCACCCCGATGCCGCTAGATCCGCCACAAGCAGCAGCAAAGGCTGACTCAAATTCAACTAAAGCACGTCCACAGACAAAATCTCCCTGCCAGACTACGTTCATTATCGCTTCGTCTAACAGGGTTTGAATCGGTTGGTGTTGAAATGTTAAATCTACAAACGGAATTTTTACTGGGGTGTTAGTCATTGGCGAAGGGGGTAAAGGTTAGCGTCAGTGCTTGGGATTACGCGATCGCGCAAGCTACCTAATCTATTTATGGTGTATCTGCTTAACTTTGCCCACCGTAGGCTTACGGCATAACGATAAAGATTCGATAAAGTCTCTGTAAAATTTCAGTCTAGTTGTTGTTTAACTGATAAACTAGCAGTTTAAACACAGGCTTTTCACCCATAATTAAAAATCAGAGCTTCCCCCCGTCTGGGCGTCAGTCGTAACTATGGGTACTCAAACGGACATGATATCATTCTGCGGGCGGGCGCGCGCTTAACCTCAATCCGCGTAAATACCCATTGCCACAGTGCAATAGGGCACAAATCCGAGATGTAGGGTGCGTGACGGCATGAAGGTATGAGAAATTGCCGATTGCAGATTTTTTTAAATCTGCAATCTTAAATCTTAAATCTGCAATAATTTACATTCTCGCTCTGACAAATTTATCCAACCTTTCCATGCCTTTTTCAATAATTTCTAAGCTGGTGGCGTAGGAAAGACGGATGCAGTCATCAGCGCCAAAGGCAATACCGGGAATCACTGCAACTTGTTGCGATTCTAGCAATCCATCGCAGAATTCTAGGGAAGTTAAACCTGTGAAGCTAATATCAACGAACATGTAAAAAGCACCGTCGGGTTTGGCGCAACTGAGTCCTGGCATGGCGTTCAGGCGTTCTAACATGACTTGGCGACGCTGGGTAAATGCCGAGAGCATTTGTTGAACGCAATCTTGGGAACTTTCTAGGGCTGCGATCGCTCCATATTGTGCAAAGGTACAAACATTAGACGTACTGTGTCCTTGAATGTTTGTGGCTGCTTTAATTAACTCTACTGGTGCTGCTAAATAACCAACTCGCCAACCCGTCATCGAATATGCTTTGGCAAAACCATTGCTAATAATTGTCCGGGCAAAGATTTCTGGCCCAAAAGCACCGATACTGACGTGTTTTGTATCCTCGTACAGAATTTTTTCGTAAATTTCGTCAGATACGACTAGAATATCTTTCTCGACCACTACTTCTGCCAGTGCTTTAATTTCCTCTGGGGTGTAGACAACGCCGGTAGGGTTAGAAGGGGAATTCAGAACAAACAGCCGCGTTTTGGAATTGCAAGCTTGACGCAGTTGATCTGGGGTAATTTTGTAATTATTTTTGGCATCAGTATCGATTATTACCGGCACGCCTGCGGCTAATTTGACCATTTCTGGGTAGCTAACCCAGTAGGGAGCGGGGATAATTACTTCATCGCCTGGATCTAATATTGCCAGCATCAAGTTGAAGAGGGAATGCTTGCCGCCGTTGGTGACGAGGACGTTTTCGGCGCTGTAGTCTAGGTGATTATCGGTTTTAAGTTTTTGAGCGATCGCGCTCCGTAACTTTGGTTCCCCCGCCGCGGGGCCATATTTCGTCTTCCCGGCGTCTAATGCTTGTTTTGCAGCCGTTTTAATATGTTCTGGCGTATCGAAGTC
>DNGG01000106.1:0-15856 GCA_003486675.1 Cyanobacteria bacterium UBA11372
TTGTGGGGTGGGCATCCTGCCCGCCCCAAGTATTTTTGCAACAAACCTGCACGAACTACCCTCGCAAACAAGGATGAAAATCCATCTCACCTGCTATTTTCAAGACAGGTCTAATCTTTACTTTTTACTTCTTCCGCTGGTGCATCTTTCTCTGTTTCCGGGTTATTCATTTCTTCTTTAAAACCCCGTAAAGTTTTACCCAAGGCGCGTCCTACTTCTGGAATCTTCTTAGGGCCAAAAATTAAAAGTGCTACTACGGCAATAATTCCCATTTCAGGCAATCCTAATCCAAACATATCAGTCTCCTTTCTCTATCTTTAGGGTAACTTTCAACAAAGAAACCCGGTTTCTCATAGAAACCGGGTTGCTCAACTACTCGCTTCGTGTCAGAGGCAATCCTAACCAATCGCTCAGTTCACCCGCTAACCATTCGAGTTCTGCTTGATTCACCATTGCCGGGGCAAATTCGCACTTTTGCGAGCCTGCCCAGATGACAATTTTAGGATGGTTAGAGTCACGCTCAATATACTCAATTTTGGTAATCTCCCGTCGTCGCGCGGGTCGAAATAGATTGCGCTTCAATCCAAACAATTCGTAAGTTTTAGAAATATACCGCCAGTCTATCCGCAAGCGATAGCGTCCAAAAAAGGCGAATAAAATCCTTTCTCCCATTATACCCAAAGGCACTAAATAAGGTAAAAATAACAATGGTGCTACGATATTAGCGGAATGACCAAAGTTTAAAATTAGCCAAAATATTAAGCTAATCGATCCAAAAGACATGGCAGCGACTGGCAGGTTAAATCCCGATGGCGGGGTGATAATTTCTATAGAGAATTCATCTTTTTTCAGCAATAGTTGTCTTTCAACTGGTTGTGGAACGGCTAAAGCTCCAATATCCGTTGAAGACTGTTGTTCTAAAGCTTCCAGTGCCTCCCTAGCCGAGGTGAATCGCTTATCTAAACTGGGGTGCGTCATCCGCCTTAACCAGCGGCTGAAATTAAGGCTAAGATTAGCCATTTTCTCAAATTGAATTCGCAATTCTTCCTGGGGTAAATCTGCGGGATGCGTCCCCGTTACCAAGTATATTAATGTCGCTCCTAAACTATAAAGATCTGATGCGGGAACCGCACGTCCGCCAAATTGCTCGGGGGGCATATATCCATAAGTTCCTACTACGGTAATTGTCCCACTTTGTTTGGCTGCCAGGGTTTGCACCGAACCAAAATCGACTAAATAAACTTGCCCGACGCTATGGGCGGAACGGTTGGTTAATAAAATATTGCTGGGTTTGATATCCCGGTGAATTACAGGAGGTTGACGGTTGTGCAAATCAATTAAGATTTGTAACAAAGATTTGGCAATTTCTCCCACTTCTGCTTCAGTAAAAGTTCGTCCGCTGTTGAGGTGTTCTTCTAAGGATTTGGCTTGAATGTAAGTCTGTACGAGGGCAAATCCTTTACCCTGGGGTAAGTCAATTTCAAAATGGTTGAGATACCGAGGAATCCCCGGATGGGATAATGCTTGTAAGATCGATGCTTCTCGTTCAAACAACTTGAGGTCGTTCCATTCAAAATCGCTGTTAAAAGACAGCAACTTGATGACGACTAATTCTTGAGTTTGGCGATCGCGCGCCAGCAGCGTCCGTCTACCGGAGTTTTTTCCTAGCTGCCGGATAATATCGTAGCGATCGCCAAGCGTGGATAGTCTATCGCCCAATACCCGATCGAACATGATCTTGCTTCCCTCGCCCTCTATCTTCGTTTATTGTGAATGAAGCTAGGCGCTACGCCCTGATTGTTGCAATTTTTAATCACAAAAATGTTACAAAGCTCGAATCCTTCTCTGCGCGAACAACAACACCCCCTGATTCGTCAACTGGCTGACTGCATCGAGTCCACTTGGTCGCAATACCTTGACCTTTCACCTTACCACTTGCCAGAAGATTTGGGATATGTGGAAGGACGTCTGGAAGGAGAAAAACTGATTATCGAAAACCGCTGCTATCAAACGCCGCAATTTCGCAAAATGCACCTAGAATTGGCAAAAGTCGGCTCCATGCTCGATATTTTGCACTGCGTCATGTTTCCCCGCCCCGAATACCAGTTACCGATGTTTGGCTGCGATTTAGTCGGCGCTAAAGGACAAATTAGCGCTGCGATCGCCGATCTGTCTCCCACTAGCCCAGATCTGACTTTACCCGAAGTCTACCGCTCCTCCCTCGCCGCCACAACAGTCCCTCAATTCTCCCAACCCCGCGATCTCCCCCCTTGGGGCGATATCTTTTCCGAATTTTGCATCTTTATTCGACCGGGCAGTCCAGAGGAAGAAGCACAGTTTCTCGCTCGTGTCAAGTGTTTTTTGGAAATTCACTGTACCGCGGCGATCGCATCCGAACCCGTCTCCAGGGAACAGCAGGTGCAAATACTTGCCGGACAGCGCAACTACTGCACCAAACAGCAGCAAAACGACAAAACCCGCCGCGTCCTGGAAAAAGCTTTTGGCTCAGACTGGGCAGAACGCTACATGACTACGGTTCTGTTTGATTATGTTTAATAGTAAACAGCCAGCAACTTAATTTGATGTAGTTTTTTTGTCAGAGCCTTTTAGTTAAAGCTTCCCCCCTTTCCCTTTTGCCCTTTCCCCTTTTCCCCTTTCCCCTTTTCCCCTTCTTGGTCAATGTCGTTAGGTTTTTGGCATGGCTAGGAAATTGAACGCTTGAAACGGGTACTGCATCGCTTGCACAAACTTTTCGTAACTCAGCGACTCCCCACCCAAAAGCCAGTCCTTGAGCAGGAACACTGCGTACCCATGCCTATCTACCAAAAAGTAGTAGATCTCTTTGGGAGTGATTTCAAATGCCTGCAATCCAGTGTTGGTACACTCGAACAGTATCGCTGGACGAGAACGTTTTAACAGTTCTTCACCCCCCTGAAGTACAGGCAGTTCGCCCCCTTCCACATCAACCTTGATAAAACCAATCGGGCGCTCTGGTGGCACTAGGTCGTCAAGCCGCTCGCACCTAACCACGATCCGCTCCACTTTCTTCGTACCGGAGTCATGGAAGCGCAGTCCGCTAAAACCAGACCGATCGGGCTGTAGGAAAAACTCTGCTTCGCCGGACTTGTCCCTCAGAGCTAATTGCATCACCTCTATGTCAGGAAACTTGCGCTTGAGCCAATTTGCCTTGTAAGGAATCGGCTCGATGGCTATGTGGCGACCTCGCGGCGATAGCCGTTTCATCTGTTGCACTACAGATCCCAGGTGACATCCAATATCGATACAATTCATCGAGTCCTTGATGATTCGCTCGATCGCCAGATCGATTCGCGACGACTCTAGGTAAATCTCCCGCAGCTCTGGATGCTTCAATTTGTTCAATATTGCGATCAACTCGCGCCAGCGACGGGCTGGGGACTCGAATGGCGTACCAATCAGTTGGTGAGCTATGTATTCCTTTAGCACGATTGTTTATACTACTCACTAGCCTGGTCAGCTTTATTTTGACAAATTAAGGTCTCCCACAAGCATTGACAACAATTTGTCCCGTGCTACCATATTGATTAACCAATCAATCAAATAAACCAAAATTAAACCATGCCAGCCCACGATCGCATAGAGTTCGAGCGGCGGCGGCAGCAAATCATCGATGGTGCGTTGGAAGTCTTTGCCAGCTTTGGCTTTGAAAAGGCAACTAATAAAGACATCGCCCAAGCTGCCAATATTGGCTCGCCTGGACTGATCTACCACTACTTTAAAGACAAAAGCGACCTATTCCAGCAGGTATTAGAACAGCGCGTTCCTCTGCTGCAACTCCTGGCTCACAGCGGTGACGAGATTTTAACCAAGCCACCGCAAGAGGTGCTGACTGTCTTCGCCAGTGCCTTCTTGAAAACCTTGGAAAACCCTACCTCCGTCGCCATGTTTAAGCTGGTGATGAGCGAAGCATTTCGACAGCCGAAAGTTGCCGAAGTGATGAACAACGCTGGTCCAAGTCGCGAAATGGCGTTTTTAAGTCGCTATCTAGCAAAACAAATGTCTGCTGGGGTGCTGAAACCGATCGACCCTGGAGCAGCAGCCCATTGTTTTATTGGCTCTTTGCTGGCGTATATTTTCACGCGGGAGATCTTTCCCCAGCCAGATACGCAGCAACTTGACCCTGAGACAATGGTAAAGACTACGGTTGAGGTTTTCTTGCAAGGAATGCTAGTCACCGATCAAGGGAGTGCTTAACGAACGGCGATCAAACCGTCTTTTTTTTCTTCTTAAGTTGATTAATTAGTCAATCAACTTGACAAAACTTTAAACTCACCCATTCGGATAGCTCAAGAGGAGGAGGCGGAGCGAGTCTTTCCGGACAGAAGCTTAAAGATAGGTAGATAGATCGCACCGCCTCGCTCTCCCTGCTCTGGACAACAAAATATTAAGCTAAGTTAAGGGGTTGTAAAGAAAAGTTATGCGGCTAGATTTACCCGTCAAAGATTGGCAATTGCTAAAATCTCCAGCCCGCTGGACGATCCCGCTAGCAATAATTGCGGCTGGTGTGAGTGGCGTTGGAATATACAACGTGTATCAACAGACGCGGGTGCAGCCGCAAGTCGAAGCACCCGTGGTGACAGCGCCAGCGATCGCATCAGTAACCGCATTAGGACGTCTCGAACCCCAAGGCGAGGTAATCAAAGTATCTGCGTCGAGTTCGGTAGAAGGGGCGCGAGTAGCGCAACTGGTGGTAAAACAGGGAGAGCAGGTGAAAACAGGGCAACTCGTGGCAATATTAGACTCGCGCGATCGCTTGCAAGCTGGGTTAGAACAAGCCAAACAAGACGTGCGAGTTGCCGAAGCCAATTTAGCCAAAGTGCAAGCCGGGGCGAAAGCGGGAGAATTAGCCGCCCAAAGAGCCGAAATAGGGCGCCTGCAAGCCCAGCTTGAGGGGGAAACGAACACCCAAAGAGCAGAAATTACCCGTTGGCAAGAACAATTAGAAGGAGAAAGGAAAGCACTACAAGCCACGATCGCTCGCTTACAAGCGCAACAAACAGGAGACGCAGCGGGGCAAAGAGCAGAAATAGCCCGCCTGGAAGCACAGTTAGAAGGGGAAAGGAAAACGCAACAAGCTACCATCGCCCGCCTGCAAGCCCAATTATTAGGAGAAAAGAGGACGCAACAAGCAGCGATCGCGCGGCTTGCGGCACAGCAGCAAAACGCTCAAACCGAATTTCGCCGCTACGAGATGCTAGCCGAACAAGGAGCAATAGCCGCCTCTAGAATCGACACCCAGCGCTTGCAATTAGAAACGGCAGTTCAGCAGCTCAATGAAGCAAAAGCCAATTTAAGCCGCACCGAAGCCACCCTGACGCAACAAATTAACGAAGCCAGAGCCAATTTAATCAGAACCGAAGCCACCTTAATTCAGCAAATAAACGAAGCGCAAGCCAATCGTACTAAAACAGCAGATACGGTAACCGAGCAAATCAATGAAGCCAGAGCCAACTTAAGTCGAACCGAAGCAACATTAACCCAACAAATTAAGGAGGCACAAGCCAACCGCAACAAAACAATAGATACCTTAAACGAGCAAATCAAACAAGCACGAGCCACATTAACCCAACTTGCCGAAGTGCGCCCCACCGACGTCAATGCAGCGCAAGCAGAGATCGATCGCGCCAAAGCAGCAGTCAAAAAAGCGCAAGCAGATTTGGATCAAGCCTTCGTGCGATCGCCGATTAACGGACAAGTGTTAAAAATCCACACAAAAGCCGGAGAATCTGTTAGCAGCACCAACGGAATAGCCGACATCGGACAAACCGGACAAATGTATGCGATCGCAGAAGTTTACGAAAGCGACATCGCCAAAGTAAAACTAGGTCAAGCCGCCACAATTAACAGCGAAACCAATGCCTTTGAAGGCGAACTCAGAGGCACAGTAGCTGAAATTGGCTTGCAAATCGGTAAAAAAGACATCCTCAACACCGATCCAGCCGCCGACGTAGACGCCAGAGTTGTAGAAGTCAAAATCCAACTCGATCCAGAATCCAGCAGCAAAGTTTCTGGTTTAACCTACTCAAAAGTGATCGCCAGAATAGTCATGGAGCGGTAGGGGCGGGTTTTACCAACCATGTATGTAATAACCGACTGTTTATATAAACCCGCTCTTCCGGTTGTTTCTGAATTATTAAACAGCTCCAGACGCTCCAGGACGCAGAGGAAGAAAAGAGAGTAAGCCGATTCGATATCAGTATTGTAGGGGCGGGTTTCACCAACCATCTATGGAATAAGCGACAGTTTATATAAACCCGCCCCCGTCAATTTCCGATTACATCTTAATGATGAAAAACCCAGAGGCGCTCCAGGATGCTCCAGGCAGAAAAAAGAGACAAATAATTCAGATATAACCGCATCAGATATTAGTAGGGGCGGGTTTCACCAACCATCTATGGAATAACCGACAATTTATCTAAACCCGCCCCCATCAGTTTCCGATTACATCGTCAAAAATCCGCGATCGCTTAACCAATTACCAATTACCAATTACCAATTACCCATTACCCATTACCAATTACCACAATGGCAAGAATACCTCTAGCTTGGCTCCAACTGACAAAAGAAAAAGTGCGCTTGCTCGTTGCTTTAGCGGGAATTGGCTTTGCGGATATCTTAATGTTTATGCAGTTAGGTTTTCGCGATGCCCTGTTTGAAAGTGCGATTACTTTCCATAAAAACGTCCGGGGTGATATCTTTTTAATCAGCAGTCAATCCACCGCTTTGATTGCGATGAAAAGCTTCTCCCAGCGGCGATTATATCAAGCGATGGCGTTTGATGGGGTGGAATCGATTACACCCGTTTATCTCGGTTTTGGCATTTGGAAAAATCCCGAAAATCGCAAAACCAGACAATTAATGGTGATTGCATTTAATCCGGCGGCTAAAATCTTTAATCTCCCAGGAATTGAGGAAAATTTGGCTCAAGTGAAAATTCCGGATGTGGTGATATTCGATTCAGCATCTAGAGAGGAATTTGGGCCAGTTGAAAAGTTATTTAATTCCGGACAAACGGTAGAAACAGAAATAGATAGCCGTCGGGTTAGAGTCGGTGGATTGTTTAAATTGGGGGCATCTTTCGGTGCAGATGGCAACGTGGTCACCAGCGATTTAAACTTTCTGCGGATATTTTCGCGGCGCGACAGAGGTTCGATTGATATCGGCGTGATTAATTTAAAACCCGATGCCAATAAAGAACAAGTTATAACCACGATGAAGAATTATTATAAAAATGCATATCCCGATGTTTTAGTGCTATCCCATGAAGAATTTATCCAATTTGAAAAAACATATTGGGAAACGGGGACATCGATTGGATTTGTGTTCTTTTTAGGCACGTTAATGGGATTTATTGTTGGGACGGTAATCGTGTATCAAATTCTTTATACCGATGTGGCAGATCACCTGGCTGAATATGCGACACTTAAAGCAATGGGGTATAAGGATTTGTATTTACTGGGGGTGGTATTTCAAGAAGCGATTATTTTATCAATTTTAGGGTTTATACCGGGATATGGGGTGGCAACTGTTTTGTATACCTTGACGCGAAATGCTACGAGTTTGCCGATGGTAATGACAATAGCTAGAGCAACAACTGTGTTGCTGTTAACTGTAATTATGTGTACGATATCGGGTTCGATCGCAGTGCGGAAACTGCAAGCAGCAGATCCGGCGGATATTTTCTAGATGGGGAATTGGTAATTGGTAATTGGTAATTGGTGAAAAAGGAGAAAGAAATGGAAATTACACTGACTGAAACACAGGCTATCAGTACAAATTATTTGGTGAGCAAACCAGTGATTGATATTAAAAATGTGAATCACTATTTTGGTAAAGGTTCGCTCAAGAAACAGGTATTATTTGATGTCAGTCTGGAGATATATCCGGGGGAAATTGTATTGATGACGGGGCCATCAGGGTCGGGGAAAACCACCTTGCTGACGATGATAGGAGGTTTGCGATCGCCTATAGAAGGCAGTCTAAAAATTTTAGGCAAAGAATTGGTGGGGGCTGGTAAAAATCGCTTAGTAGAGGTGCGACGCAACATCGGCTATATTTTCCAGGCGCACAACTTGCTCAAAAGTTTGACAGCCAGACAAAACGTGTTAATGTCGCTGGAGTTGCACCCTGGAATTTCTAATAAAGAAGCCAATGCTAAAGCCAAAGCGATGCTAGAAGCAGTCGGGTTAGGTCAACGTATCGATTATTACCCGGAGAATTTATCCGGGGGGCAAAAACAAAGAGTTGCGATCGCACGCGCCTTAGTCAGCCATCCTAAAATTGTTTTAGCCGACGAACCTACAGCCGCATTAGACAGTAAATCGGGGCGCGATGTCGTCGAATTAATGCAGCGCTTAGCCAAAGAACAAGGCTGTACGATCTTAATGGTGACACACGATAACCGGATTTTAGATGTTGCCGATCGCATCGTGCATATGGAAGATGGTCGTTTAGCAAAAGATGCACCCTTGGGTGTGGTATCTCATTAACTAAACGGCTAAAACTATCTGGCGGTTTTTTTAGCCGGATTGACTGCTGGGCGCGTTTGATTTGGTTTGGCTTGGGGTGTCCGACTATTGGTGGGTAGGGGCATTTTCGGGTTAGACAGGGGCGCAGTTTTGGGTGCAGCAGGCTTATTTTCGCCAGCAGGCGCTTGCCGTTTGGATGGCGGCGGAGTCGGCGGTAGCAGATCTGCTGAAGGTGCTGAAACTTGCCGTTTAGTAGCGAAGCTGACGTTTACCCCTTCATTCGATTGTTCTAGCACCAGCAAAGGTGTAGGCTTGGCTTTTTGATCCCATTGGATTTGCACAATCCGACCTTGAATCGTTGGTTGCCAATTATCGTGTTCGTCAGAAGGACTCAAGTAAGTTTCAATGCAGTCGATAATTTGATTAATTGTCACCGAAGTCGCTTGGGTGGGTAACTTCATTAACCGAATTTGAATCCGGAATAGCACTGCCTTTTTAGACTTCGGGTTCTCTGCCGTCTGATACTCCACATCAAAAGTTTCATCGACTTGCCTTCCCGCCGTCGTAGCAATTCCAACAGCAGCTTGTTGCGCCTGAGTGGGACGCAAGGCCACGGATATTTTTTCTTTAACTTTGACTTTAATTTGATTGACGATGGCAAAGTGAAATACTTCCTCTGCCATCCGCATCCGCAGATAGTCGAGGTTGAATTCTCGCGAGTGAACCAAATCCGGATTGCTTTCCATTTTCCCAATGGTTTGCAGCGCCAATTTTAACTTTTTCTTCACATCTTCGCTTTTAAACTTTTCCATTCGGAGTTCTTTCGCCAGCTTTTTAACCTGGAGATAAGAATAGACTCCGAAACCAACGGTTAATAAAGCCAATACCCCGGAAACTCCCATCCACATTGCATCCGGCGGCAGATTTTTAGCTTGAGCCTTGGGGGGAGCAGCTGCTAATTGCGGTTGTATGAGAATAATTGGTTTTGACATGGTCGGGCGGGTGATATGGAAAAACAAGTCTATTTATAGAATGCCCATTAGGAAGGTGTCGTCATCATCAGTAAAGTCACCAAATACTAATGAGTTTAGGGGTACTCAGTGTTTCCACTGAATAGGGTAGTTGCACTCCTCAATGTCATTCCCGACAACTGAAGCTACAGGCAATTTATACCATTTTCCTAAATAATGTTACCTATTGTGCCTGGGCGATCGCCCATAGGTCAAGATCGCACGGGTGGTTAAATTATAACCGATAGCCCCAATGCCTATGAGTCGCCTTTATGGGTGAAAGAGCCAATCATCAGGGAGATGGGGAAAGCAAATTGTTACAGAAAGCTAAGAATCGAGGGCGCGGGCAGGTTTTTTATCGCTGGCAATAATATGTAAATCGATGTTTTTGAGCAATCGTACTAGCTGTTGGGTTAAAGATCCTCTCAAGAGCAACTTCCACCGCGTTAGCAAAGCTCCTCCGAAGGAGGCTCGCTGGCTTTCCCCAATGACAATCTGAGTAATGCGGTATTCTTTGGCTACCTTAGCGATCGCGCTAGCAATATCATAGCTGGTGACGCGCAAAAATTCGCCGCCAAATTCCTCACACAGCTTTTCGCAATTGTGAATGTGCAAGCTTTCTTCCCTGGTGAGAAATCGATCCGGGTTATCGACAAATAAAATATACAGACGGGCATTCATATAACTAGCAATTCTTGCCCCTCGCCGAATCAACTGGACTGAATTGGGATAAGTAGAGATACAAACTAAAACCCGTTCGTGAATGTTGCAATACTCCCCTTTAGAAGTTGCACTGCTCGATTCTTCTTCAATTGCTTCCTCTTCAATATTGTCTGCAACTTCCCGCAACGCTAACTCTCTAAGTGCAATCAAATTGCGCCGCTGGAAAAAATGTTGTAAAGCTTGGTCTATTTTATTTTGGGCATATATTTTTCCTTCTCTCAACCGTTCTTGCAGCGTTTCTGGCGTCACGTCCACGACAACAACTTCATCGGCTGCTTCTAGAATGCGATCCGGAATGCGTTCCCTGACTACAATTCCCGTAATTCGAGCTACTAAATCGTTCAAACTTTCTATATGCTGAATATTGACAGTTGAATAAACATCGATGCCTTTTGATAAAATATATTCAACATCTTGGTAGCGTTTTTCTCGCTGAGATCCAGGTACGTTTGTATGCGCCAATTCATCAATTAAAGCGAGTTGAGGCTGGCGCGCCACGACAGCATCGGTGTCCATTTCGGTTAGGGTTGTGCCAGCAACTGTTATTTGTTGACGCGGCACTATTTCTAACCCAACTGCTTGCTCTGCTGTTTCTTCCCGCCCGTGAGTTTCTAACAATCCAATGACGACATCCACCCCTTCTTGCTTGAGTTGCTTGCCTTCTTCTAACATGCGGTAAGTTTTACCCACGCCGGGAGACATGCCGATAAATATTTTATGCTTGCCGCGACGCCTGTTGCGATCGCCATTCATTTGGCTGGAATAAATCATAATTGGTAATTGGTAATTGCTAATTGCTAATTGCTAATTGCTAATTGCTAATTGCTAATGTTTTACTAACTGTCAACTGTCAACTTGTGGGATTAATTGCTTTTGAATTGCAATTACGGCTGCTCTAGTGCGATCGCTAACGCCTAATTTATGCAATATTGTATGCACGTGGACTCGCACCGTACCGGGAGTAATATAAAGCAGGTTGGCAATTTCTTGATTGGTTTTACCCGCTGCAATTAAGGTGAGGATTTCTTGTTCGCGCCTGGTGAGATGATTGTTATTTTCATCTTCTACATCAACATTAGTAGAATGATGGCTACAATTGGCTCTAATTTCTGCCGTTGCTGTTGAATCCCACCAAGACGCACCCGCCGCCACCGAACGAATTGCTAAAATGAGGGTTTCCGATGGCACGCCTTTTTGGGAATAGCCCTGGACTCCGGCTTCAATTAACCTCAAAATCAAAGATTTTTCCGTGCGAGAAGTCAGGACTAAAATTGGTAGGTTGGGTTGTGCTTGTTTGAGTTGACGACACGCTTCTATGCCGCCAATTCCTGGCAAACCGATGTCAAGAACTACCACATTTAAAGCATAGTGTTTTGCCAATTCTACAGCAGTTTCGCCATCTTCGGCTTCGGCAACAATTTCCATTCCCGGTTCTCGTTCGAGTCTGGTTTTTAAACCCAAACGAAATAGTTCGTCATCTTCCACTAGGAGTATTTTAATTGAAGCAGCGGGCATTTTATTTAGATGAATGCGGCTGAATAGGAAAAGCAGGCAATCGGAAACAAAAGATTGCTCCGTTGGGAGAACAACTCTCCGCCCAAATTGTACCGCCATGTGCGGCGATAATTTGACGAGTGAGATACAAACCCAAACCCGATCCTTTGGCTGCGCGATCGCTCTCCCCTTGATAAAATCTTTCAAATAGGTGAGGTAATTGATCCGCTGTTATGCCAGCACCCGTATCGCTAATTTTGGCAACTTGATAAAAATCTCCAGGCTCCAGCACAATTTCCACTTTACCGCCTCGCGGGGTATGGTTAATCGCATTGGTGAGCAAATTGGCAAATACTCGCCCTAGTTGAAAAGCATCTCCATTTACCCATAAATACTTGCGAAACTCCGAATCGCCGTAGTTAAATGACAGGTGAACGCGACGACTTTTAGCCAAGTCTAATAGCGTTGCTGCGACTTCCTCTGCTATGGTGACTAAATCTACCGGAGCGAGTTGGAGTTGCAATCCTTCAGTATCGTTGCGGTAAACATCTAATAAAGTTTCTACCAGTTGCAAACTGGTTTGATGACTGCGGATGATGGTTGCCAAAACTTTTCTCTGTGTGGGTAGAATGGCGCCAAAATGTTCTTGATCGAACGCTTTGAGAGTTTCTATTGCACCTAATAGGGGTGTTTTCAAATCGTGGGTGAGGGTAGAAGCGAAATCTTCTCGCAAACGGGATAATTTTTCCCCAGCTTCTAGTTTGGCTTGCTGTTGTGCGATCGCATCCAGGTATATGCGATTGCGATCGCTCAAAAATCCCGTTACTCCCAATGCTAGCACCGCGATTAGCCTGGATGCGATCGTTGGTGCTAAATGACCGTTTCCGCCGAAACCCCACAGCGCTACGATGGTTAAAACCACCGCTACGAGGGTAAATTTTACCGTGGCTGAGCGATGCAGTCGCGAGGACGCCAGCAAAATTGGCCCAATGTAAAGATAGCCGAAGACGTAGCCCGGTGGCGTGGAGAATTCTAACAGAGCGATCGCTACAAACAGTCCTACAATCGTCCAGAATACACCCCACTGCGGATCTTTAAGCTGCCGAGTCCACTTGCGAGGTAAACCTTTAGCCAATAGCTGAAGCCACATCTGGGAATTACCATAACGGTTTTCTTGTTATTTTATTTTCCATTATATTTATAAGTTTTTTCCGTTTAATTCAAAATCTATTTGCGGGTATATTTGGCAACTAAACACTTTCTAAACGTTCTAAACGCTTTTGTATCTAAAGATGTATATCGCCTTTTATAAAACCTTGGTAAACTGCGATTTATACCTGTAATTTTGTGAAATTATGCGGCAAGATTAACTTGTAGGTCGGGTTGACTTACACAACCAAACTTTGACTGGAAAAATACTGAATTATTGAACCGCTTCAGGCGCAGAGGAGGCAGAGGTAAGAGAAAAGAAGAGGTAGATAATCTTTTCCGATCTTGCACCAGTTGTTAAGCGAGGCAGAGCCTCGTTCTTCTCGTTCCCAGGCTCCAGCCTGGGAACGAGATCAAGCGAGGCTCTGCCTCCCGCGTTTGGTAAAAGAGCTATTAGATATCGGCATCAATTGGAGTGGTTGCAACTCATGCTAGAAGGATGGATTCAAATAGCAATTACCTTGCTGATTATTGTGGCAATAACGCCGTTTCTGGGCGGATATATGGCGCGGGTGTATTTAGGCCAAAAAACTATTTTAGACCCGATTGCCAATCCCTTAGAACGGATAATCTTTAGACTAAGCGGGATTGCCAGGAAAGAAGATATGACGGGTTGGCAATATGCCAGAGCCGTTATTTACAGCAATTTAGTGATGGCAGCATTAATCTTGCTAATTTTTAGCTTGCAAGGATTGTTGCCATTTAATCCAACTGGGTTAAGTTCCCCGACTTGGGATACAAATTTGCACACGGCGATTTCGTTTGTTACTAATACGAATCAGCAGCATTATTCTGGGGAAACTACCTACAGTTATTTCAGCCAATTTGCTGCATTAGGATTCATGATGTTTACATCAGCGGCAACCGGATTAGCGGTAGGAATTGCTTTTATTCGCGGATTGACTGGTAGACCTTTGGGAAACTTTTACGTCGATTTAATCAAAACGATTACGCGAATTTTACTGCCGATTAGTATAGTGGGCGCAATTGTTTTAATCGCCTTGGGAGTGCCGGAAACATTAGCGGGGCCGGTGGTAGTGCCGACATTAGAAAATGGGGGGATACAGCAGGCGATCGCACGCGGTTCCGTTGCCCATTTTGAAATAATCAAAGAATTAGGAGAAAATGGCGGTGGCTGGTTTGCAATTAACTCCGCTCACCCGTTTGAAAATCCCAACCCCGCAACAAATTTAATCGAAATTGTCACGATGGTGGCGATTCCCTCATCGTTGATTTACACCTTCGGCGTCATAGCCAACAACCGCAAACAAGCCTGGTTAATTTACGGCATGGTAATGGCACTTTTCATCCTATTTATTATCATCGCTGCCACAGGAGAATACCAAGGAAATCCAGCCGTTAACGGCTTACTAGGAACAAACGCACCCAACTTAGAAGGAAAAGAAGTCAGATTTGGCTGGGCGCAATCTGCCTTATATGCCGTAACTACCACAGGCACAATGACCGGCGCAGTTAACAGTATGCACGATTCCTTCATGCCCACAGGTGGATTCGTTACCCTTGCCAACATGTTCTTACAAATAGTTTGGGGAGGACAAGGAACCGGAACCGCTTATCTATTTGCCTATTTAATATTGGCAGTCTTCGTTACCGGATTAATGGTAGGCAGAACCCCAGAATTCTTAGGACGCAAAATCGAAAAAAGAGAAGTAGTCCTCGCTAGCTTTTTAATACTACTCGTCCATCCAATTGCCATATTAATTCCTGGAGCGATCGCCATCACCTTTCCCACCGAATTCAACGGCATCACCAACCCCGGATTTCATGGACTAGCCCAAATTATTTACGAATACGCCTCCGCCGCAGCCAACAACGGTTCGGGTTTTGAAGGACTAGCAGACAGCCAACCCGCCGCCGGTGCCTTATGGTGGAACCTTAGCGCCAGCTTCAGCCTACTAGCCGGACGCTACATCCCCATCATTTCCCTGTTGTTACTAGCAGACAGCATGTCTCGCAAACAACCAGTCCCCATGACAGTCGGCACATTGAGAACCGACACCGGACTCTTCATAGGCGTCACCGCAGGTATAATTCTCATCCTCGGCGCACTCACCTTCTTCCCCATCCTCGCACTAGGACCCATCGCCGAAGCATTCCAAATAGCCAGAGGCGGGTAAGCGCGCAGGTGTGCAGGTGTGCAGGTGAGAGGGAAAAAACTTATCCACCTAAAAACAACCTTTCCCTACCTCTTCTCTCTGCCTCCTCTGCGTCTCTGCGGTTCAAAAAAAAAATCTCTCAACATCCGCAAACAACCTCTCCCTACCTCTTTCTTGGCGTCCTTGGCGTCTTGGCGGTTCATTCAAAAAAATCCCCAAATATGAAAACCAAACCCATCAAAATACCTAGCGGTCCCCGCGACACCCGCAAACACACACCCAAAGCCAATATGGCAGGACTCTACCAAAGAGCCATCCGAGATTCATTCCGCAAACTCGACCCTCGCATCGCCGTTAGAAACCCAGTCATGTTCATCGTCTGGGTAGGAACCATCATCACCGCCTTAGTCACCATCGACCCCAACTTATTCGGAACCGTACAAGGCGAAAACCAAAGACTCCTCAACGGACTAATCACCCTCATCCTCTTCCTAACCGTCCTCTTCGCCAACTTCGCCGAAGCCGTCGCCGAAGGACGCGGGAAAGCCCAAGCCGACACCCTGCGGTCAACTCGTTCCGACACCCTCGCCCGTAAAATCCTTCCCGATAGCTCAATTCAAGAAGTCAGTTCCACCACTTTACGACGGGGAGATCAAGTTAAAGTCATCGCAGGCGATATGATTCCCGCCGATGGCGAAGTAATGGCAGGCGTCGCCTCCGTCGATGAATCTGCCATTACCGGCGAATCTGCCCCCGTTTTAAAACAACCCGGAACCGATATCGCCAGTTCCGTCAC
>DNGG01000106.1:16063-16218 GCA_003486675.1 Cyanobacteria bacterium UBA11372
ACCGATATCGCCAGTTCCGTCACTGGCGGCACTCGGATTGTATCCGACGAATTGACCATTAAAATTACCGCCGATCCAGGTCAAGGCTTCATTGACCGCATGATATCCCTGGTAGAAGGCGCAGCGCGCACTAAAACTCCCAACGAAATCGCCCT
>DNGG01000106.1:16483-30736 GCA_003486675.1 Cyanobacteria bacterium UBA11372
ATCGTCGTCGCCACCACGCCACCCCTAGCCAACTACGTTAATACACCAACCACGATCGCTATCCTAATATCCCTCTTAGTTGCCCTAATTCCCACCACCATCGGCGGTTTGCTTAGCGCCATCGGCATCGCCGGGATGGACAGAGTAGCGCAATTCAACGTCATCGCCACCTCCGGGCGCGCGGTGGAAGCTTGCGGCGATATCAATACCTTGGTTTTGGATAAAACGGGAACGATTACCTTGGGCAATCGCTTAGCAGATGAATTCATTCCTGTCAACGGTCATACGGTTGAACAAGTCGCGAAAGTGGCCTTAGCGGGGAGCGTGTTTGACGAAACCCCGGAAGGTCGGTCTATCGTGGCGTTAGCCGAACGGCTGCGCGCCAGCGTCGATTTTGACCGCGATCGCGCCGAAGGGGTAGAATTTTCCGCTAAAACCCGCATGAGCGGTACAAATTTACCCGATGGTCGCGAGATCAGGAAAGGCGCGGTGGATGCGATTAAGGGGTTTGTGCGATCGCGAAACGGTCAAGTCCCCAACGACCTCGACGCCGCCTACGAAAGAGTTTCCAATTTAGGAGGCACGCCTTTAGCCGTTTGTCAAGATAGCGAAATCTACGGCGTCATTTACCTCAAAGATATCGTCAAACCTGGGTTGCGCGAACGGTTCGACCAACTGCGCCGCATGGGAGTCAAAACCATCATGCTAACGGGAGACAACCGCATCACCGCATCGGTAATAGCCAAAGAAGCTGGAGTAGACGACTTCATCGCCGAAGCAACGCCGGAAGACAAAATCGATGTGATTCGCAACGAACAATCACAAGGAAAGTTAGTCGCGATGACGGGAGACGGGACAAACGACGCGCCAGCTTTAGCGCAAGCAAACGTCGGATTGGCGATGAACTCCGGGACGCAAGCGGCGAAAGAAGCGGCGAACATGGTGGATTTAGACTCAGACCCGACTAAATTAATCGATTTGGTGACAATTGGCAAGCAACTGTTAATTACGCGAGGTGCTTTAACTACATTTTCCATCGCCAACGATATCGCCAAATATTTCGCGATTATCCCAACCATTTTTTCTGCTGCTGGGATTGGCGCGCTGAATATTATGGGGTTAAAAAGTCCGCAATCTGCGATTCTTTCGGCTTTAATTTATAACGCTTTGATTATTCCGGCATTGATTCCGCTAGCACTGACGGGGGTGAAATTTCGTCCCTTGACTGCGGATCAATTGCTGCGAAGAAACATTTTAATTTATGGATTAGGCGGTGTAATTGCGCCGTTTATTGCCATTAAATTGATTGATGTTATCATTCCTGGGTAATGGGTAATGGGTAATAGGTAATTGGAATCACCTACTGCCCAATTAGCAATTAGCAATTAGCAATTAGCAATTATGGAAACAAATTACATGCGATCGCACTTCACATCAAATTCGCTTTCATCATCCCTAAAATCCCTCACCCTGAAGGGTGGGGCTACACAAACAAAGACCGCCTGCGCGGTCTATAAGAATGGTAATCAATCCGGATTTGGGTTAGCGCCTGAAGTAATTTCCCACATTTGGAGCGAATGGCGTCGTCAAAAGCTGCCGTTGTATTTATTCGGGTTACTGTGTTTTAACCTCGTAGTTGCACCTGCGGTATTTGCAGCGGGAGGAGAGGCGCTTTCCCGCACCCAGTCATACGCGCTGGGACTTTTGGGAATTGTGACGGTAGCGCTTTCGATTTATTTATTCGTAGTCATGTTCCAACCAGAGCGATTTTAAACTGCTAATGGCTAATGGCTAATGGCTAATAGGTAAGAATAAAGTTATTATCGGCTCCGCTCAATTAGCAATTAGCAATTAGCAATTAGCAATTAGCAATTAGCAATTACCAATTACCAATTACCAATCCACTATGAGTTTTATTCGCGAAATAGGCAAAGCTATTAGATATACCCTAGTTCTATGGGTATTGGTGGCGATTATTTATCCCTTGGTGATGGTCGCAATTGGACAGTTAATTTTTCCCTATCAAGCCAATGGCAGTTTGATTAAAAACGCTCAGGGACAGGTTGTAGGTTCGGCTTTAATCGGTCAACCTTTTACCTCAGACCGCTATTTTAACAGCCGTCCCAGCACGACGAACTACAGCACAGCAGATCCCAATAACGATTCAGCAGGAGTGTTGAAAACGGGGGTTTCGGGTGCGAGTAACTTAGCACCTAGCAATCCAGCATTGCTAGAACGAATTAAAGGTACAGACTTGAGTAGATTGCAACAAGCAGGGATTCAGCCAACCGCAGATTTAGTTTATACATCTGGATCTAGCCTTGACCCTCATATTACAAAAGAAGCTGCGATCGCGCAGATAACCAGAGTCGCACAAACCAGAGGTTTACAACCGAATCAACTCGAAAGATTAATTCAGCAAAATACCGATGGCAGATTTTTGGGTATTTTTGGCGAACCAGGAGTGAACGTTTTGAAATTAAATTTGGCTTTAGATGGGTTAAATGCTGGTAGTTAGCTAGTCGAATCAAAGCGAGTAGGGACACGGCATCAGTAAGTTTTGTCACCAACTCAAAGTTTTTTGGATGCTAGTCGAATCAAAGCGAGTAGGGACACGGCATCAGTAAGTTTTGTCACCAACTCAAAGTTTTTCGGATGCCGTGTCCCTACAATGTTGTGTTACACCCAGGCCAAAAATCAAGCGCAAGTGTGCCTTAATCCAGAATTGTTAATAATTCAGGAAATGCATATCATCTTCGGTCGATTACCCAGAAAAAGACGCCGGGACACGGCACGATCAAAGTTATCTGTTTGTCCGAGATATCAATGATGCCGTGTCCCTACGCAACAACGGGGTGAGGTTTTTTATTATGGGCAATTCAACGGACATGATATCAGGCATTGCCAGTCAAATTGTCACTTGATTTGCGCTGGCTTTTCAGCAGCAATATACTACCAAAAACACCGAGTGCCAACAAAGAAGTTGGTTCGGGTACTTTAGTTACTGGTGTTGTGTCATCTGGAATTGTTTCTTGCGGTATATCAGGTGTTTCTGGAGTGACTGATATTGTATTTTCTGGAATTGTTTCTTGCGGTATATCAGGTGTTTCTGGAGTGATTGGTGTTTTGTTGTCTGGATTTTTTACTTCCGGTTTCGGTATCTCAGGTTTTACTTGGATTGGGCGTGGACGTTGTGGAAGATTACCTACAAATGCAATAGCATCATTAAAACATTCTTGAATTAGGGTAGCAACAAAGTCACCAGTGGGTAAGAGCGATCGCGTGAAACTAAACCCAAACGTTTGCGAGCCTCGCGCACCAAAATGACCGAAATTAAGTCCTCTCAAATCACCGGCAAAAATATCGCCAATTTTGGTTCCAGAATCAATTACGTTCTTAGTTGAATTACCAAAAGGAGAAGCACTTTGAGCTAAATCTCCCATCCTCGGATTTCCCCCATTACGGCGAACAAAGTTGGTATAGTCGCTGTTGCTAGCCCATCCATCGTTGGCTAGAGAAACGCTCTTTGCCGTAACATTTTTGTAAACGCCGGTTGTACGAGCATCAGAAGCGTTACTTTGAGTAAAGTTAATTCCGAATAGTCCGCTACGGGTATGGAAAAACAAATCGCCCCAGCCAGTGTGACCGTATCCGCTAGCATAAGGAACCGTAGCGCCATTTCTGGGCAGGTTGGAATTAATTGCTACTGTAATTTTATTGGCAGCAATATCATCTTTAATCGCCATCCCGTAAATTTCAAAGCGATTTCCGCCGACATCTGTTGGCCCACCAACCCACATGCGTGCAGTGGCGTCGTTAAACGAATCAATTGCATAACGCCAACCCCCGTGTAAAGTAGCTGCTTCTGCTGGTTTGCTGATAGCAGATAACGAGCAAAGAGTTGCAACAACAGAGGCTAGGAACAAAGTTCCATGTTTTCTAGGACTCATAGACAATTACCTCATGGAGGAGCGAAATGTTTTGGGTTGTTGCCAATACACAAGTCTTGGCGAGGGCAATTTAAGTGTTTTAAAACTGCACTGTATTTTTTATAACTTTATTTTTTCTAGCTTTTAGTTTATTTTTGGCTCAATATTTGGCTCACCGTTGGCTCACTTTAAAATTGAGCCAAGGCTATCGATTAAAGTGAGCCACAATAGATCAACAAAAAGCTTGGGGAGGATATCGGTGGTGGAAACTGTCAGAGCATCTAGCCAAAAGCTAAGGGCAGTCATCGATCTACTTAGATCAAACAAAAGTTGGAACCGTCAGGACGAGCGTTGGTGTAAAGCAGCCAAGGTTTCAATGCCAACCTTGAAAAGGTTTTGGCGTGGGCATCCTATTCGACAAGAATTTTTTAGGGATATTTGTCAAGCTGTAGGACTGGAGAACTGGGAAGAGATTATTGATAATAGTCCGATGCAGCAGAAGGCTAAGATTAGTCCTTCTCTTGGCTATGACGATGACTGGGTTGGTCGAGCAGAATTAATTTCCCAGTTGAGTGCTAAGCTTCGGGGAGGGTGTCGAGTCTTAATTCTGACTGGTATTACTGGCATCGGTAAAACAGTTTTGGCTGAACGATTGGCGGTGGAGTTGCAAGACTATTCCCCTGAGTCTTTTAGAGTCAACTTTGACCATGAAGAAAGAGCAGATTTTGCCAGTGTAGCCGCCCAATTACTGACCACTTGGGGAGAAACTGTGACGCCAGAAAATCGCCAAGAACCACAGCAGCTCCTGAATTGGGTAGTGAGCCGCTTGCGACAGAATCGCTATCTGGTGCTGATTGATTCAGTAGAAATCATCCTCGCAGGGAATGCGGAAACAGGATGGAGCGATTTTCAAGATCGGTGGTGGGAAAAGTTTTTTCAAAGTCTGCTATCTGCAAATTCTTGCGAGAGTCGGATTATTCTTACATCTCAAGATTTGCCAGGGCAGTTGGAAGCAATTGGCTTGGGCTATCCGAAGTTCTGGTATTGCCAATCTCTAAGCGGATTTAATCAATCAGAACAGTTGGAGTTGTTCGAGAAAACGGGGCTAGAAGTCAGCGGGGAGTCATCTGCTAGAACCTATCTAGGGCGGATTGGTGCTGCTTATGAGGGGCATCCCTTGGCGTTGCGAGCGATCGCAGGTGAAATGCTAAACCATCCTTTTAACGGCAATGTCGCGGCTTACTGGAAACAATACGGGCATGAGGTGGAAGAAGTTGAGCAGATCCAGCAGCAAGAAGAGATTAAATCAGCCGATGATGAATTTAGGCTGGATCGATATACTCGCAGCTTACAACGGGCGGTGAAACAACGAATTGAAAAAACATTTGAACGACTGGCAAAAGATGTTTTCAATGCTTATATGCTGCTGTGCTTTGGATCGGCTTATCGGCGTCCAGTACCAGAAAAGTTTTGGTTGAAGACTATGGAACGATTAGGTTTTGATCGAGAGCAGCAATTAGCCGCACTGGATGCGTTGCGCGATCGCTACCTAATCGAAGAAGAGATCGTTAACGACAACTTGCTGTTAAGACAACATAATTTGATTCGCAGCACGGCTCTATTTCACCTCAAGAATTGGAACAACAGTTCTAGATAACCTGCTGAAAACCCGCTAAAAGACAATCGGATAAAATCTCAGAAAAACGTGTAGATGGCAAGCATGACAAACAATTTCGATCGACTCGACTTTAAAACCCAACAAGATTTAAAAGGTGTTGACTTCACCGATGGTGGCGAGTTGGTACTGACTCAACTAGACATTAAACTAACAACACCGGAACTTGCCGATGTTTCCCCTTGGGAATTTGCCCATTACATGGCAGTAGAAAATTGGCTCACCGAGTACCAACCCCAGCCAAATGCTTCTAACCTAGAGCAAGTAACTGGCTACTTAGAAGCATTTCACCATCTCTGCGAAGTGGAAGCTTGGGAAACGGCAAGTAAGATACTTTTTATTCACCCACATCCCGACGCTAAAGAGTTACACAAACAACTGGGAACTTGGGGCTACTACTGCGAACAAATTCAACTTTATAGCAGACTTTTAGAAAAGCTGAATCTAGATTTAGATTGTATTTTGTTAGATGGCTTAGGCAAGTCTTATCACTATCTAGGACAGCTTCAGACTGCTATTGAATACCATCAGCGCCAGTTAGAAATTGCCTGTCAAATCAGCAACCCCCAAGCAGAAGCACAAGCAAGAGGTGGCTTGGGTATAGTCTACGGTTTATGTCTAGATCAACATCAGATTGCATTCCAGTATTATCAACATCAATTAGAAATTGCTCGCCAGATCGGCGATCGTCAACAGGAAATAGAAGCGCTGGATAGTCTAGGTTATTTTTATTGTCATACAGGACAATATCAAAAGTCAATTAAATTTTGTCAACAAGCCTTAGCACTTGCCCGTGAAATTGGCGATCGAGACGCAGAATTTTTGATTTTAGGCGCTATAGGTTCTACTTACAGATTAATGGGGCAACCAAAAAAGGGAATTGATTTTCTGCAACAGCAGTTGAATTTCTGTCAAACAACTAGCAATCGTCGCGGCGAATGGGCTGCACTGACAAATCTTGGTGCTATTTACGTGACTATCAACCAGTATGAAAATGCGCTTGATTGCTGCGAAAAAGCGATGATAATCATCCAGGAAATTGGCGATCGCTTGGGAGAAAAAGATACATTAATTTGTCTAGCTGCTATCTATACTCGTTCGGGACGGTATGAAACTGCCATTGGCTACTATCAGCAAATATTGAGGCTTACTCGTCAAGTTGGAAATCGATTTTTGGAAGGCTATACCAGAGCAAGTATATCTTATTGCTACGCTCGATTAAAACAACACAACCGAGCAATGAGGAACTCGAAACTAGCTATAAAAATTGGTCGTGAAATCAACAATAAACAGTTACTAGGAGCAGCAGTAGGAACTTTAGCAAATGCTTACTGGCATCAAAAAAACTATGCTACGGGTTTGCTTTTAATAGCCCAAAGTATGTTAATTTTTCCACCTTTTACAAATGAAACTAGCCAGTTTATGTTCAAAACAACCGTTGAAACAATTTGTCTAGCTCTGAAGGGGGTATCCAATCTAATTTTCAGCTATTTCCAGTTTAAACAGAGGATCGATAAACCAACAAAAGCTAATAAAAATAGTAGCAATAAGATTCAATAACCTGGGTTTCTTTAACAAGAAGCCTCGCACTAATTTTGGCTGGGAAATGTGGTGCGATCGCGCTAATTTACGGAAGAAAAAGACGATCGCGAATTTGCTTCAAAATCTGCAAAACATCGTACAGATTATTCTGGCGCGATCGCGCTAATTTACGGAAGAAACTGGCGATCGCTTCCGATGCAGCTAAAACTATCGCCAGCATTGCTACAAAGTTGTTACCAAGTTTCGCTTGGCTACCGATTAGGTGATGCGATGGAGCGGGATGCGCTTGGTAACGATGCTCATGTATTCCCCATTAGGAGCAGGCATAAGAAAGCTCCACTCGTTTACCTGAGCGAACCTGAGCGTGTACAGCCAGCGAATGGTGTAGCTGACTCCGTATGGTGAGCCATAAATCACCACCCTCACAGATTCAAAGTCGCCCGTCGAACTGGGCAGACTATCCGCAGCACAAATGAACGACGGTAAAGTGTCACCTCCTCCAGGCACAAAGCCCAGAGTTTGCGAATAAACCAACTGCGGCGGGGAAGTTAGCAACGTTCCCCACCCGATACCAAACTTTGCCATGATAATAAAGCCTCCTAGCTGTTTAGGGGGAAGTCGTCGTGTAGGGGATGTTTGAGATCCTC
Organism: Cyanobacteria bacterium UBA11372; assembly: GCA_003486675.1. Lineage (GTDB taxonomy): Bacteria > Cyanobacteriota > Cyanobacteriia > Cyanobacteriales > Aerosakkonemataceae > Microseira. The sequence continues at coordinate 24,277 of DNGG01000106.1, forward strand.
TACGCGGCGCGATTACTTCTATGCTGCATAATAGCAATTTTTCAGCAATTTGTATTGCTGCATTAACAAATTTTTATATTTTCGTATTGGCGAAATTGCGAAGTGGTGAACTTTCGACCATTGGCAAATAGACATTGACGACAATTTAGATTAAAGTGCTGGTATAGCATAGCGGCTGCCGATGCTAGTAACCATGCACTTTTGCCAAAGTCGGTGTCGGTAAAACTACGAGTGAGGTCCATATTGGAATTGGAATTGCTGGGCAAAGAGATTCTGTTATGAAAGAGAATCCATTGAAAAAAGCGATCGCTAAGAATGCAAGAAGACGTTTTACCTGAAGAAAGCGAAGCTAAGGTAGAGGAATCAAAATCACCCGCGCCCGCCCAAACAGTGCCAACAAATAAAAGCGAACCCAAGAAGAGGGGTAGACCTGCCATTGGAAAGAGATCCGACGAAGCGTGGATCGGTCGAACTTTCTACGTTAAGCGAGAAACTGACTTGGATGTGGAGGAAGCCTTGCTGCAACTTCAAAGGCGGGGTATTGAAATCGATAAATCCGAACTGGTAAATTTGCTAATGAGCGCGTGGGTGAAATGGCAAAAAGGCGAAGATATGGAAACTTATATTTCCGAAGTTACTCCAAGACTAAAATCTAAATAAAAACCTCGCGATCGCTCACCGCCCATAAGATATCATTCAAATACCTCTGGATTAATCCCCATTGCTCTTAACTGCAAGAGCCAAAAGCTCAGCGCGAAGACGTTCCTGTTCGCTCGTTCAAATTCCTGTATCAAGTCTGGGAAAAAACCGGCGGTCAATTGTGGTTTAACCACCTAACTCAAACTTATACCAAACAGAATAGAAAGCACCAAATTTAGATCCCTAGGAACGGCGTATGTGTTGATATCTTTGTGAACGATTTTTTCTTGACGCTGAAAAATATGGACTGCAATCTACTAGCAAGCATTTAGTCCTCTTAAGAGGACTTTCGCTATTAGCCAGCGACTTGATTCGCTGGCGGGTAAGCGGGTAGGAGCAAGATCTGAGTTGATAAACTTGCCCGGTTTCTCAATCAGGCATCCCCAGGGGTAGAATCAGAGGACTCTTTTGGCAACTGCATCACCAATACTTTATCAACGCGGTTACCATCCATATCCATCACTTCAAAGCGAAAACCTCCCAATTCAAAATGATCGCTGGCGATGGGGATGCGCCCCAGATGAGTCATGACGAAGCCACCCATTGTGTGATAGTTGCCTTTTTGCTGTCCGGGTAATTCTTCGAGATCGAACAATTCAAAGAAATTATCAACCGACAACATCCCATCTAATAACCAGGAACCATCTTCCCGCCTTACGGCTTGGGGTTCTTCGGGTTGATATACCGAGGGAATATCCCCCACCAGTTCGATTAAGATATCGTTGAGGGTAACCAATCCCTGGATGACGCCGTATTCGTCTACCACTAGGACGATATGAGTCCCAGATTGCTTGAACATCTCCAGCACTTTTAACCCGCGCGTGCTTTCTGGCACGTATAGCGGTCGATGCAGCGTCAGCGTTAAATCTAAGGGTTCTCCGGCGAGACTGCGGGAGAGTAAATCGGTTACTTCCAGGACTCCCAAAACGTTGTCCAGTTCGCTTTGGCAGACTAAGACGCGGGAATGGTCGCTGTCGATTAGTTTTTTGCGATTCACCTCGATCGAATCATCTAAATCGAGCCAGACAATTTCTGGTCTGGGTGTCATTAAAGCACTGACCGGGCGATCGTTGAGGTCGAATACCCTTTCTACGATGTCTTGTTCGGCAGCTTCAAACGTGCCTTCCTCGGTTCCTTGTTCGATTAAAACCCGGATTTCTTCTTCGGTAACTTCCGGTTCGCCAGAGGGTTTCATTCCCAACAGGCGCACTACTACATCGGTAGAAGCGCTGAGTAGATGTACTACAGGGGCGGCAAATTTAGCCAGCATCCGCATGGGGATGGCGACGGTGGCGGCGATTGGTTCTGGATTGTTGAGTGCCAATCGCTTGGGTACCAGTTCGCCGATAATCAGCGTCAGGTAGGTAAGGATCAGAACTGCTGCGATGGTGGCGATCGCATCGCTATAGCGTTCGATTCCCGGTATCAGATCCAACAGCACCCTGACTCTTTTGGCGATCGTTTCTTCCCCAAACGCACCAGAGAGAATCGCCAGCATCGTGATCCCCACCTGCACGATCGCGAGAAACTGATTAGGGGAATTCGACAAATCCAAAGCAACGCGCGCCTTGGCATCCCCCCGTTCAGCCATTTGTTGCAGCCTCACCTTCCGCGACGAAACGATCGCCAGTTCTGACATCACAAACACAGCGTTGGCGAGGATCAGTAGGAACACAATCAGAAGATCGTTGTTTGAAGACATTACTGCAATTGGGCTGCTAGCCTTGGGGAATGTTCAAGGACGGGGAGACGCTCTGATGCGGGGACGCGGGGACAAGGGAAAGACGGCGACTGTGAATCTTCTGATTCAGTCTGGGCGTCAAACCCTTGGAAAGGAAGTTCCGGACGCGGATCTGGAGACACTTCTTTCGCTTTGCGTCTCCGTGTCTCCCCGTCTGGGCGTCTTCTTAGCTGACGCAAAAATAGTACAAAGATAAAGGTATCTGGTATTGAAATTAGCATCTTGTCCGATTGATAAATCTGTCTAGAGAGCGGTTCGAGTCTGGCTCGCACTCTAAAATTATTAAAGTAGGAGCGCTCTCTCGCGCTGTTTTGTCAAAATATAGGGCGGGTCTAGCCACGATACCTACCTAACTTATGGCTGAAAAACCCGCACAGAACCAATTTTTCCCACACATGGTTTTCTCTTCTATTATTCGCACCCTAAAGCGATCGCCGCTCACAACAGAACTCCTCTCTAAACTCAATCGCACCAAACACCTGCGGCTTTGTGGCGTTGGACGCCTGCCTAAAGGTTTGGTTGCTTCTACTTTGGCACAAACTGAGGAGCGAAATCTGTTCGTCGTGACCGCAACTCTGGAAGAAGCCGGACGCTGGGCGGCTCAGCTCGAGGCGATGGGCTGGGATACGGTACATTTTTACCCCACGTCGGAAGCTTCGCCCTACGAGCCTTTTGACCCCGAAGCAGAAATGACTTGGGGGCAGATGCAGGTGTTAGCCGATTTGGTTATGGGTAATCGGTCATCGGTAATTGGTAATGGGGAAAACTCTGACCAATTACCAATTACCAATTACCAATTACCTAAAATCGCCATCGTGGCGACGGAGCGCAGTCTTCAACCCCATCTGCCACCAAAAGATGCTTTTGAACCCTATTGTATGGCGCTGCAACGGGGTCAAAGTTGGAATTTGGACGTTTTTAGCACGCGGTTGGCTCAAATGGGTTATGAGCGAGTACCGTTGGTGGAAACTGAGGGTCAATGGAGTCGGCGGGGAGATATCGTCGATGTGTTTCCGGTGTCGGCGGAGGTGCCGGTAAGGTTGGAGTGGTTTGGGGATGAGTTGGAGCAAATTCGGGAGTTTGATGCGGCGACGCAGCGATCGCTCGATCAAATTGAGCGGTTGGTTCTGACTCCGACTGATTTTGCTCCTATGATCCGAGAGGGGCTGAAGGAATTGAACCGCCAAGACGCCAAGGACGCCAAGGAAGAGGAGGAAGAGGAGGAGGGTGTTCGGCGGTTACTTGGGTTGGCTTTTGAGCAACCGGCTTCTTTGTTGGATTATTTGCCGGATAATACTTTGGTGGCGATTGATGAGTTGGAGCAATGTGCCGCCCATTGTTCGGTTTGGGTGGAACATGCCCAGGAAAAGTGGGAAGAATTAAATCTGCAATCTGAAATCTCAAATCTGAAATTCCCCCAAATTCATCGATCTTTTGAGGGATCTTTGGCGGCGGTGGAAAGGTTTAATTGGGTTGAGTTGTCGGAGTTGGCTGAGGAAAATAATGGGTTGAATTTGGCTAGTCGTTCGGTTCCGACTACGCCGCATCAGTTTGCGAAGATTGCGGAGGTGTTGAGGGGGGAGCGCGATCGCAATTTTTCGATTTGGATTGTGTCGGCGCAACCTTCGCGTTCGGTGGCGCTGTTGCAAGAACATGATTGTCCGGCTCAATTTGTCCCGAATCCTAATGATTTTCCGGCGATTGATAAGTTGCAGGTTCAGCACGTACCAATTGCGCTGAAGTATTCGGGGATGGCTGAACTTGAAGGGTTTATTCTGCCTACTTTTCGCTTTGTAATTGTGACTGACCGAGAGTTTTTTGGTCAGCATTCTTTGGCTACTCCTAGTTATGTCCGCAAGCGCAGGCGGGCGGCGTCGAAGCAGGTAGATCCTAATAAGTTGCGTCCGGGTGATTTTGTGGTTCACAGGAATCACGGGATTGGTAAGTTTTTGAAGTTGGAGAGGTTGGAAAATCGCGAATATTTGGTAATTCAATATTCGGATGGTTTGTTGCGGGTGGCGGCGGATCAGGTGGGTTCTCTTTCCCGCTTTCGCAGTACGGGGGAAAAACCTCCGGAACTCAATTCGATGTCTGGGAAGGCATGGGAAAAAACTAAGAATAAAGTCCGCAAGGCGATTAAGAAGTTGGCGGTGGATTTGCTGCAACTTTATGCCCAACGGGCGAAGCAGGAAGGGTTTGCTTATCCACCTGATAATCCTTGGCAAGTTGAGTTGGAGGATTCTTTTCCCTATCAAGCTACTCCGGATCAGTTAAAGGCTACCCAAGATGTGAAGCGCGATATGGAGTCGCCTCGCCCAATGGATCGTTTGGTTTGCGGGGATGTGGGTTTTGGTAAAACTGAGGTGGCTATTCGGGCAATTTTTAAGGCGGTTACTTCTGGGAAACAAGTCGCTTTTCTCGCCCCGACGACGATTTTAACTCAGCAGCATTATCACACGCTGAAGGAAAGGTTTGCTCCTTATCCGATTAATGTCGGTTTGTTAAATCGTTTCCGCACGACTGAGGAACGTAAGGATATTCAACGCCGCCTCGCAACTGGGGAATTAGATGTAGTTGTGGGGACGCAAGCGTTGTTAGGAAAAGGGATTGTTTTTCGCGATTTGGGAATGTTGGTGGTAGATGAAGAACAGCGGTTTGGGGTGAATCAAAAGGAAAAAATTAAAACCCTGAAAACGCAAGTTGATGTGCTAACTTTGACGGCGACTCCTATTCCTCGCACGCTTTATATGTCGCTTTCGGGAATACGTGAAATGAGTTTGATTACGACTCCGCCTCCTTCTCGGCGTCCGATTAAAACTCATTTAAGTTCTTACGATCTGGAGGCGATTCGCACGGCAATTCGTCAAGAATTAGACCGAGGCGGGCAAGTTTTTTACGTGGTTCCCCGGATTGAGGGAATTGAAGAAACTTCTGCTAAACTGCGGGAGATGATACCGGGAGCTAGGTTAGCGATCGCTCACGGTCAAATGGATGAGGCAGAATTGGAAGCGACGATGCTTGCTTTCAATGCTGGCGAGGCGGATGTTTTGGTTTGTACGACCATCATTGAATCGGGTTTGGATATTCCCCGCGTTAATACTATCCTGATTGAAGATGCCCAACGCTTCGGTTTGTCTCAGTTATATCAGTTGCGGGGCAGGGTTGGACGTGCGGGGATTCAAGCTCACGCCTGGTTGTTTTATCCTAAACAAAGTCAGCTGAGTGAAGCGGCGCGGGCAAGGTTAAAAGCTATCCAAGAGTTTACTCAATTGGGTTCTGGCTATCAACTGGCAACGCGGGATATGGAAATTCGCGGGGTGGGTAACCTTTTAGGCGCTGAACAATCTGGTCAAATGGATGCGATTGGGTTTGACCTTTATACTGAAATGCTACAAGAAGCGATTCAGGAAATCCGCGGTCAAGAAATACCCAAGGTTGATGATACTCAGATCGATTTGAAGCTGACGGCGTTTATCCCTGCTGATTATATCGCCGATATGGATCAGAAGATGAGCGCTTATCGCGCGGTGGCGGCTGCTAATTCTAGTGAAGAATTAAAGCAGATTGCAGCAGAGTTACGCGATCGCTACGGCGATATCCCCAAAGCGGCGCAACAACTCCTGCGCGTGGTAGAACTCAAGCAGATTGCCAAAAAGCTCGGCTTTTCCCGCATTAAACCCGAAAATAAGCAGCACGTTGTCCTAGAAACGCCTATGGAACAACCTGCTTGGAACTTGCTGGCGGGCAATTTACCGGATCACTTGCGATCGCGTTTCGTCTATACTCCCGGTAAGGTCACGGTTCGCGGTTTGGGCGCCCTCGCCCCCGACCAGCAGTTAGATAATTTAATCGATTGGTTAGCTAAAATGCAAGGGGCGGTACCAGAGGTTGCGATCGCTGCTATCTGATAATTGCTAATTGCTAATTGCTAATTGCTAATTGCTAATTGCGACAAGAGCGTAATCTAGCATTTTCCCTAAAATTAGCCATTAACCATTAGCTATTAGCCATTAACCATTA
>DNGG01000106.1:30958-32495 GCA_003486675.1 Cyanobacteria bacterium UBA11372
TAGCCATTAGCCATTACCCATTACCCATTACCAATTACCCATTACCCATTAGCCATTAGCCATTACCCATTACCAATTACCCATTACCCATTAGCCATTACCCATTACCAATTACCCATTACCAATTACCCATGAATACCGAACAAAAGACAACTACCACTTTATCCACCAGCGAGGACGAACGCCTGCGCTTCCTCGAACAAATACCTATTTTTCAAGAAATAGAAAACCACAATTTTCTCCCCCAACTCGCCGCCCATTTAGAAGAAGAAATATTTCCCGCCGATCGCACTATCTTTCACAAAGGAGAAGAAGGAAATTTACTCTATATCCTCCTGGATGGGCGCGTTCAAGTTCACATAGATAACTTTCCTCTCATCCAGTTAGAGACGGGAGCTTATTTCGGCGAAATGGCTTTGTTTGATTCCAACGTTCGTTCCGCTTCGGTCACGACTTTATCTGAGTGTAAGTGCCTCACCTTAACTCGCGAACAAATCCATCAAGCGATTAAAGAAAATCCTGCGATCGCGATCAACATGATTCGCGTCCTCGTCTCCCGGGTTCGCAAGCTCAATCGTCTTTTTGGCGCTTCTGAAGATTTGTTCTACTTCATGTTAAAGGAGAAGCTATCATGAAAATATCCCTTTAATTATACTACAGGCAGTCTGGGAATTCAAGAGTTGATTAAACCAATAAAAGGAAAAATTTTGAATCGCTTATGATGCTCAGTCAAGAAAATATCCAACTACTTCAAGATGTACCGATTTTCAGAGACATCGACCGCGAAACGGCTCTCACTAGACTCGCACTTAATTTAGAAGAAGTCCTGTTTCCTGCGGGTCATACTATTTTTAAACAGGGTAAATTAGGGCCAGCGCTGTATATTTTAGTTTCAGGTGCTGTAGAGGTTCACCTGGGAGGCTTGCGCTTGGCTAAATTAGGGCCAGGTAAGTATTTCGGCGAAATGTCGTTATTTGACTCGGAACCACATTCGGCTTCGGTCACAACTTTAGAACCTTGCAAATGTTTAGTATTAACCCAGACGCAAATTTATAAAGCAATTCGCGAAAATCCAGAAATTGGCGTCAATATTATCCGCATTCTTTCCAAGCGCGTTAGGTTATTAAGCCTGCATGTCAGCGCTTGGTTGCGGGGTTTATTAACCATAGCTTGGGCAGATGGTGAATACAATGCGGAAGAGAAAAAATTAATTGAAGGATTGGTTCAAAACGATCTTTGTCCTGAGCTAAATATCGGTTCGCTTAAGCCCATTTCTGGGGTAGAATTAGCTGATGCTTTCGGTCGCGATACCCCTACAGCAGAAAACTTCTTGAGAACGGCAGTAATTGTTGCTCTGGCAAACGGAACTTATTCCGAATATGAAGATAAAATATTGCGAGAATTCTGCACCGCTTTAGGTCAAAAAGCAGAAATCCTAGAAATGCTCAGGTTAATGCTTGCCTTCGATGAAGGGACAAAGCAAAAAGAACAGGAATTTACCCTCAAAAAACCGGCTTTATCGGCACAAGTCGATGTA
>DNGG01000565.1 GCA_003486675.1 Cyanobacteria bacterium UBA11372
GTAAAACCCGCCCCTACAAATACTTGAACGCTTGGCTTACTATGCACCCGAACTTGATATTACCCATTACCAATTACCCATTACCCATTACCTAAACTGTGAAAATGTCTTCTTCTGCCCATTTTGGCGTTGCATCTTTTGCCACGATGGTGAGGAGGGCGTAGTCTTTTTTGTTCATGCCTATTGGCAATTCTTTGGGCACTCCTAATACTGTTTGGGTCTTAAACACTGTTCCGGGTTTGAGGTCGTGGAAGGGGAATTCTGGTTCGGTGCAACCTAAACATGGCATCCCGGCACGGGTTTTGGAAGAAACTCGATTCCACAATATCCGGTTGCAGGATGAATGGGTCATTGGGCCGCGACAACCCAAGTCGTAAAATAGGCAACCTTTCCTCTGTCCAAATTCGGCGGTGGATGCTTTGTAGGCAAAGTGTACGTTGCGGGTACATCCTGTTTGAGTAAAACTCTTGAAGAAGGTTTGGGGTCGATTTAATTCGTCGAGGGCAATGTCGCTAATTCTTCCGGTTGCTATGGCAACTAATATCTGAGTTATCCAGTCTGGATGTGCCGGACATCCGGGGATATTAATGACAGGTAATCCGGCTTTTGAACGATATTCTGTACCTAAAAATCCTCCTTCTTTGCGTTTAAGAAATTGCAATCCGGTCGAGTCGCTGGGGTTGGGTTCCATGGCGGGAATTCCGCCCCAGGTGGCGCAGTCTCCCACCGCAACGACGAAACTAGCAACTTGGGAAAGGTCGGTTAACCAGTCTTTCATCGGACGATCGGCGAAACGGTTCCACGTTCCGGTGCCGTTGGGCGCTTGGACGACGCTGCCTTCAAATACGAGGATATCTAGGGGAATTTTGCCGTTTATGCAATCCCACAAGAGTTTTTGCAAGTTTGCGCCTAATTCCAATCCCAGGGATGGATGCCAAAGCACGTTGATACCAAAATCTGCAATTAAGTCGCAGACGGTGGGTTCTTCAGCGTTGAGAAATGACATGGTGTTACCCGAACAGGCAGCACCTTGCAGCCACAGTACGTTGACCATAAGCTAAATTTTTTCTATTGTTTCCAATGCCAAATGACGGTGACGATTTCTCTGCCCCCCGCAGGGAATCGCCACTCGCTTCTACACTCTTATTTCTCAATATCTGGCAATTTTCGATTTAAGACTATTGAGTTTAATAAAATTTTATAATTTGCTCGATCTAAAAAATATAAAGAAAGCCTAAAAAAGTATTTTTAACAACAATTTTTAGGTTTAAAACCGGGAAATTATACAGTCAGCTTAGTGCTACGATGTCGAATTAGCAGGGTTAATTTAGCATTGCAACCTTTGCTGGAAAAGGGTTTTGCTGTTTAGCAGTATTTATACTTGCGCAGATTTAAACAACTAATTGTTTGTTTAAATATAATTGATAAAAAATTTCAATACAGCGTATATAGCCTACTCAAGATTTGACGAAAGCGGGCATTCCTTGAGAAAAATAAAAGTGAGTTTAAAAAGTAAATCGGATTGTAAACATTTGAAAATGAGGTCTAGATTTTTAGAATAATGGTGCTTTATAGTACTAAATTAAAGGCGGGAAGTGGGCGGTTAATAATTTAGCTAGTTAAGGAGGGTGGTGGTGACACCTAGCATCACCGATGCGGCGGTGAAGGCAGCGATCGCAGCGATAGAATCAGAATCAGCAACAAATCAAGAAAAAATCGAAATGCTGATCGAGATGGCGCTGGGTTTTCAGAAAAAGCCCAAAAGTGCCAAGGAGTTGCAAGATGCGGTGACTCTGTACGATCGCGCGATCGCATTGTGCAATGACGAGTATCCCCTACTAAAAGCAAGGGCGACGGCGGGAATGGCGACGGCGTTACGCACAATCCCGGCGGAGGGGGCAGATTTGCTGATGCAAGCGAAGGCGGGGTATGAAGCGGCGATGCCGGTGTTGCAAGAGTTTGCCTCGCCGGAGGAAGTGGCGGAAGCGCAGATGAATTTGGGATTGGTGTTGCAATCCCTGGTGCCGTTTCATTTAGCGAAAGTGGCGGATGCGATTTCTGCCTATCAGCGGGCATTGCGGGTATTTACCGCAGCGGCGTATCCCCAGGAATTTGCGATTTTGCACAATAATATTGCGATCGCCTACCTTTCGATGCCGTTAACAGCGGCGGGGGAAGAATTGCGGCAAGGGTTAGCTGTGCAATCGTTTGAGGAGGCGCTAAAGCACATTAACCTCATCGATCATCCCAGCGAATATGCCATGTTGCACAATAATTTGGGCAACGCTTTGCAATACTTGCCGAGTTCCCATCCGGTGGAGAATAATTTGCGAGCGATCGCGGCATACGACGAAGCGTTAAAAGTGAGGACACGTCAAGACACGCCCTTAGAATACGCCAACACAATTTCTAACAAAGCCAACGCCCTTTCTAACTTACCCGACGACTGGGAAAATCCAGAAGCGGGAAACCCGAAAAATCTCGCCCAAGCAAGTAATTACTATCAAGAAGCATTGGAAATTTTCACCCAATACGGACAGATAGAACAAGCGCAAACCGTAGCCCAAGCATTGCAGGAAATCGCTAATGGCTAATGGCTAATAGTTAATGGGTAATGGAAAGGAATCGCCAATTAGCAATTAGCAATTAGCAATTAGCAATTAGCAATTAGCAATTGAGAGGAAAACACAGAATGGATGAAATCTTGACAAGCCCGACATTGAAAGACTTTCTCACCAGCTTGGCGGCTGGGGATATTAACTTCATCACAGGATTGGTGTGGTTAGTATTAGCAGCCGCTTTATCTGTAATCGGTGGTGCAATAGGCGGAGTGTTGGTGGGTGGGAAAGATTTAGGCAATCAGTTGGCTGCTATGATTGGCGGATTATTTGGCCCAGCGGGCGTAATTCCCGCCGTAATAATCGGGCTAGTTATCCTCAGATTCGTAGGCTAAAAATTCCCCAATTACCCATTACCCATTAGGAGGAATCATGTTAGAAGTCGGCTGGTTTTCTACAAAGTTACTTCTCAAAGGAAAGCTGCTACGAAACCCCGGATATTTTTATCGGCAAACTGCGATTGGTGCGGGCATTGGTTCGCTGTTGCTGGTATCCTTGGCACAAGCTGAAGTTCCTTTCTGGTTTCCAGTAATCGTCTCCAGTTTAGCCACAGGCGCAATCATGCCCTTTCTACTTAAAGATGTCAAAATGAAGTAAAAAATAGGGATAGGAATATAATAATTCCTCATCCCTATTTATACCAATTTCCCTAGATAGCGATCCACATCAATATGTGGGAATTGTAGGGGCGGGTTTTACCAGTTACTTTTGATAAAAACAAACAATTGAACTAAACCCGCCCCTTCCCCTTGTGTTTCGCATTCATGGGAAAACGATATTATATTATGTCCGTTGAATTGCCCATAATAAAAAAACCTCACAGAGTCGTTGCGTAGGGACACGGCATCATATATATCTCGGACAAACAGATAGTTTTGATCGTGCCGTGTCCCGGCTGCCGAGCCTGGGTAATCGACCGGACATGATATTAGCCATTAACCATTAGCAATTAGCAATTTATTATGACCATCGCCAAAGATAAACCAACTGTTGAAGAAAAATCTACTTTAGAAGAATTAGTCGCAGAAATCGGTCGCTTTGAAGCAATTATTTCCGAGTGGGATGAAGGTCAGCGCTGTGTAGTTGTGGGATTAAAAAGAGCGATTGAAGATTTACATAAAGAAGCGCTAACCCGGTTAATTCGCACCGTTAAGCAAGAATCTTTGGAAGCATTGCGCCATGCGGTTGAAGACGAGGTTGTTTACGGCATCTTGCGCTATCACGAATTAGTAAAACCGCCGCAAGCACCTTTAGAACAGCGAATTCAGACAGCACTAGAAGCCGTCCGCCCCAACTTAAAAAGCCATGACGGAGATGTAGAATTAGTGGCAGTTAAATTACCGGATACCGTAGAAATCCGGTTAATTGGAAATTGCAGTCATTGCGTCGCTTCCAGCCTGACTTTAACTGAAGGAATAGAACATACAATCAAGGCTTACTGCCCGGAAATTAACCATGTAATTGCAGTTAATAAAACCAAGGAGGCAGATATAAGTTTAACCAGTCCCTTTTACCATCCAAAAGAATATCAATGGGTCGAAGTCACGACGGTGGAAAAGATTCCAGAATGGGGTGTGCTAACGGCAGAAGCTGGGGGAAATTCGGTAATTTTGTGGAAAAAAGGCGACAAAATTACCTGTTACCGCAATGCTTGCACTCACCTCGCCTATCCTATAGATATGGGTCAGGTTAGTAACGGAATTATTACCTGTCCTTTTCACCGATTTAAGTACAAATTAGAGAACGGTCAATGCTTGACTGCGCCAGAACTTCCCCTAGAGTCATATCCCGTGCAAGTGGATGGGAATAAGGTATTTGTGCAGGTGGAGAAGTAATATTATTTCCGTCTGTAGGGGCGGGTTTTACGATAAATAGTATTGTAGGGGCGGGTTTTACCAATCAATTCCTGGAGGGCACGAGATATTTCGTTAAACCCGCCCCGACGCGCAGGTATCGATGCAACTAAACCAATTTGGGAATAGATTCGCTAGCATTCTTGTAGGAGAGTTGATTAAAAACGAGAGTTCGCACCTGTATCATTAACCCGCCAGGGATTTTAATCCCTGGCTAATAGCGAAAGTCCTCTCAAGAGGACTGGGTATGCGATCTTTTAGTCCACTTAAGTGGACTTCAGCTATTAGCCCGGAAATTAATTTCCGGGCGGGCTTTGAAGCTAGGCGAGAATCGGACAAAATTTCAATCGAAACCGATTAAAAAAATGGATACCCGAATTAAGCTTATTCCCCCAACACCACTTAACTCAGAAGTGACAAAGCAAGCCCAACCTTTGCCTTTTTCATCTCAAGGTGCTGAGGTAATTTTAGGTAAAAGTCCCGCACAAGGTGAATTAGCCATTCCCGTTGAACCTACTGCTAATACTTTATTTGGCCCTCGCGGTGCTTGTTTGGTGTCAGAAACAGGCGCTTTGTGGGTGTCGGATACGGGTCATCATCGATTATTAGGATGGCG
>DNGG01000323.1 GCA_003486675.1 Cyanobacteria bacterium UBA11372
TGGCAACGAATTATTGATAAAGTCAATGGCTAATTGCTAATTGCTAATTGCTAATTGCTGGATGAAAGTATTCTTCGGGCGGGAAAGGAGTAAGTTTGTAGTGAGGACTTTAGTCCTCATCCTCGCCTATGAAAACTGAAGTCACCACTACAAACAGATATAATTGCTAGTCCTGACAATTAGCAATTAGCCATTAGCAATTAGCTTTCTAACCGAAAGAATCCAAATCTAATGCTTTAGAACCGCCGCGTTGGAGTTGATTTAATAGGTTACCAAGTTGCGACCAAACTAACCAACCAATAAACACCGTAAGCGGCACAGAAATCAGGTAAGAAAGCGCAGAAGGAAAGCCAAAAATTTCCAGACCAGAACCTAGAAAAACACAAATGCCGATACAAATCCCAGAGAAAGGTAGCTGTAAAGGCATTCCTTGTAAATAAGCGATCGCGCGCGTAGATCTAGTTTTAGACCATTCCCGTACAAGTTGTTTGAGAGTCGCCTCGAAAGCCGCACCAGATGTCGCCCCTATCAGTAACCCAGCTAATAACCAAAAATAGGGCGGGTTGGAATAAAAATACACAAAAACTCCTTCGGATTGACAGCCTGATGTTTAATATTACCAGTATCGGGTAATTGGTAATTGGTAGTTGGTAATTGGTAATTGGTAATTATTAGTTATAGCCCGCGCAGGCGGGCGAGAGTTTGTGTAGCCCCACCCTTTAGGGTGAGGGCGAAGGTGAGGGTGAGTAAAACCCGCCCCTACAGCGATCATCGCTTGTCCCCTTGATTCGGGCGTTGAAACGCTGCTAAAGAGGCGAATGCGGGTAAAAAAGATGCCGCCCTTTCGTCTAGGATATTACCTGCGACGACGCTTAAAGCAACGTTAAACAGTTCTGCGGGTTTGATGTCATCTTTCACCAAATCCCAAAGACGGCGCACTTCGGCGGTGTGGATTCGGTCGTCTTCGATTAACGCTAACAGCAACTGGCGTCGCAGAAAACTACCTTCTTCAGACAAAAGATACTGTAACCCTAATTGGGCGGTGGGTAGGAGGTCGAAGTTGTTGTCGGTACGCGCGATCGCAATCATATTTTCCAATCGCTGCCACTTGAATTTACCATCTTTAAACAGCACTTCGATCAACCGTCGCCGCAATTGCGGCGTTTCCCCAGTTAACAAGCGTTTCGCGACGTAAGGATAGGCGACTTCGACGATCTTAAACTCAGGATTGAGCGAGAGCGCCAACCCTTCCTGGGTCACGAGGGAACGTATAATTAAAGCAAACTTGGCGGGGACGCGGAACGGATAGTCGTACATCAGTTCCGAAAACTTATCGGTTATCGTCTTAAAGTTAAAGTCCCCGACGTTTTGACCGATGGCGTCTCCCAAAACTGCTTCTAGAGCCGGTACAATCGGTTTGATATCGGTTTCCGGGGTGAGAAATCCCAGCTTCACAAAGTCAAGCGCTAAGTCGTCGTAGTCCTTATTAATTAAATCGACAACAGCATCAACCAGGGTTTCTTTGGTACTTTGTTCCAGCTGATCCATCATACCGAAGTCGATGTATGCCATCCGACCATCGGGCATGGCGAATAAATTCCCCGGATGGGGGTCGGCGTGGAAAAAGCCGTATTCTAATAACTGTTGCAGTCCTGATGTGACGCCAATTTCAATTAAGCCATCTCGATCGAGTCCGGCGGCTTTAACTGCTGGTGTATCGGTGAGCTTGAAGCCGTTAATCCATTCTAGGGTGAGGACGCGGCTGGAACAATAGCGCCAATATATCGCCGGAACTTTGACGCGGGGGTCGTTTTGGAAGTTGCTGGCGAATCTTTCCGCGTTCCGTCCTTCGTTGAGGTAATCTATTTCTTCAAATAACTTCGTCCCGAATTCATCTACAATCAGCGTCAGGTCGTGACCCAGATTCAGGGGCAGCCACGGCGCTAACCAACTCGCTGCCCACCGCATCAGGTAAAGGTCTAAGGTAATTATGGGGCGCAAGTTCGGTCTTTGGACTTTGACTGCGACTTCTTCTCCGGTTTTGAGTCGCGCCCGATATACTTGTCCCAAACTAGCGGCGGCGACGGGTTTTGGGGAAATTTCGCCGTACATTTCGGCGACGGGACGCCCCAATTCTTGCTCTATTCTGCCAAAAGCGATCGCATTATCAAACGGCGGTAGTTGGTCTTGTAGCTTCACCAACTCTTCCAAAAAGTCTTTCCGCACCAAATCCGGGCGCGTCGATAGCGCTTGTCCTACTTTAATAAATGTCGGCCCCAGGTGGGTGAGAATTTCCCGCAACTGGGTGGCGCGTTTTAACTTATTTTCTTCCTCTCGGTTGCCCCATTCGTCCCACTTGAGTTCAATTACAAACCAGGCAAAGAACCAGATTATCGTTATTGCCCGCCAGATGGCTAGCCAGGGACGGTATTTATAGTACTGCGCGATCGCTATTGGATCGTAACGCCTCGACTCTGCAATAGGTTGCTGACTCACGCCTCGTATCTGCCTCTCAATCTATGTAATTGTCTACATCGACTTGTTATCGTTTCAGCACTACAATTGTTGCTGATTCTTTACAAAAAATGCCCATATTAACCCTTAGCAGTTGTCCCATGTGAACTCTAACTGCTTAGAGAATTGGTTTTTTATCTTTTTCTTAATTATAGTATATATAACTACAAACAAATATTAAAATTTTAATAAAAATCAGTTAAAAAAATTTATCAGACTGGCGTCGCGATTGCGATCGCGTTTGGCTATACTGATTATTTTATCGGTTAAATGGGCAGCTAGTAAAATCGGGAAAACCTGGGTTGTAGCGGGACTTCTTAAGCGATCGCCAGGGCTGGAACTACCGAATACAGGTTTTCCCGATTGGTGCTATTGTTTCGACTTAGCTTCTAGATTTTCCAGGCGACTCTTCAACTCCTGATTTTCCTGTTTCAATTGGTCGAATTCTTCTCGCAGCTGCTTGACAGCTTGATCGGAACCGGAATTTTTCTGCACCCTGGGAATTGCTTCCTCAGCGATGCGGCGGACTCGACCATCGGGTGTTTGATCGGCTAAGGAACGTAAAATTGGGATGGCTTTCGGTGTTTCCATTTGTCCCAAAGCTACAACAACTGCGACTTGAGTTAAGAAGAAAGTTTCCTTGGATAAATCGTGCAATTGTTGCAAAATTAACTCGACATTGTTGGGTGTTTGACCAGTAGAAATCGTGCCTAAAGCGCGAATAGCAGCTAAACGCAAAGCTTGCGGGATACCTGGGGAAGTTGTTTGCAAAATCAAGTTGAGCGCTACGGGTGATGATTTTATCTGACTTAGACCAGCGATCGCGCCTATTCGCACCACTTCATTCCATCCCGCTCTTTCTTTAAGCACATCGGTCAG
>DNGG01000325.1:0-1082 GCA_003486675.1 Cyanobacteria bacterium UBA11372
GTAACAGCATTACCTGAGCTTGAAAAGGTAGATGCTCAAGAGTGGCGAATTCATTTTCACGTGCCAATTTTTATCCGCGATTATCAACTTTTGCATTCTACGCAAGATGACATTATAGATGTTTTAGATCTACTTGCGAAAAACAATGCTTGCGAACATTTGGAAATTGAAACTTACACCTGGGATGTCTTGCCGTCAGAAATGAAAATGGATTTGTTAGCTTCTATACAGCGTGAGTTTGAGTGGGTTTTGCTTTTGATTAATTAGTTGGGTTGGTGCGTTACGCTAGCTGCGGTTATGAGATTCTCCAAAACCGGGTTGGTGCGTTACGCTACCGAAGAGAGCACCCTACGGTTATCAAATTCTCCAAAAGGGGAATTTATTTATAACCGTAGGTAGATGTTTGTTTGGGATATTTTTACCAAAATTGCTTTATTTACTTTGTGTTAATAGATAGCGCTTAAATAACCGTTCTGCAACTAGGTTTTGAAAATGACGCAGAGAGATGGCAAAACTACCAACAGGAACGACGGTTTTCAAAAGCAACCTAAGCTGATTGTCTCTACTTCTTCAGAGCGAATGAATGGGGCAAATGCGCCTCTTTCACCTTTGGCACAAAATCCCAAACCTTTAGCTCAAAAGCGATCGCAAGCTAAAATGGCGTCACCAAACTCCGATCAACCGCCAAAGAAACCCCCAAAAACGGCATGGTGGGAACGGCTGAGTTTGAGGAATAAAGCAATTATCTGCGCGATCGCCATCGCTGTCGTACCGAGTGCGATTGTTGGTATTAGTACTTATATTTCCGGCATTATTGGTGTAGCAATAGGCACGTTTTTGTCAGTGATTGTAGAGATTGCGATCGCTATTTTTCTAGTGCAATATCTGATTCGCCCTATCTTAAGTGTCGCCAGCGCCGTCAAACATTTAGAAGGAGGTAAACTAGATACGCGCATCAAAGTTGAAACTGAAGATGAATTTGGCATTTTAGGCACTAGCATTAACCAACTAGCAGATCGACTTCAGATTCTTTTAGCAGAAAAAGAAGCCGTTGCCAGACAAGATAGATTATTAAGCAACAT
>DNGG01000325.1:1276-15353 GCA_003486675.1 Cyanobacteria bacterium UBA11372
CAAGATAGATTATTAAGCAACATCGCTTGGAGAGCGCGTCAAGCAACAGATATCCAAGATTTTAGTAACAAAATTATGGCGGGAGTTCGACGGGTATTAAATGTCGATCGCGTCATCATTTATCGGTTTAATTCTGACTGGAGCGGCACTATTGTCGCCGAATCTGTTGCTCCCGGTTGGACGAGTTCTATGAACGAAACAATCGACGATCCTTGTTTTCGGATGAATTATATTGAACAATATCAAAATGGGCGCGTCAGAGCGATTAACGACATTTACAACGAACCGGGATTAAACGATTGCCACGTTTTGACTTTGGAACAATTTGAAGTCAAAGCCAATCTAATCGCACCGATGAAACAAGGCAATCAATTGGTGGGTTTACTCATCGCCCATCAATGCAGCGCTCCGCGAGTTTGGCAGCAATCGGAAATCGATTTTTTCGTGCAATTAGCCACTGAGATTGAATACGCACTTGACCATATAAGTTTTATCCAACAATTGCAAGCTGCCGCCAAAAGAGAACGTTTATTAGGTGACATTGCTTGGAAAGCACGTCAAGCAGCAAACTGTCAAGAACTTTTGAGTACGGCACTTTCTGGAATTCGTAAAGTCCTTAATGTCGATCGGGTGATTGCTTATCGTTTTAATCCAGATTGGAGCGGTACGGTTGCGGCGGAATCAGTCGCCGCTGGTTGGACAAGAGCTATCCACGAAAGAATTGATGACCCTTGTTTTCGCGATCGCTATGTCCAACAATACCAAAATGGGCGCGTCAAAGCGATCAATGATATTTACAACGAACCGGGTTTAAGCGATTGTCACATTCTGACTTTGGAACAATTTGAAGTCAAAGCCAATCTGATAGTACCGCTACGGAAAGACAATCAATTAGTCGGTTTGCTCATCGCTCATCAATGTTCCCAACCTCGCAATTGGAAGCAGTCAGAAATCGACTTTTTTGTTCAAGTGGCGATTCATATTGAATATGCCTTTGCTCACGTCAGCTTTATCAAACAATTAGAAGAAGCGCGCACAGTTGCGGAAGCAGTTTCAATTGAACAACGCCAAGAAAAAGAAGCATTGCAAGCACAATTGGAAAGATTTTTGCAACAGATTCAAGGGGCATTTCGAGGGGATTTAACCGTTAGGGCTGAGGTTAAAGGGGGGGAAATTGCCACCATCGCTAACTTTTTTAACGCTCTAATTGAGAACTTACAGCAAATTGTTTTGCAAGTCCAATCAGCCGCCGATGCTGTCACCCAAACTGCCAAAGTCAGCGAAATTGATGTGAAAAGACTTTCCGACGAAGCACAGCGACAATCAGAAGCGATCGCTGCTACCCTCCAACAAATTCAAGTCATGGCAAATTCTATTCAAAACGTTGCCACCAGCGCTCAACAAGCGGCGCTGAAAGTACAGGAAGCCAATCAAACCTTACAAGTCGGTGACAAAGCCATGAACAAAACCGTTGCTGGAATTTTAGCTATCGAAAAAACCTTTGAAGAAACTGCTTTGAAAGTTAAATGTTTAGGCCAATCTTCCCAAAAAATATCTAGAGCTAGTAGCTTAATCAAAGACTTAGCAAATCAAACAAATATTTTAGCCTTAAATGCCTCAATAGAAGCCAAAGGAGCTGGTATTGAAGGCGAAGGATTTGCCGTTGTAGCCGCAGAAGTGCGTACCCTTGCCGAACAATCAGCCGTCGCGACTAAAGAAATAGAACAAATTGTCGAAGAAATTCAAATAGAAACTAATGAAGTTGTGACAGCGATGGAAGTTGGAATGAATCAACTTAGTACCGGCACTAACCTGGTGAAAACAGCCAGATCTAAACTCAACTCAATCGCCGCAGTTAGCGCCCAAATTCGCATCCTCGTAGAAGAAATGGCTCAAGCTGCAACTTCTCAGATGCAGACATCTTTAGATCTAACTAAAACCATACAAGAAGTTGCCACAATTGCTAACCAAACCTCTGAACAATCTCAAGCTGTTGCAGAGTCTTTTACTAAACTATTAAAAGTAGCTAACGAACTGCAAGAAAGCGTAGCGCAATTCAAAATTCGGTAATTGGTAATGGGTAATTGGTAATGGGTAATAGGAGCAATAAAAACCTAATTAAATCACCAATTACCAATTAGCAATTACCAATTAGCAATTACCAATTACCAATTACCAATTAGCAAATAAATGATGCCCAAACTCGATATCAATGACGAAAATTACAATTTTTTTGTTCAAGAAAGTTTAGACCTGCTACAATCACTTGAGGAAGGAATACTAACCTTACGGCAGGAACATAGTATCAATAAAATACATAGCCTGATGCGAATTGCCCATTCGATTAAAGGCGGTGCAGCTTGTATTGGCTTAACTGGAATTCAAACATTAGCGCATCATTTAGAGAATACGTTTAAAGTTTTATATCAAGAAAATATTGAAGTTGACCAAGAGTTAGAAGAACTGTTGCTGCAAGCTTATGATTCTCTGCGATCGCCTCTACTAGCTCAAATTCAAACTGGTGAATGCGACACCGATATTCACCATGAAAAGTTAAAACAAATATGCACTCAAATAGAAGCTAAACACGGCTATAACTTGGCAGTAGAAACCGATGCAAAAGAAACGGAAACAGATGAAGATATAACACAAGATTTATTCGCAGAAGAAGTGGCGCGGGGATTGGAATGCTGGGAAATGTTGTTAAACAATCCTCAGACGCCAGAATTAGTAGAAAAATTAAAGATTCAGGCGGAAGTTTTTGCCAGTATTGGACAATTTTTAAACCTGCCTGCTTTTGTGGCGATCGCTCAAACTACCATTTCCGCTTTGCAACTCAATCCACTAGCAGTTAAAACCATCGGAAACCTTGCCGCAAAAGACTTTCGAGCAATTCAAACCTCAGTTTTAAAAGGCGAGAAATCGCTTAATATAAAACCTTGCAGTCAGTTAGTAAACCTGGCAAAATTTGAATCACAAAATGCTAAAGATGTCAAACAAGATGTTCCACCTGAAGCAGAAAAAGAACCAAATCCTAAGTTGGGAGTGCGAGTAGATTTAGAACGCTTGGAACTTCTCAACAATTTAGTGGGAGATTTAGTTACTCAAGAAAGCAGTTTTATTTTACAACAACAACAACAAAAGGAAATCGTTGAAACCATATCGCAAAGATTAAATCGTTTAACTAAACTGACGCGCAAATATTTGAGCAAAGGAGCAGACAAGCATCGTCAATTACCCATTGCTTTGTCACATACAGTAGCCGAAGAAATTGCACAACTGCAAGCAGCGCTACAAGACATTACTGTCGCTCAACAGCAAGTGCAACAAATTATCAAAAAAAGACAACAAACTCTGAAGCAATTGGAAACGAACCTGTTACAGGCTCGAATGCTGCCAATCGGAAACTTATTAAATCGGTTTTCTCGGATGGTACGAGACTTGGCTGTTAAAAACCACAAGCAAATTAACCTTAAGCTAGTGGGAATGAATACTTTAATAGACAAAGCAATTTTAGAGAAGCTTTACGATCCATTAATTCATCTGGTACGCAACGCTGTAGATCACGGCATCGAGACGCCCTCAGTGCGCCAAGCTAATGGTAAATCTGCCACAGGTACGATTACTATCCGCGCTTATCATCGGGGAAATCATACTTATATTGAATTGCAAGATGATGGTCAAGGAATAGACGAAGAAAAAATAATTCAGCGCGCGATCGCATTAAATTGGCTGTCTTCCTCTGAGGCAGAAACATTACCCAAAAACCGCTTGTATGAGTATCTATTTGCCCCCGGTTTTTCCACGGCAGCGAAAATCAGCGAGCTTTCCGGGCGCGGCTTTGGCTTGGAAGTTGTTCGACTTCAAGTCAATGCTTTAAAAGGAGATATTAGCGTTATTTCTTGCCGGGAAAAAGGCACAAAATTTACTCTAAGATTGCCCTTTACTTTGACCATTACCAAGCTATTGGTATTTGGAGTTGACGCGAAGGTTCTGGCAATCCCTGTCGATAGCTTAGTTGCGATCGCTGCCGTTACACAAGCACAAATCATCACCGAGCGAGAACAGCCGTATTACTCTCACCAGGGACAAATCGTTCCCATCTACTCTCATTTTTTACCATCTGCTTATAGCTATCCTTGCACGCCACTTAAAAAACAATATAAAGGTTCCTGCCCTTGGCAAGAATCTGGAAAAATTTTCTTGCTGTTAATTTCCGGAAAAAATCAAATAATTGCTCTCAAAATTGACCGCATTTTACTAGAACAAGATTTAGCAATTAAACCGTTTGGTGATGCGATCGCACCGCCACCCTACCTTTATGGTTGTACCATTTTGGGGAACGGAAATTTAGTGCCTGTAATAGATGGAACCGAGTTAGCTGGGTGGCTTCAGCAACACAAACCCATCCAGAGCGATCTATTCAGGAATTAGACAAATCACCTTTGTTTCTAGGAAAAATCCTCGATTTGTGGCTAGCCCAAGCCGCACAATGCCCAGGCGCGCCAAAAATTTCCCCCGCTGCATAAAGTTCCCGCCCCCCACCGAATAAACCATACAAGCATTCAACAGTAGCTAGTTGTGCAACTTATCTAGCTACTGTGCATCCAACTCAATCCTTTGCTTCTAGAGGTCACTATGACTGCAATTTTTGCTGCCAATTTTCTGTGCGATCGCCAATTTTTTGCACAACACTTTACCAGCAAACCACAGGAATTTATGCATCTGAGTGAAGATGATGACGATCCGATTGTTCCCACCAATTTCGCGCCCAAATTTTCCCCCATTGCATAAACTTCCCACCCCCCCACCGAATAAAAGATAACAAGCATTCAACAGTAGCTAGTCACCAACTTATCTAGCTACTGTGCATCCAACTCAACCCTTTGCTTCTAGAGGTCACTATGACTGCAATTTTTGCTGCCAATTTTCTGTGCGATCGCCAATTTTTTGCACAACAATTCACCAGCAAGCCACAGGAATTTATGCTTCCGAGTGATGATGATGACGATCCGATTGTTCCCAGCAGGTTCGGAATCAGGTAACCTTACAGGACTTACGCTTGGGCGATCTATCACCTTTGTTTCTGGCTGAGATATATGGTTTCAAAGTGACTATTTTTCAGAGAAACCCGGATGGGTGAGCGTAAGTTCTGCCTTAGTTACTAGGAGTATTTAGACGCTGGCGTGCCTCAATACGCCAAGTGTCTAATTCTGGCAATCGCCAAGGTGTATTTTCTGCTTGTTTGTTCAGGCAGTTTTCCCATGATGCTAACGCAGCTTGTTCATCTCCAAGGCTTTCTTTCACTTTAGCGAGTAGGCAGTATGGGAGGGCGCGATCGCTATCTAATTCTATCGCTTTTTCCAGATGTTCTTTTGCTTCCTTATAGCGCTTTTCTAGCCAATACGCCCAGCCAAGGTTTTTGTGCAGCGAGGATTTTACACCAGCATCTTTAACTCGCTTTAAGCTTGGCAAAATTAGCTCGATGGCTGCGGTACTGTTACCTGTAAAAATTTCCAAACGTGCAAGGTTGTTGATGGCTGCATCGGCGGCGCGGTTGTTGAATTCTGCTGCTATTTGGTAGTGAATGCGGGCATTTGGGAAATCTTCTAGCTGTTCATAAGTTGAGGCTAGATTGTATTGCGCTGCTGCCAATTCTGGATTAAATTCAATTGCCCACTTCAAATAATCCTTGGCGCTTTGGAATTCACCATCCATGTATTTTCGATGCCCGATTTTATTCAGATACCTGCCCAGCAATATATTGCTTATCTTCTTTCTAATCTCAGGAGTTAGACTAAATTTAACTTCCTCCCCTATTGTCTGTTGTTGGATTAGCGATACTTCTGCAAGTGAGTTAAGATATTTCGTAAGTCCTTCTGGATATGATTCGGGAGCGGCCTCTTCTGTAAAACTGAGTTTTTCTTCTAGTTCTATTACCGATAATGGCTGTAAACTTTCCGCCAAAATATCCAAAATTTGCTTGTCTAATGAGGAAAATTCTTCTATCTCGGGTGATTCTTCCATTTCGGAGAAAAAATCGGATAAAACTTTTTTACTCGCATTTTTAATATCCGATAAGCATTGCTGCCAAAATTCAGCGAAATTGCCGGAGAAAAAATATTGAACAATTTTTGCTATTACATCTAAAGCAAAAGCATCTCCTTCAAAAAGTTCAATTATTCGGGTAACGAGTTCTTTGCTGCTTCCGTAAAATACCGATAAGTCAGGTGGTGTATCTCCCAACGAGGGGAAGCACGATTTTTCTGCTGCGATTGGGGTAATAGACGAGTTGGTACTATGGGCGATATCACTTTCTTTATACAAGGCAAGCACTAGCTGCTTGAACTCGCCTAACTTCCCAGGCGCATTTCCTGGGATCTGAAATTTTTTGTATACTTCGCCCAGTCGTTTGCGGACAGCGATCGCGCTTATACCCAGTTGGGAGGCGATCGCTTTCGTCGATTTACCCGCCAACGCCAGGGACAAAGTTTCTAATTCTGCTTCCGATACGCCGCGATCGCTTGCTACTGCTTTGAGAAAGTCTGCTGGGATTGGGTTATTCAAGATCTGACTCTAAAACTCACAGGGTACACATTGCTTATTTTACTATGTGAGCCTTAATTTAACATTGTATAAGAGATTTGATTAGCGCTTCAGCGCCATTTCCAAGTAGCAAGCTCAAGCTTAAAGGTTTAATATATCGATTTATTCCCCAAAATTAGCTAATAAAGCTATTTTTAGATAATCAAGCCAGTATAAAACCAGAATGTCTCCCCATCCCCGCGTCTTCTTGGTGGAACTACCCAGAAAAATTTTCTGCTTCCCTATTGACAACGTGAGAATAACTAGATAATCTATTTTCTATACTAAGTGAGAAAAATTTGGAGAGAAACGGATGGCAGCAGCCCAAAGCTGAAACCTGCTTAAACAGGTTGAATAGCGATGAGTTGGAAGATTCTGGTCTGTTTTAACTGACTTTAGCTTTTAGCCAGAAATTTATTTCTGGTATGTGGGATTTTTGTAATTTCTGTGCGATCGCGCCAGTCGATGTTCTATTACTTTTGGAGGTCATAATCCTATGGAAATTACCCTTGGTTTATTAGCACTGGTTGTCGGAAGTCTGATGTTAGATCAGAAACCTCCTAAAAAAGAAGAAGCACCCAAAGACGAAATTGTCTACAAGATTGAGGTGAAAAAACCGAAGTAGATCCCAAGGGTTATATCATGTCCGTTGAATTGCCCATAATAAAAAAACCTCACCCAGTCGTTGCGTAGGGACACGGCATCAGAGATATCTCGGACAAACAGATAACGTTAATAATGCCGTGTCCCGGTCACGATCGTGGGTAATCGACCGGACATAATATTATTTAGTGCGATCGCATTTGGTTTTGTACGCGATCGCACTCGTCCATAGTTTTGTAAGCGCTTGCAGAATTCTGGTACGTGGAGGAGAAAACGGTGCAAAAAATTATGGTAATTGAAGAATTACCCGAAACCCGAAAATTTTATCTAGAATCCCTTAAAGCTAAGGGGTTCGACACCATTGGTGCTGAAAATGACTCCTTCGCTATTGAACGGGTACAAGAAGAATTACCCGATTTAATCATCAGCGAAGCTATCACGCCAAAAGTCGATGGTTACAGAGTTTTATCTACCCTGCGTCAAAACCCAATTACTGCGATAATTCCCTTTATTTTCATCACTGGGCGAAACACTCGGAGAGACATTCGTTTTGGCATGGAGTTGGGAGCAGATGACTATCTGACGAAACCCTGTCGGATAGAGGAATTATTGAGAGCGATCGCCACCGTTTTACAAAAACAAATCACCCAAAAGCAGTGGTACGCTAAACAATCAATCTCTACCGACACCGCCAAATCAAAAGATCAGAACTCAAGCTTTGCTTCTGACTCCCAAATCGCTAAAGTTTTCCAATTCATTGAAACCAATTATCAACAACCAATTACCCTAACCAATGTAGCTCAAGCAGTTGGTTACTCTCCCGCTTACTTAACCGATATGATGCGACGCCAAACGGGAAAGAGCATACATCCTTGGATTGTTGAACGTCGCATGAAAGCAGCTTGTTTCTTGCTCGCTAACAGCGACCAATCAGTCGAGCAAATTGCCCAGTCAGTTGGCTATCGCAATACAGGAAGTTTCTTCCGTCAGTTTCGCCAAAGCTTTGGCACCACTCCCCAAATTTGGCGAAAACAAAATGCCATTTAATCTGACAATCAACCAATTGCTCATATCGCCTATCTCATATCATGTCCTTAAGATTACCCATAATTAGCAGCCGGGACACGGCATTATTAACGTTATCTGTGTCGGAGATATTTATGATGCCGTGTCCCTACGCAACAAATCTGTAAGGGTTTTTTATTATGGGGAATTCAACGGACATGATATGAATCATTAGTAGAGATGCTGGGAGCAAAATTTCTCACGCCGTGTCCCCAAAACCAAACGGCGGGGAAGCTTTCTTGAAACAAGAACTTTCACCCGCCGTTTTAACGCATACCTGATGCAAAATCACAAACAAACTCAATCACCTAGAGTTATATCGTTGACCGTTGCATCGGAATTAATCCATGTAGGAGCAATTAGCAATTAGCAATTAGCAATTACCAATTACCAATTACCAATTACCAATTACCCAAAAATCCCTTACTTCTCAACAATTGGACGACCTTGAGTATCGATATCTAATTCTTCGCGCCGCAGAGTTTCTTCAGCAGTGACTGTATCTTGCTCTGCAACTTTCCTGACTCGAACTTCTTCCCGCACAACCGTTTCTTTGTGGATATCGGGAGTTTCTTCGTAAATATCCATGCGAATAACTTCGCCTTCACGGAAGTCGGGGTTACCGGCATCGATTGGTGAAACATCGTGGGGGGTGGTGCGTTCGATAACCACGCGCTCTTTTTCCACAGGAACTGCAACGCGAGCCGTTTCTGTTTCTACGCGCTTACCGATGGCAACTTCCGCAGTTTTGTGACGTTCTTTGTTGGCAATCAAGCGTTCTTCGTATAATCTCAAAGTTTGACCATCGCGATCGCTCACATTATATAAAGAAGGCTCTTGTTCGTAGTTGTAGGTGTTGCGATCGTAAGTTTGAGTTTGCCCTTGAGTTACGCTATCCGTAGCAGCCATCGGACGGTATACCCCGCGCACCTCTTCCTCATAGTCGTAATCAACTTTTTCTAAATCTTTGAAGTCAGGCAAATTTTCTACTTGCTCTTTCGTCAAGCCACTGACATACACCCGTTGATCCGTATAATCGACGCGCCCCATACCAACGGGCAGCAAAACTTTCTTGCCAAAAACCCAGAAGCCCGTATCCACAACAAAATAGCGGAATCGTCCAGTTTGCTCATCGACTAAAATATCGTCAACCGAACCCACTTTTTCATCGCCCTGGGCATAAACAGAAAACTTCTTGATATCCTCTGCGTCCGAGGTATCTTGAGCATATTCTTGATAGTAGTCTCCAATTTTAACCAGTGCCATCTTATTTCGCTCCATTTCTGCCATCACTTCCTATGCTAATCATCTGGAAAAATTTCATCATCCATCCATTGAAATAAGCAATCAGAAAGAGAAACATTATTTCTCTAGGAAGTCGTTACTCTAAAACAATGCCGCTATTGTGAGGACGGAATCTAATTGATGACAAAGCGCGGAAAACTTCTATGCAAACCGAGCCAGAGACACGCAAGGCTGAGTACAAGCGCGAAAGAGTTGCGACGATTTTACGATTGGTAGGATGGATTGCGTTGTGGCTACAAATTGCGTTAGCGGCTGCTTCTGCCTTAATGTTGGTGTTGGCAATCTCTGGGCGTAATTTTAATCTAGCCATAACCCCGGCACCGGAAACGGGTGCAGTTAATGCCGCTGCGGGAACAACACCAGGACTTGGCATTGGTGTTTTTTGGGCATTTTGCGGCATTTTAGCGCTTCTGTTTGGTGCTTATTTGGCTTTTCGTCAAACTCGTTTTGCCAGAAGGCTTCGCAATCCCAACCACATTTTGCATCCGAAAAAAACCGAGGTAATGCGAGTTCTGCGCTTGGGTATCATTGTCGGTTTGGTGGGTATGTTACTCACAATCTTGGGAGGTGGGGCAACCCTAGGCGTGCTACTATCAAAATCGATTTCCCAGCCTCAAGGTGTGGCAATTTACAACCCAGCTCGATTTATTAGATCCCTCGATATTTTTGTCGCAATGGCGAATATGAATGGCATTGCTGCTAACTTTATCGGTACGGTAGCTTCCTTGGGACTGTATAACTGGTTGCATAATCAGCAGTCCGGTTAATTACTTATCATTAGAAACTGAGTTTTTGGCTAATGGCTAATTGCTAATTGTTTTGAGTAGTTTTTTGAGATTGGTGCGTTACGCTTCGCTAACGCACCAATAATTTATCTTAAGTTATCAGCAGCGTACCTGATCCGGAAATTCTCAAGTTTTTTGACGTAAATCAAAAAACTTTTACTACTTTATTAAAATCAGCAAAAATGCTGACCTATTTTCTACAAATTGTCGGGTTTTTGAGTTTTTTAGTTAAACTGTAACAGGTTGGTCGAGTTGTTTCATTAATGCTGTTACTTTTTCTAAATTGTAGGGGAAAGGTCGTTTGATCGGACGATAATCTCTCTCGTGGGTGGGAGCGTGTCGCAGCACGGCATTGACTAGCAAACAGGGTTCATTAGTGAGATTAATGGCGCCGTGAAGCACACCGCGTGGAATCGTGACCACCATCGGGAAGCGATCGCTCATCAGTGTATACCGATATTGCCTATCTTCCAACGTCACTAGGACAAAGCTACCCCGCACCACTAATAACTGATCGGTTTGAAACCTGTGTACAAATAAGTCATCAACTGTATTTGCTGCTATCTGCACCAGCATCGTTTCGTTGCTGGACTGGGGTGTATAAAACTCCGCCATACCGCTTTTAATCGACTCCAGCTGGCGGCTCTCGATTCCTCTGCTTTTGCCCATACCGATCCGTCTAAACTTAATGTTTCTTAATGCTTTGATTCCAGTCTAACCGAAAAAATATAAAAATTTGTTGATTGCATCACAATATATGTCAAAAGTATGGTATGGAAAATACGACTAAAATTGTCGGGTTTGGCAGGCAGCAGGGTCGGGTTTGATGAATGCAGCACTTAGGCAAAGAAATCGGGTTTCCATGAAAAATCCTTGGCTTGGCAACTCGAGTTCGCAGGCAGATTCACAGAAACCGGGTTTCTAGGAAAAATCCTTGGCTTGGCAACTCGAGTTCGCAGCCAGAAACCCGGTTTCTCAGTATGAACTGGCAATTGTGGGGAGAGTTTACCCAATGCCCGATTAAAGGGCTTTGGCGGTTAAGCTGGCGGGTTTGCCGAAGTCGCCTTCTAAGGTGACGCTGCGATCGTTGGCGGCGAGGTGGCGTAAGATTTTGTAAATTGCCTCGATTTGGTCAGTAGCACCGGCTTTCTCGGCTATTTGAGCCAGAGAAAGCGGTGTGCCTTCCTCGCGCAGCACCTGTACGACTCGTTTTTGTAATTCCAAGATGGCGGCGGCGGCTTTTTTACCAGCTTCTACCCCCGGTTGGTGGTAGGCGTTGATGTTGACTAAGAAGCCGTAAAGACCGACGGCGCGTTCGTACAGGGCAATTAATGCCCCAACGGTGCGAGGATTAACTTGCGGGATGGTGACGGTAATCGAATCGCGGTGATTTTCGTACAGTGCTTGGCGGGTTCCTTGTAAGAAACCGGAAAGATAATCTCCCGATGTGACTCCGGGGTCGATTTCTGGCGATGGCGTCAGCCTGTCTTCTAATACTTCAATAAAGGTGAGGAAGAAATTGGGGACGCCTTCGCGCAACTGTTGGACGTAGGCGTGTTGATCTGTGGAACCTTTATTACCGTAAACGGCGATGCCTTGATAAACTGTATTGCCGTTGAGGTCTTTTTCTTTACCCAGAGATTCCATTACCAGCTGTTGCAAGTAGCGGCTAAATAGCAGCAGGCTATCTTTGTAGGGCAAAACTACCATGTCTTTTTCGCCCTTGCCGTTTCCGGCGTAGTACCAAGAGAGGGCGAGGAGGGCGGCGGGGTTATTTTTTAGATCTGGTACGCGGGTAGCGGTGTCCATTTCTTTGGCACCGGCTAGCAGATCGCGAACGGCGATACCTTGCAGGGCGGCTGGGAGTAACCCGACGGCGGACATTTCCGAAGTGCGTCCGCCTACCCAGTCTTCCATGGGGAAAGTTGCTAACCAACCTTGGGATTTGGCTAGTTTATCTAAGTTACTGTCAACGCCGGTGATGGCGACGGCTTGTTTGGGAAAGTCCAGGTTTTGAAGGGCAAAAGCTTTTTGGACTTCGATCGTACCGTTGCGGGGTTCTGGAGTGCCGCCAGATTTGGAGATAACAATGACTAGGGTACTGTTTAAGCGGTCTTTCAGTTTGTTGAGGAGGCTGTCAATCCCAGCGGGGTCGGTGTTGTCGATAAAATGAATCGCCAGAGGGGGAAAGTCGGGGGCTAATGCTTCGGCGACAAATTGAGGACCAAGCGCAGATCCGCCAATGCCAATGGAAATAATATCGGTAAATTTGGGGGCGTTGGGGGGATGTATTTCGCCGCTATGGACTTTTTGGGCGAAGGCTTCAATGCTTTCTAGGGTATCGACGATGGTTTGAAAGAGTTCTGGGGTGGGGGCGAGTTCGGCATCTCGCAGCCAGTAGTGACCAACCATGCGGTTTTCGTCGGGGTTAGCGATCGCTCCTGCTTCCAATGCTGCCATATCCGCGAACGCTTTCTGGAATTTGGGCTGCATTGACTCGACAAAGGCATCGTCAAACCGCATCCGGCTGACATCAAGGTAAAATCCCAATCCTTCGTGGTAGTATAGCCAGTCTTGGTAACGCTGCCAAAGTGACGAGGCATCCATAGCAAAAAATCCTATCCTGAGTTGTTTGTCTAACCTCAGTTTAGGACGCTGCCTCCATCGCCAATCTCATCCTCAAGTATCTTTTCAAATTAGCAAACAGGAGCAGAGGGGCACAGGGGCAGGGGCGCAGGTGTGCAGAGGGGCACAGGGGCAGGGGCGCAGGTGCGCTCCAGATGAATTTGAACGTAAATTTTCCCATGCTCCCATGCTCACCCGCTCACCCGCTCACCTGCTCACCCGCTCACCTACTCACTCACTCACCCGCTCACCCGCTCACCCGCTCCCCATCTTCTAAATTACTGGCGTGGGCAGGACTCGCCAAAATTTGATGATATTACCCTTTAATTCCAGGCCGATGGTGTAGTTGTCTATGGTACAGCGATATAACGTGCCTTCGGCGTTAAGCTTCACCAGTCCTGGCAAGTCGTAAATATTCTCGAGCCGTCTATATTTTTGAAAGATGAGAGAAAATAACCGCTCTTGATCTGAGAACTCTAAATCTCTCAAATCGACTAAAAACGATCGCGTGTAACGTAGGTCTAATCCTATTGACTGGCTTTGTTTGGTTTCGTTTACCATAAGTTGGTTTATTCCTCGCATTCCGATGACAAAATAAAACAGCTATTCGGCAGATGACCGAACTGCCGAATGAGTGAGAGTCTTGAAGTTAAAGCAATTTACAGGGAACGGTATACCCGCAAGGCTTCTTCGTATAGCATGGTATCCCCTGGCTGTACGGCTTCCTTGGCTTCGCGGATCGCTCTGAGCATGAACAGGTCGTAATATAGACTTTGCATCACTTTCCAGGATTTTTCTAGGTCTTCCTCGGGGCAGGATTCTTCTATAAATTCAAAGATTTGGTCGTTTAATCGGCGTAACCTTCGTCTGGTAAAGTCCATAGCCAAAAATCGATTGTTGTTGTTAGATACTGCGCGATCGCTGCGCTACAGTAAAATGCTTTAGCGTAGCTTTGGCTACCATCCTACTCGCCCTGTAAACTGTTTGGGGCATCGCGCCGCTACAGTAAAATGCTTTAGCGTAGCTTTGGCTACCATCCTACTCGCCCTGTAAACTGTTTGGGGGAGTTAATGCGGATTGCAGCCTTTGATGGTACACATTTATTTGTA
>DNGG01000327.1:0-8690 GCA_003486675.1 Cyanobacteria bacterium UBA11372
GTTGCCCCCTGTGGTTGCCCCCTCCTATCAGGGGTAGGCACGGGGGCGCTACCCCTACAAGTTTTCACAAATTGTTTGTAACCGTTATATAATTTAAAGGCAGGAGATTGTGAAAAAAAACGAGAAAAGTCTGTGGGAACTGTTATGGGAATATGACCCCAATGGTCTAATAGTAGTTGACAAGGAAATGAATATTACCATTGTCAACCCTGCCTTTTGTAAAATGTTTAATGTAGACTCAGAAGAGATAATTGGGCAGCCAGTATCCTACATTTTGAAAAGCGACGTTAGGGATTTCCAAAAAGTTTGGGAAAAAAATGAAGTGATTCGCGTCGAAGAATCCGAATACAAAGAACACAATCTATATGTCAGAAAAGTGATTTTTCCCATCCCCGATGAAAGCATAGTCGCTTGTATCATGGTTGATACCACCCATGACAAACTACGCCAAAAAGAAATCATCAAATTAAAAACCGAAACCATCTCTAAAGTTAACGAAGTAGTAGACAATCAAATGAAAGTAGCCCAACAAATTGCTGGGTTACTGGGAGAAACAACCGCAGAAACAAAAGTCAGCCTCTTAAAAATAGTCAAAATGCTCGAACAGGAGGTTTTTGAGGATGGATAACTTTTTAGATATTTACAATTTAAGCTTAAACAAAAAAGAAGAAGAACTTTGCGGCGACAAAGTAAAGTTTTGCAAAAATGACAATAAAACAACAATTGTTTTGTCAGATGGGTTAGGGAGTGGGGTTAAAGCCAACATTCTGGCTACCCTAACCACAGAAATTATTATTACGATGCTCAATGCAGATGTTTCTATAGAAGAGGTAATTAAAACCGTTATCGGAACCTTACCAATTTGTCAAGTTAGAAAAATTGCTTACGCTACATTTACGATTATTCAAATTGAGCGGGAAACGAATAAGTTTAAATGGATTAATTTTGACAATCCTCCAGTTCTTTATTTTAAACAAGGTAAGCTAGTTAAATTAGAAACCCAAACCGAACATATTTTAGATAAAAAAGTTACCGTAGCCGAAGGCTACCTGGAAAATGGGGATTTTTTAGGGGCAATTAGCGATGGTGTCCTTTATGCAGGATTGGGGCAAACGCTAAATTTTGGTTGGGGATGGGAAAGCATTGCTAAACATATAGAAGAATTGTTTGTTAGCCAAGTTCATAATTCCCGGAATATTGTTAATAGCGTTATCAAAGAAACTCATACGCTTTATCGAGGCAAAATTGGCGATGATGCAACCTTTGTAGGTTTATACGTCAGAAAAACCAACCCGTTAATGATATTTACTGGCCCCCCTATCGATAAAAATAAAGATAAGGAATATGTAGAAAGGCTGTTAAAATTTGAAGGCAAAAAAATAATTTGCGGTGGGACAACGGGGAACATTGTCGCTAATTATTTAGGCGAAACGATTGACATGGAAATTGAAACAATGCGGAAGGATCTTCCCCCAATTGGCAAATTAAAGGGAATTGATTTAGTCACAGAAGGCATTTTAACCATGTCAAAAGCAATTGAAATTTTAAAACAATGTCATTGCGATCTATCTAGATTACCGGACGATAATAACGGTTCTGTAATGTTAGTTAGGGAAATTTTGTCAGCGGATTCGCTTTTATTCTTAGTAGGTCAGAAAATTAACGACTTTTACCAAAATCCCCTGCTGCCCAAAAATATCTCGATTCGCCGCAATCTCATAGAAGAATTAGTTAAAATATTGCGAGAAAAACAAAAAGAAGTCATTTTAGAATACTGTTAACGCTTGCTCAAACGGGAAGCTCGGCTAAATATTCCCAAAGAAGGATGGATCAAATGATACCCAATGTGGTATACGCTCCAGAACGGGGTAGCTTACTCCCTTCCCGGTAGAAGATGATCTATTTCTTCCTTCTTCCTTCTTCCTTCGTGTTCTTCGTGTCTTCGCGGTTGAATAATACTAATTCCTCCGGCGGGAAAAAGCGCGATCGCATCATCACCCCTGGAAAGCGAACTGCCCATCCAAAACCGCAGTTGTGAGGAAAGTTGTAGAAATATGTAGATTAGAAAACAAGTATAGAAAAATACGAATAAAGGTGTCATCATTAGAGATGAAAGAATTCCTGTTGCCGATGGCTGCTGAAATCAAAAAGCTTGAAGCATAAAAAAATTAACCGATTCAGAAAAGTTTAACCTGGAAAACCAATCGGATTTTTGCGGAGCTGAGAAAAATCAGCGCCTTGAGCAGCTAATAATATCATTTCCGGTTGCATCGGAATTAATAGGTGTAGGGGCAATTAGCAATTAGCAATTAGCAAGCTTGCAATTAGCAATTAGCAATTACCCAGAAAGCTAATCACAAAAAAAATCCTTTCAAAAAAAGGACCCAAAACTATGTTTCGCAAAATTCTAGTAGCGATGGACAGTTCCCACATCGGCGAGCAAGTTTTTGAGGAAGCCCTAAACCTTGCTCAGGCGATGGGGGGGAGTCTGATGTTATTGCACGTATTATCTTCGGAAGAAGAAGGCAGCCCCAGAATTGCCGAATTTTCCAGTTTGGATTTGTATCCGGAGATATATCCCGAAGTGCGGGAGGAAATCACGCTCAACTATCGCAAGCAGTGGGATGAATTTGAAGGGAAATGCTTGGCGGTTTTGCGCGATCGCACCGCAAAAGCCAATACGCTTGGTATCAACGCCGAATTCACCCAAATCCCCGGTAATCCCGGTAAAACCATCTGCGAAAAAGCCCTGAATTGGGGCGCAGACTTAATAGTCGTCGGGCGTCGGGGTAGATCTGGATTGAGCGAGTTATTCTTGGGTAGCGTCAGCAATTACGTCCTCCACCATGCCCCCTGTTCGGTGCTTACCGTGCAAGCGATCGTTCATAAAATAGAAACTGCATCAGAAAAAGAGTCGGTAGTTTCTTAAACCGGAAATGGGTGAGGCTGGGTAAAAATTGCGAAATATTGCGTGCTTCCGGATCTCATTTGAATGCTTTTGGAGCGTTATTATACCTTAACAGGACTTACCCAAAGAAACCGGGTTTGGAGGAAACATCGTCGGTTGAGCAACCAAAGATCCTCGCAGAAACCGGGTTTGGAGGAAACATTGTCGGTTGAGCAACCAAAGTTCCTCGCAGAAACCCGGTTTCTAGGATCGTCCCGCGTAAGTTCTAAATCCATTAATAGGAGGCTACATGGCAAGACAAGTAACGCCCGAAATGCTCGATCCGAAAACACCGCGCGATGTAAATGTTACAACCCAAGCGCGCCGCCCGGAAACCGATCCAACTTTAGGAATTCCAGTTAACGTTAACCGACAAGGAACGCCCCGCCATCGACTCGTCACCATTGGCGACTCGCTTACCCACGGCTTTCAAAGTGGAGCCATTTTTAATACCAGCCTTTCCTATCCCACCATGATTGCCAGGGAATTAGGCTGGTTTGATAAATTCCGCTATCCAACTTACCAAAGTCCGGGGGATGGACTGCCGCTTAACATCGAACGACTAGCGCGAGATTTAGAAGCAAAATTTGGCAGCAATATCGACTGGTGGGAATATGTTTCAGCTGCGTTATTTTTACAATCATCGATGGATGCCACCGAGGATTATTGGGAACGGGGCGATGGTTCACGCTTACCAAACCAAGCAAAAATTAACCACAACTTGGCAGTTTATGGCTGGGATTTGCGGAATACTATCTCGCGCAACGCAGATATTTGCCAACAGGTTATTGCTAAAAATCCACCCAAAGACGATCCGGTGCAGCAAATAGTCGGCAATCACAACGAACGCGCCGCGTTGCGGGTGTTGAACTCGGCAAGAGATAAAGCGGGGAAAGCACTTTCACCCCTACAAGCAGCCGCAGCTTTGGGTGCAGAAGGAACCTCTGAAACTGGCAACGGAGATGGGATTGAAACCCTGATTATCCTCATCGGTGCTAATAACGCACTCGGCAGCATTTTAACTTTCAGGGTGAATTGGACGGCTGACGGTTACGACGATATGGATAAAAACGATATCTATACCGTTTGGCATCCCTTTCACTTTAAAGCCGAATTGGATCTAATCGTCGAGGAAGTCAAAAAAATTCGCGCCCGTCACGTGATTTGGGGTACGGTTCCTCACGTTACAATCGTGCCATTTGCCCGTGGCATCAGCCATAAAGTTAGTCCGGGTTCGCGATATTTTCCTTATTACAGTTTACCTTGGATTAGCGACGCAGAATTCGACCCCAAAAAGCACCCGCACATCACCGAACAAGAAGCCAGATCGATCGATAGTGCGATTGACCAATACAACGAGTTTATCGCCGATGCAGTGCGAAAGGGTCGCTCTGAAGGCCGAGATTGGTATCTGTTTGAAACCGTTGGTTTGCTGGATCGTTTGGCATCTCGCCGCTATATTGAAGACCCCGATGCCCGACCAGATTGGTGGACGCCTTACCCCTTGCCACAACCACTGCAAGTCCTCGATCCTGTGCCAAATTCAAAGTTTTATCTATCTAATGCCCAAGGGCGGAGTCAAGGCGGTTTATTCTCTTTAGATGGAATTCATCCGACTACAATTGGCTACGGCATTGTGGCGCAAGAGTTGATGAATATCATGAAGTTGGCGGGAGTTAAGTTTAATGGGAGCGGAAATATCGATTTCAAACGCTTAATCGAGATGGATACGTTGATTTCTAAACCACCCCGCTTGGCTGCCAACATTTTTAATCTACTTGGTTGGGTGGATAACAATTTCAACGTCATGGCTCGCCTGCTTAATTCTAATTACTAGAGCAGGTTAAATTTCCGCCAAGGCTCGACAGTAGTTGAAATCAAATGCTCCCACAAAGAAACCGGGTTGATCGCCAACATCTTTGCTTGGCAACCGAGCCACCCAGAAACCCGGTTTCTCGGACAAAGAAACCGGGTTGATCGCCAACATCTTTGGTTTGGAACAGAGCAACCCAGAAACCCGGTTTCTCGGCTCTTCGTTCTCATATTAGGGAGAAACAATGATGAACCACATCAAACGATGGCGAATTTCAACTAAAAGAGGACTCCTATTCCTCTTAGCCTTGGCGTTATTACCCCTGCTATTTGCTGTTACCCCAGTTTGGTCGAGCAGCGATCAAACTCCACAGCAAGTTATCATCACCGCTGGGCAGACGATTAACGATGACTTATATTTGGCTGGGGAAACTGTCACCATTGACGGCACGGTGAAAGGTGATGCCGTACTGGCTGGAAAGCGAGTTACAGTTAACGGTACAGTCGAAGGAGATTTAATTGCCGCTGGTCAACTGGTGACGCTCAATGGTACCGTTGGCGATGATGTCCGCATCGCGGGACAAGTCCTGACCCTGGGGAATAAAGCGCAGGTGGGAGATGATGCTCAAGCTGCTGGCTTAAGCTTAGAAAACAAGGCAGGTAGCACCATCGGTGGCAATCTCAACTTTCTCGGCGCTCAAGCTTTATTAGCAGGTAACGTCAAGCAAAACGTCTTAGGCGCGATGAATTCCTTTGCCCTCAGTGGCACCGTGGGTCAAAATCTGCGCGTCGCCGCAGCTGGCGATTCCGATCCTTTAGAAGTGCCTTTTGCACCAAAACCGCCCGTAGAAATACCGAAGCTGCAACCCGGTTTTACCCTCACCGATACGGCTCGCATTGGTGGCAAGGTGACTTACCAATCGGTGAATGAAGGAAAAATTAGTTCAAAAGCCCAAATAGCGGGCGGTGTGGTACGAGAGCCATTGGAGAGCGAACGGGTGGCAACCTCAACGCCGCAGCCTTCAGCGAACAATCCGCTCTATCAATTGCAGCGTTTTGGCGCCTTGGTGCTGATTGGCTGGCTGCTGCTGCGGTTCTTCCCCGGTTGGACTCGCACCTTGGCAGCGACGGTACAAGCGAAGCCACTGCCGAGTTTGGGATGGGGTGTGGTGACATTTGCTACAGTGTTGGGGGCAGCGATCGCGATCGCTATCGTCACGATGCTGTTGATGATGGTATTGGCTTTCACCCTACCAAACTTAATTTTGCCTGCCATCGGCATTGGCATGTTGGCTAATTTCGCCCTCTTAATTGGCTTCGCAATTGTTACCAGCTTCGTGCCTCAAATTGTCCTCAGCTTTTTGGGTGGGCGGTGGCTACTGGAAAAACTGCGCCCTCATGCCACATATACGAGTTTTGTGGCGCTAGTTGTCGGCTTGGTAGCGTTTGTAATTTTAACGGCAATACCCGTGCTGGGCGGCATTCTCGATTTGATTGTCGTCTTGCTAGGGTTGGGTGCTATTTGGATCTGGGGGCGAACAAAACTCAATCTTGCGCCAGAAGAGCGACAACTGATGGCAGTTTAATTAACCCAAGTTGCTAATTGCTAATTGCTAATTGCTAATGCAAAGTAAATGTAGGGTGCTGTCTTCCAGCAGAGTAAGGCACCGCAACCACGACTATAGCAGATTGCAGGCGCATGAGGTACACCGAAGGAATGCAATAGCGGCTGCCATTTTTGCTGCCGCTATTGCATTCCTTCGCCTTAAGGCTGTACCTGACTCACTTGCAATCCGCTATAGCGATTAGGAATTAGCCATTAGCTAAATAGCAACTTTAGTTACTACTTAAAAAACCCTTGCGCTTGCGTGCTGACGTTGCACCGAAAGCAGCAACAGCAAATATACCCAGCACCGAGGCTGGTTCGGGAACTGCCTTGCCTGGTACTGCGGGTACTGCGGGTACTGCTGGTGTTGTGACAAATTTTGTGACTAATCCCGAAGTGGATGCACTACCTCCGGATGCACCGACAAGAGTGCTTGTAACGCGGGATGTATAATCTCCAAGAGTGTTCTCACCATCAAACTGAGTTGAAAAACCTCCTGCAAAGTTTCTCACATCGAGCAAAAGATTGCCCCCACTGGGGTTATAGAGAAATGGCGTCGCCAAATTAATGGCGATATCAAAATCTTTCGGTTCTGTTGCAGCGCCAGTAAATGCGCTAGAAAGCGATAGCGCCCCGCTGAAAACTACCCTTTCATCTGAGCCGATGTTCTGTGCAAAAATCGTACTCAAACCATCAGGGGCTTTCGTTGTTGTGGAAAGGTTAATTTGAACATTGGGCAGCGTCGAGGAAAAAGCGCTGCCCATCCGGGCGTCAGGGCGAAACAGAATTTGGGTAATCAGAAATGATTCGGATAGGGATGAAAATTCGCTGGCTGCAAATACTTGCTGATACCGCGAGGAAGACAAACCAAAGTTAGAGATATTGAAGGGTAAAGCATGGTTAACGTTACCTTCTATATTCTCCAAATTACCTGGAACGATCGCCGCTCCATGCACTGCACCCATTGTCCCAAAAGTAAGCAAAGCAGCTCCAGCAGCTACTATTGATAGATTCTTCGTCATTAGTCGAGTCTCTCCAGGGAATTTGTTAATTGGCTTCTATTAAAGGGTAAAAAGCGACACTAAGCATCTTCCTGCAAAGCAACTTTGCCATGCCCAGAATTTGCCCTAAATGTCAGCCACTTCGCATCTGTCTATGTGTATAAAGTTTTAACGAGGCGCGATCGCCTAGTTTGCTAGGCGAATTATCGCCAAAGTTTTTCAGCCACTCCTACCTGTGGTAATTACTGAAAAACCCTGGTTTGCGATCGCTCAAGCTTTACCCTTCTCTCAATCTAAGGTTTTTCCCTCCTTCGGTTCAAGCCCCTTTATCTAATCTTCATCAAAAAATTATTAATTTAACCTTTATTTTAAAGTTTCTGTAAAGTTTTATAAAGATTTAACATTTAATTTTGAGCTAATTTACGTAAAATTACTGAGAAGAGGGATTTACGCGATCGCGGCAAAATCCCGCAGTTACTACAGATATAACCTCATAACGAATATCTAAGTTTCCAATTATCTAAGTAGTTTCACAGAGAAAGGATTCCTCACGGCTTCCTCAAATTTTCCGCCTAAGCTGGAGGTAGAGTTGGCTGTGGACGAAAGCAGGCTGCTCAACTAAAAAATGGAGAAATTGAGGTAATCATCATGAGTTGCCATTTAACTGCTACGCTGTTAACCCTGCGTCAGTCTATTCTGGTGATTGGCTATGGTAACGAACTGCTCTGCGACGACGGGGTGGGACAACGAGTAGCACGTGCGGTGGAAGAATGGAGAGTGCCTAACCTGCGAAGTCTTGCGGTTCACCAACTCACCCCGGAATTGGCGGAGGAACTGGTAGATGTGGATCGGGTGATATTTGTAGATGCTTATACCGAGGCGACACAGCAGGAAGTAAGGGTATGTCGCTTAGAACCCGCCGATACCGTAGCCACAACGGGACATACCAGCGATCCGCAAATGTTGTTAGCGATCGCCCAAGCACTGTACAATGCTCATCCCCAAGCTTGGTGGGTGGGGATACCGGCGGTAAACTTTGAGTTAGGCGATCGCCTCTCACCGATTACCGAACAAGGCATGGAAGAAGCTTTAGAGGAAATTGACCACCTAATTAAACACCACTCTTCCCCAACCCATACCACCCTGCCAAATAGCAAAAAGCAGCTAGTCAATTAAATCAGATCTTATATGATGTCCGTTGAATTGCCCATAATAAAAAAACATCACTCTGTCGTTGCGTAGGGACACGGCATCATCGATATCTCGGACAAACAGATAAGGTTAATCGTGCCGTGCAAGGGCTGATGATTATGGGTAATCTTAA
>DNGG01000327.1:8917-29661 GCA_003486675.1 Cyanobacteria bacterium UBA11372
AAACTGGAGAGCTAGGTCGAAACTAAAGTAATGGCATTATGC
Organism: Cyanobacteria bacterium UBA11372; assembly: GCA_003486675.1. Taxonomy (GTDB): domain Bacteria; phylum Cyanobacteriota; class Cyanobacteriia; order Cyanobacteriales; family Aerosakkonemataceae; genus Microseira. The sequence continues at coordinate 8,960 of DNGG01000327.1, forward strand.
AAAGAAACCGGGTTTCTTTAAAAAATCGTTGCTGAGAAAACAGGAGATCTAAGAAGAAACCCGGTTTCTGGCATTATGCAAAGAAACCGAGTTTCTTTAAAAAATCGTTGCTGGGAAAACTGGAGAGCTAGGTCGAAACCCGGTTTCTGACATCGACCTGCGTAATTCCTATCAATTTTTCCCTTCGATCTAAGGCTTGCTTTGCTTTCAAAACTGCTTTCAAATAAGCTAATTGACTGCTCCAAGCTTGGCGGGGAAGCAAGGAAGGTTCCCCATCAAATGTTGCATTTTGGTTAGAAGAATTTTCTGCCACGATCTATACCCTCCTTTAATTAACCAGCAACTAAAGAATAAGAAACTTCAGCTTCGTCCTGCCAACTTTCGGGCCACTGAATGCGGTCTGCTGTAAAGTGCAGCGGGTCGTTTTCAGGCCAGGGAGTATCAATTGGCTCTTCAATTAATTCAAATTCACCATTGTCAAAAGGCAGTCCTTGTGCCGGAACTTTCGGAACGACGCGCTCTCTGATGCCTCGTTCGGCTTGAACCAGCGCCCGGTGATGGCAGTAAGGATTGTTACCTCGACGGTTAAAGAAAACATGCGCCGTCCAAGAACAACCCCCCCGACAAAGTTCGGCGAATTCACAGGTTTTGCAGAAACCCCACATGTGTTTTGTGCCTTCGGGTGTCCCGGCGCCTATATTAAAGCGCAATTCTTCTGCATTTTCGACAATATCTTTCAAGCTTCGATCTCTGATATTGCCACCCGTGTAAGCAGCAGTCGGTAGGGAAGGACAACCTTTAATCGCACCGTCGGCTTCAATTCCCAAGGTAGCAAGTCCGGCGCTGCACCCTTGCCAGAATGTCCATTCATCGGTTTTTCCCCGCCCGCGCAACATTCGCTCTTGGGGGCCATAGTAACCGATATTATTTCCCGGTTGCAGCTGCAAGCCTTCCCGATAAGCACGGCGGGCGACGCGAGCAATCATCGGGTAGATATCGAGTAATTCATGGGGTTGCAGCAGCATATGTGCGTTGTCTGCGGCATTTCCCATCGGCACGGTAAGCTGAATTTGCCACGCCCGCGCACCTGCATCGCGAATGCATTCGTAAATCCGGGGAAATTCCGGTGCAGACAGGCGGTTAATTTGGGTATTGCAACCAAATGGAATCCCGACTTCTTTGAGGTGGCTCATGGTTTTAAAAGCGTATTTCCAAGCCCCTTTTCTGCCCCGCAAGCGATCGTGGGTTTCTTCTAAACCATCAATCGAAACTGAAACCGTTACAATACCCGCTTGCTTCATTTTGCCTGCGGTGTCTAAGGTGATGCCGTAGCCGCCAGTTGTCATCGTGCAACGCATTCCCGCCTGGTTAATAGCGGCGGCAATTTCCAACCAGTCTGGACGCATAAACGCTTCACCGCCGATCAAAGTCACTTCTTTAATTCCAACTTCTGCCATCTGCCGGACGAGATCCAAAGCTTCTTCTGTAGAAAGTTCTTTGGTGCGTGCATCTCCCGCTCTTGAACCGCAGTGGCTACAAGCTAAATTGCATTTTAAAGTAATTTCCCAGACAGCATAACTGGTGCGACGATATTGCATTGGTGCTAACCCTCATGCGGTAATTGGTAATTGGTAATTGGTAATTGGTAATTGCTAATTGCTAATTGCTAATTGGTAATTGCTAATTGGATGAACAAGGTTTTGCCCTCAGTACAATTACCCATTACCCATTACCAATTACCAGCAAACTCGATGTAACTAGCAACTTACGTTAGTATTGATTGTCAATAATAACTCCGTACAACGCTTGCGCCGGTGGTTCTATCGGCTCGATTACCACTCCATACATCGGTTGATAGATCGGATCGATCGGCTCGATTACCACTCCATACATCGGCTGTACGTCGATTGGCTCCGGATAAGGCTGCGGTTCCGGTAGCGGCTTTGGAGGCCACCAGATTACCCCGTACAAAGGCTGAATTATAGGAGCTTTTCTTATATACCCACCCACGGCTCCCACTAATTCTTCTTCAGAGAGTTCGTGGAATTCACCCGCTTCTTTTAATTCCAATATTTTGAGCGTGGCTGTTTCAAATTCTTCAATGGAAAAGTTATAGCCACTTTCTAGCATGGCTGTTCTAATTTGTTCGACTTTCCCGCTCATTAGTTGGGCACGGAAATCTTGGTCTTTCACCATTCTGACAATGAACTCTTTGACTTTTGCCAAAATTTCTAACGTCATTACATTCTCCTTAGCGACTCAAAAAAACCGACCTACCTGGCTGCTTTCTGCTGTGTAAGAGCGGGTGCATACAGTCGCTCTCTCTTTGAGCTGGCAAGTAAGCCGTTCTCAAAAATGTATCTAATAAAATCTAAGGCGGGCTGCCAATTTGGCAACTTAATTATTTACATTACTTACCCAAATCACCTTTGTTTCTTTGAAAAATCGTCGGGAAATGCGACTGGAGATTTACCCAGAAACTTTGGTAATAGGTCGCCCAAGCGTAAGTCCTGTATTAACTCAAGTCGCTAGTTTTCTCATGCATAGCAGCTAATCGCTAATGGCTCATGGCTAATGGAGCGTAAAAATACTATATTAGCAAGCTTGCAATTAGCCATTAGCAACGCCAAAGTTTATAACTAGCAACTTGGGTTATTAGTAATTTTTGGCACGGACTTGGTTTGCTTCTGGACGAGCGCTCAGAAACCGGGTTTCTTTGGCTCGATGTCACTAGCAAATGGAGTTAGTATTGATTGTCAATAATAACAACTCCGTACTCCGCTTGCGCCGGTGGTGGTTCATAGATCGGATTTTTCGGATTGATTACCACTCCATACATCGGTTGAAAGATCGGCTCGATCGGCTCCGGACAAGGCTGCGGTTCCGGTAGCGGCTTTGGAGGCCACCAGATTACCCCGTACAAAGGCTGAATTATAGGAGGCTTTCTTATATAGCCACCCACGGCTCCCACTAATTCTTCTTCAGTGAGGTCGTGGAATTCACCCGCTTCTTTTAATTCCAATATTTTGAGCGTGGCTGTTTCAAATTCTTCAATGGAAAAGTTGTAGCCACTTTCTAGCATGGCTGTTCTAATTTGTTCGACTTTCCCGCTCATTAGTTCGGCGCGGAAATCTTGGTCTTTCACCATTCTGACAATGAACTCTTTGACTTTTGCCAAAATTTCTAACGACATTACATTCTCCTTCACGAGTAAAAAAACCGACCTACCTGGCTGCTTTTTGCTGTGTAAGAGCGGGTGCATACAGTCGCTCTCTCTTTGAGCTGGCAAGTAAGCCGTTCTCAAAAATGTATCTAATAAAATCTAAGGCGGGTTGCCAATTTGGCAACATACTTTGCTTCTGGGCGATCGCTCGCCCAGAAACCTTAGCATTTTGTAACATTTCTTGATAAAAACCTCACAAATTACTCACAGTGTTTGTGTATCTTAAAATGCGGAATTGTTAAGAGAGCGACGGACAGGGTGCAGTTGGAAAAATGAGCGATCGCACAGACACCCCCCATCAAAATAACCACCCTTTGGTTCAGCCAATCCACACCGCTGTCAAGGGAAGGGCTAGATTTAAAGTCAACGGACTTTACCATTCAAAATCTCTCAAACAACACCTAGAATTCAACCTGGCTCAGGACTCTGGCATAATAAAAGTGCTTGCCAACCCCAAAACTGGCAATATTCTCGTCTTTTTCGCTCCAAATCGCAGCTTTGACCATATCGCCGCCCTTATCGAACGCCTTGTATTAAACTACAGAAAACAACCTGGGAAATCTCTATTAGGAAAAGATCCCCCTGTCTGCGCCACAAAAGAAATCACCAAAAATCTACCTAAAGATAGAAGCAATTTAAGCCATATTATGGTAAAAAACCCGGCTCGAACGCAAAAAATTGCACCCTGGCATCTAAAATCGGCAGACTCGATCGTTGCTGAGTTTAAAACATCAAAAAAAGCGGGATTATCGAGCAAATCTGCGAGAGAAAAGCTCAAGCAATACGGGGAGAATGTTTTATCAGAATCGGTGCCGCGCTCCGGATTAAGTATTTTTATCGAACAGTTTAAATCGCTTCCAGTCGGCCTTTTAACCGTCGCGGCGGCTTGTTCGGTTGTCACGGGAGGAATTGCCGATGCAGTGGTAATTATGGGTGTGGTTGCGATCAATGCCATCATCGGTTACGCCACAGAAAGCAAATCAGAAAAGATAATTCATTCGCTGAAAAGTCTGGTTAAACCATCAGCATTGGCAATCCGAGATGGGAATCAAATAGAAATTAGCGCCGCCGAAATCGTTTTGGGGGATATTTTAATACTCAAACCCGGCAGTTATGTCGCCGCAGATGCCAGATTAATCGAAGCAAATCGTTTGAGCGTGGATGAATCTGCCCTGACGGGTGAAAGTCTGCCCGCGAACAAAACAATTGAAACCCTCGCCAGGGAAGATGTTCCTTTGGGCGATCGCGCGAACATGGTTTACATGGGAACGTTAGTCACCGGGGGACAAGGTTGTGCCGTTGTCGTCGCCACGGGAAAATATACCGAAATGGGCAAAATCCAAACCCTCGTAGGCGAAGCGGAAATACCCGAAACCCCAATGCAGAAACAACTCGACCAAGCTGGAAATCAACTCGTTTTCATATCCGGGGCAGTTTGCGGCGTTGTCTTTGCGATCGGACTTTGGCGCGGATATGGTTTCCTAGAAATGCTCAAAACATCGATAGCGCTTGCCGTTGCAGCTGTTCCCGAAGGATTACCAGCAGTTGCTACTACCACCCTCGCCCTCGGTATTGCCAAGATGCGCCAGCACAACGTCCTCATCCGCCGCCTGGATGCGGTAGAAACTTTGGGTTCGGTTCAGGTTATTTGCATGGATAAAACTGGAACGCTGACGGCAAATAAAATGTCGGTGGTAGAAGTTTGTACGAATAATAAATGCATCAAGGTTTCTGAGGGTCAATTTATTAGATCTCTGCCAAATACAAAGTTAAGGGCAGGCAAGATGCCTACCCCACAAGAATTGGAAGTTGATTCTGTTCCACCTCTGCCAAATCCAGAGTTAAAGGCAGGCAAGATGCCTACCCCACAAGAATTGGCACAGAATTCTCTTAGATCGCTCCCCAATACAAAGTTAATGGCAGGCGAGATGCCTACCCCACAAGAGTTGGAAGAGAAGATCGACCCCTATGCTTGCGATGAACTGTTAAAACTAATTCACGTATCGGTTCTCTGCAATGAAAGCGAAGTCAACGGACAGCAAAATGGCGAATATGTCGTTCGCGGCTCGGCTACGGAAAATGCTTTGATCCATCTGGCAATTGGTGCGGGGATTAATGTTATAGACCTGAGAAAAAAATATCAGCTGGTGGAAATCAAACACCGCTCCGAAACCCAAAATTACATGATCGCGGTGCATTTAAATCAGCACCATAAGTTGCTTGCGGTGAAGGGAAGTCCGATAGAAGTATTGGATATGTGCAGCTGGCAGATTAAAGATGGGGAAATTGTGCCGCTTTCCGAAGCAGATAGACTGGCGATCGCAATCGAAAACGATCGCATGGCAGGCAAAGCACTGCGGGTGCTAGGCGTAGCTTATGCTCATATCGAGAATGGCGAAAATCTCCCCACTTCCTCTTCTCCCCCTCCAGAAAACTTGATTTGGTTGGGACTGATCGGCATGGCAGATCCGATCCGCAGCGGCGTCAAAGCGTTGATGGGCGACTTCCATCAAGCGGGAATCGAGACGGTGATGATTACCGGCGATCAAAGTCCTACCGCCTACGCGATTGGGAAAGAATTGAATCTCAGCCAAGGTGAACCTTTGGAAATGATCGATTCTACCGAGTTGGGTAAACTTGAACCAGAAGCGATGAAAGCATTGTGCGATCGCATCCATATTTTCGCCCGCATCAGTCCTGCCAATAAACTACAAATCGTCCAATCTTTGCAAACTGCGGGCAAAGTAGTCGCCATGACAGGAGATGGCATCAACGACGCCCCCGCTTTAAAAGCAGCTGACGTCGGCGTTGCCATGGGGCATACGGGAACCGATGTCGCCAGAGAAGTCGCAGACGTTGTTCTGCAAGACGATCAGCTGGAAACCACCATCGTCGCCGTCAGTCAAGGGCGCACCATCTACAACAACATCCGCAAATCGGTTCATTTCCTCCTATCTACCAACATCAGCGAAATTATCGTCATGCTTACCGCTACCGCAGGTGGGATAGGTCAACCTTTAAATGCAGTGCAATTGTTGTGGTTGAATTTAGTTACCGATATTTTCCCCGGTCTTGCCCTTGCCCTAGAACAACCAGAACCCGATGTATTGAGTCAACCACCCCGAAATCCCGATGAACCTATTATAAAAACATCGGATTTTAAGGGAATTCTCTTAGAATCGGCGACAATTTCTGCTAGTTCCTTGGCAGCTTACGGTTACGCCCTGACACAATACGGAATCGGCGCGCAAGCAAGTACGATTGGTTTTATGAGTTTAACCTCGGCGCAACTGTTGCACGCCCTCTACTGTCGGTCTAAAAAACACAGTATTTATAGCGGCAAAACCCTGCCCCCCAATCAATATTTAACCATTGCCCTCGGCGGTTCTTTCGCCCTGCAAATTTTAGCCGCAGTTGTACCGGGTTTGAGGAGTCTATTGCAAATCGCCCCGATTAATATTGTTGATAGTGCTGTCATCGCTACAAGCGCCGTGCTGCCGTTGTTAGTCAATGAAAGCACCAAGGAATTAGCAGCATCTGAACAAGCGATATAACCGGATAAAAAATAACTTGATATTAACCTATAATTAACCAAAGTTTAACCTAAAAATTAACTCCTGAAGAATATCCGGATAGGCACGATCATCTGTGTTTATACTAAGATAGAGAAAATCAGGTGCATTGCAGAAGACCTAGCGATATCAAAGCGATCGCTGTGTAATTAGTTAAACATCAATCAACCTTAAATCTAACCCCCTACTCTTTTCCCTCCCTACCCAATCCACGATAGGGTTTTAGGTGTAAGTGGGAAAGGAGTGTTGCTCCCCTCTTGATTTAACAGAGGGGAAGAAGGATAATTGGGAGCGATATATATGCTAATGCTGACCAAAAGTGTACTGATGGAGCAAGGGTTAAAGCTAATCGTCCAATGGGTGATAGAATTTGCACCTCTAATTGCAGTCTTGCTGCAAAAGCAAGATGAAGAAGCTATTGTTAAATTTAAAAACCTAAAAGCTCTTGACATTCAAGACTTGCTTCAGAATGTCAAGGGGATCGTTGAAACAAAAAATTCACCGAGTAGTTTTGAACAAGAAAAAGCGCTACAGCAGCAATTAGCTGACTACCACCGGGAGACGCAATTAAAATTAGCCGCATATCAACGGGAAACAACGCTTAAATCCCCGGAAATTCACAAAATAATCGAGAATTGGCCTTTAAGATTATACCCTTCTCAAATTCTAGAGTCTCACCCTAATAGCGGGTTGCTACCCCTGAGAATTTTTCTGAAACCGCCCCAATTACAACCAGAGCAATTTGGCAATGAAATGCCGGAAAATCTAGAGATTGAAATGAGATTGGCTGAAGGAATGCGGGAATTTTTGAATCATCATTATTCTCTGCACAATCAAGTTAGACCTACAGAATTTTTAGCAGGAGCTTGGGAAAACAAGCAGTTTCACGGTGAAGCTAGCATTAAAGCTTTGTTCGGAATGCTTAAATCAGAACCTACCTTGATTTTAGAATCAGAAATTGATGGAAAAAGTCTGATTGTTCGCATGGCATACTGGGGGTTAAACCAAGATAATTACTATTACAAAACTATTGCCAGATTGCCTTACAAAGAAATAGTTTACGAGGCGGCAAAAACTCGTGCTTTAGCGTGGAAAGAAATTAGAGAAAAACTTTTAGCATTGGGAGAAACAATTGATGAAGTCAATAAGCTGGGAGGAGATAATGCAATTAATTTAGAAATTTTAGAAAAACAAGAAAAATGGAAAGCGCATGGAATTGACGCGAGCCAATTATCGCTACCATACAAAGTTAAGCGGGAAGATTTTGCCACATTATGGCATTTTTTAATTAATTGTCACTGTTTGGTAGCAAGTTGGGTGACAGATACTTACCATCTCGTTCATCATGACGTGCCTCCATTACTGCCAAAATTGTTACCCAATTTGATGCAAGATGTTACTGACTTGCAACTAATACAAGCGATTGTTTCTGGCTATAGACAAGTTTATCAGGCTTTAGCAGAAGAAAGACGTTACTGGGTTCCCGAATTGGCTTTGCAATTAGCTCAAAGTCTGATGCATTTACCCGATAAATCTTGGAGTAAAGAGCAAGTTGAATATTCGGTTAATTCCTGGTTGCAAATTCACCAAGTTACACCAGCAGAAGGAAGCGATCGCTTAGAGGCAATGAAGTCAGCTTTGAAGATAGAAGATTATGAATATATCGAGCAGTTGAAAGAATATTTTGTGGCAATTGGGGACGATGAAAGCGTTGGTAAAGTGCAGGAATTGTTGAATGCGATCGCCGACTTAAAACGCAAGTACAGTTTAGAACATATTTCCCCCATTTACAACCTCACAGAACAGTCTGGAAAAGTTTCATCAGTAGCCATCAGCGCTGATGGAAAAATTCTCGTCAGTAGCTGTTTGGATAAAACGATTAAAGTCTGGGATTTACAAACGGGAGAACTGATTCGCACCCTGACTGGCAACACAGAAAAAGTTACCTCAGTTGCAATTAGTCCCAACGGGCAATTTGTCGCCAGCGGCAGTTATGACTCTCCCGGAAGTAATGTTAAAGTATGGAATCTGCGGACAGGTAAACTGCTGCCGATTATTTTTGGACACAATAATCCAGTTAAATTTGTTGCCATTGATTCTAAAGGACAAGTTGTTTTCAGCGGCAGTAATAAGATAAAACTTTGGAACTTGCAAACAGGGGAACGACTTTGTACCCTATGGCATTCCTGTGGGGTAAATTGCGCTGCAATGAGTAAAGACGGACAAATTATTGCCAGCGGTCAGAGTGACGGTAAAATTAGAATTTGGCATCCCCAATCTGGGGAACCTCGCCGCACCATTAGCGGACATTCAGGGGAAGTTTATGCAGTTGTAATTACTCCAGATGAACAAACTTTAATCAGTGGAGGTGCAGATAAAGCTATTAAGCTTTGGCATCTCGGCACAGGTGAATTACTGGGCAATTTAGAAGGACATTCAGAAGCAGTTTCCTCCCTAGCGATTAGTGCCGATGGCAAAACTTTGGTCAGCGGTAGCGCCGATAAAACCATCAAAGTTTGGCATCTCGATACTGGTAAATTGCGCGGCACTCTCACCGCACATTCAGCAGCAGTTAACTCCATAGCCCTGAGCGCAGATGGGAAAATTTTAGCCAGCGGTAGTGCTGATAAAACGATCAAAGTCTGGCAGTTATATTAACAGGATCGAAGTGAGGCAGAGCCTCGCAGATTCGTTCCCAGGCTGGAGCCTGGGAACGAGAGTAGGGAGGCAGAGCCTCCCCCTGTGTAAGATATAAGGAAAATTAACTTTGGCGAAGTGCTTCCACGAGATGACGTATCCGTTCAATATCAACTAAGGCAGAATTGAGTTTAGTTTGCCTCAAATCAGGTGATAAATCGGGTTGTTGAGCCAGACTTTCTATACAAACTTGGATGGTAGATAAAAGATCGTTTAACTCATGATTGGCGTTGGTACATTCGTTACATTGCGTAATATCGCCAGCTTGATTGTTTTGGCGTTGGGAAAGTTCTGCTTGTTCTTGCTTTAGTTGCTCAATCGTGCGCTGTAATATTTCGATTGTCCCGTACATTTCTACAGGATCAAACACGCGCAGCAGATCTGTTTCGGTGATGATTCCCAATCCTTGACCCCAATTCCAAGATACAACTAACCGTCGCACGTGACGCTGTTGCATTTCTTGATAGGCTTTGTATAAAGAATCTTCAGGGCTGAGCAAAAATAGCGGCGTACTCATGACAGTCTGAGCTTGGGTAAGCGCGAAATCAATCTGCAACGATTGCAATTGCACGATATCACGTTCGGTGACAATGCCAACAGGGATAATATTTCCTTCCTCATCTTCTTGTGTAATCGCTACGCAACTAATATTATGGCTTGCCATTAATTGGGCTAAACTCAGTACCGAAGCTGTTACAGGGGCATGAATCACCTCAGTTGACATTAATTCAGATACGCGGCGTCGTTTGAGGAAATTTGTTGGTCGCAATACGCGCCGAATACTTTCTGGTGAAACAACCCCAATCGGTTCGCCGTTGTCGTTGACAATCGGCAAATGGCGAATCCGATACCGCCGAAATAAAAATATCGCGGCGGAAATATCCTGAAAATCAGCTTGATGTAAAACGATGGGCGCTTGCGTCATCACCGATCCTATTTGCACCCCTTCAAAGTTTACGCCTGCTGCTGTCAGCCGCACGATATCCCGTTCTGTAAAAATTCCTAATAATTCTGTATTCTGCATTACCAAAACGCATCTGGAGAGCTTTGCACCGGAAGTCAGGGTGTCGAAGGCTTCCCCCCTAGGTTGAGCGACACCAAGTAGCCGCGTTTGGTTCATCAAAGCGATCGCATTGACCAGCGGGGTATCTGGTGTCACGATCGGCAGCTGACGGTCAATTGCCGCCTCTACAGCAGGGGCAAAAATCAGCGGGTCATCAAGTTGCATAGCTGATTTATCTAGCGATCGCCAATAGACACTAAAACGATCGGTACTTATAATGAGGGATGTTACAAATACGCAAACTGGAACCCTTGCTAGTTAATGCTTTGATTTACTTTAAGGTTATGGAGAGGAATTTTGCAACTGACCCATTGGCAGGTGTTATGACATTATCAGCTGCACTCAAACTTGGCGGTGCGATCGCGATCGCTACTTTCAAGGCGCTGACGGATCGCTCCTTGATCCCGTAGTTTTACGGGTTTGAGTCGCGCCAGATCCTTTGGGTGTTTTGCCATACAGTCGATCTAGAACCCGCTTGACCGAGATCCGTTTCCACTGCTGACCCCGCTTGGTGCAATATCCTTGCTGATTCAGCCAGTCGGCTATCTGTTGCAGGGACTTACCAGACTTGTGGTGACGGCGAATCAGCTCAATTACCTGCGTCTCGCCAGGGTTTTCCACCAGTTCGCCATTGACCGAGGTTTGACCGAAAGCTGGCGAACCATAACCCGCATAGCCGCCCTGAGCAGCTTTGAGTTTTCGTCCTCGTTCTAGCCTTTCCCAAGTTGTAAGGTTTTGGCAGTCTTCAGCAGTCATTCTCGTCAAGATTGAGTGTCTTGAATATATAGCGTAAACCAGTCAATCTGCTGGCGATCGCGATGTATTAAACAACACAATATATTTGTGTTATCAAGGAAAATTTTGACTCTTACGGGTTGAGGAAACTGCGATCGCCACAAGACAATCAAGCGATGGTGTAAAATCTTTTGGGTTTAACAGTCTTTTACTAACAACTGCAACAACTGTGTCAGCACCAATTTCTGTGAGGAACTCGAATGAGCGAAGTCTGTGAAATTCAAGATAGCGAACTCGATGAAGTTTTAACCCGTGAAAGATTTGTTATAACTTATTTAATGACTAATCGGTCTGACTCTTGTCGCAAGATCGAGCCGATTATAGAGCAACTAGCCCAAGCCTACGAAGGCCGTGCCACAATTGTCAAGATCGACATCAACAAAAACAAGATCGCCCCTCAAAAATTCAGCGTTTACATCATTCCTGCCGTTCTGATTTTTCAAAATGGTATAATTGTAGAAAAATTATTGGGTGTGGCTACCTATGAAAATTTCAAAACCGTCATCGACAAACATTTTTAGCTCTTATTATAGATAGAGCGATACCTATTTTATAGCAGGAGTATAATCGATTTGCGTGAGTCACCGATCGGGATAGAGCCTTGAAAAAAATTTTATTGATTGAAGATGATGAATATTTGCTGTTACTGATAGAAAGATTTTTGAAATCTAAAGGATTTAATGTTTTGACGGCAGAGAATGGATTTATTGGTCTAATTTTAGCTAAAGAACAAAAACCAGATTTAATTATTTGCGATATTAAGATGCCCGTGCTTGACGGATATGGGGTTCTAGAAAACATACGCAAAGATTTGAAAATCGCCAAGATACCTGTATTTTTTATTAGCTTTTATGCCGATGATGAAAGTATCAGTCGGGCTTACCAACTGGGGGTAAACGATTATCTCAAAAAACCTCTGGATTTGAACGAATTATTGGCGAAAATCAAGCATAAATTGCAGTTAAATTAGTGGCTAGTTATAAAATTATAGGATTTGTACTGGCATTAGCTATGAGCCATTAGCCATTAGCCGCTGTTTGACAGAGCGATCGCATGTGATATCGATTCCCTTCCTATCAGTCTCCTATGGTTAACAGTATTGTAGGGGCGGGTTTTACCAATTACTTTTGCTCCTAAGCGAATAGGTTTGATCAACCCGCCAGATAGCCGCAATGCCGATACCAGCAAAGATGATATCAGGAGCGATCGCCAAAACCCCTGGTTTTAACTGAAATTTTGTGCCAAAATCTAAATCAATCACAGGATCTATGCCAGCATCCCCTATTTTCAGGGGAGTTGGGACTATCTGCGATCGCTGCTATCCTGGAAATTCCGTCAATGGTGCGTATTTCGTGAATTTGTCAAGACTTAGGCAAAAACAACCCGTTTTCTCGGAAAAATCGTGAGTTTCCAGAGTTATATTAACCCAGAAACCGGGTTTTTGGCTCCCCCTACGTATTTCCTGAATTTGTGACTGAGAACTGCACCCAGCTGGGAGAATCGTAATGATAGGACAAACACTCAAAGGACGCTACAAGATTATCAGAAAGTTGGGTCAGGGAGGATTCGGTGAAACTTATCTAGCTCTCGATCTAGATTTACCTGGCACTCCTCAATGTGTCGTCAAACATTTACGCACCCAATTTAGCGATCCATTTATATTGCAAAAAGCGAAAGAATTATTCGACGCTGAAGCTGAAGTATTATATAAAAAGCTAGGACATCACGACCAAATCCCGCAACTACTTGCTCACTTTGAACAAGACCAACAATTTTATTTAGTTCAAGAATTGATTGAAGGCGAAGATTTGAGTAAAGAATTAATTGCGGGTAAACAATTTAGTGAAATTGCCGCGATCGCCATGTTACAGGATATTTTGCAAGTCCTAGAATTTGTCCACGCTCGCCAAGTAATTCACCGGGATCTTAAGCCAGCAAATTTAATCAGACGTACCAGAGACGGGAAAATTGTTTTAATTGACTTTGGTGCAGTCAAACAAATCAGAACTTTAGCAGCTAATACTCAGGGACAGATATATTCTACAGTTGCCATTGGCACTCCTGGCTATATGCCAAGCGAACAAGCTATGGGAAATTCCCAATTTAACAGCGATATTTATGCTTTAGGAATCATCGGAATTCAAGCTCTGACTGGAGTATTACCGACTAAATTACCAACAGATCCCAAAACCCATGAAATTCGCTGGCGAGATTTGGTGCATGTTAATCCCAAACTTGCAGATATTTTAGACAAAATGGTGCGGTATGATTTCCGCGATCGCTACCAATCAGTCAGCGAAGTTTTACAAGCACTGCATCCTTTAACTAAGTCTAAATCTTCCCCCCACACTCCACCGCCATCCCACGCCAAATCGATTCCCTGGAAAATTTTAATCCCTGTTGGAGTTGGTGCGATCGCTGCCGCTACCTTCTTCGCTTTCCTCAAACCAATTCCTTCAGAATCCTTATTAAATTATGACAATTCTACTGAGGGAATCAACCTCAAATATCCCGCCAGTTGGTCAAACAAACTCGCAGTAAAAGATCCTATTACCGGCGATATTGCTAAATTTGTCTCCCCCAAAGAAAGCGATGCGGATAAATTTCAAGAAGATGTGACTATCAGCGTGGAAGATTTATCTAACAAACCGACAAATTTAGAGGAGTTTACCGACTTCTCCATTTCCCAGATTAAACAACTTAATCCAAACGTCAATATTATGGCTCAGGGAGAAACTAATTTGGGAAATAATATTCCTGCCTATCAAGTTATTTATACCGTCAAAGACGGGCAACTTAATTTAAAGAAGATGCAAACATGGCTGCTCAAAAATAATCAAGCTTATACAATCACCTATACCGCCGAAGCCGACAAATATGCTTTATTTGAAAATCGTGTAAAATCGATGCTTAATACTTTGGAAATTAAATAATTGCTAATTGCTAATTGCTAATTGCTAATTGGGTTGATTTTTTTCTATTAGCCATTAGCAATTAGCCATTACTAACAACCTTGAGTTATATGATGTCCGTTGAATTGCCCATAATAAAAAAACCGTACAGAGTCGTTGCGTAGGGACACGGCATCAGAGATATCTCGGATAAACAGGTAACGTTAATCATGCCGTGTCCCGGCTCCCGATCGTGGGTAATCGACCGGACATAATATTATATGATGTCCGTTGAATTGCCCATAATAAAAAAACCGTACAGAGTCGTTGCGTAGGGACACGGCATCAGAGATATCTCGGATAAACAGATAACGTTAATCATGCCGTGTCCCGGCTTCTAATTATGGGTAATCTTAAGGACATGATATTACTTATTGGGAATTAGCAGATTCAGCCATTCTTTTAATTTCCGCGTCATTCGCATCAACATCGTAGATAAAGCCAAAGAAACTAGCAATTTGTTCTCGCTGTCCTCGGAGGGGATAAAATCTCACCGTCAAAGCAGTTGATACATACTCGTTAGCAGCTTTGAGTAATTCTAACGCCTGCTGTTTAGAAATACCCGTCTCTGCATAAGCTTGTATCTGCGCTGGTAAACAATTTCCCCTTCTAGGTTGCTGTCTAAATCGCTCTTGATCTTTATAAAGATTCAGAATGTCATCGACGCAATTCGTATAATCTGCCAACCGGGTGAAACTAAATGTCAGTTTCTCTCCTGCGGGTGCAGAAGTAACAGCAACTAATTGATTAGAAACTCCGTCGTAAGTGTAATTTCCCGCTGGTAATTCAGCCGTAGGATTGACGCAAATTGTCAGGGAACCAGAGCGAATAAATACCGCTCCAGTAACGCAAGCAACGCGGGTATATCCCCACTGATTCACCAGTTCTTCTAAATTAGGGGCAGTTTGACTCAATGCGGGAAAAGTCGTTCCCAAAAGTACAGCAGAAATGTTAAAAACAGAGCCTAAAAACCCCTTTAGGAGACTTGACAAATAACCTTGATTACCCATGATTGGCCTGTGTGAATAATGACAGCGATCGCATTTAAAATCCTCCCGTTTTTACTTCGTATCTCCCCGCCGGACGAGCCGCGTTAGGAATAGCACAAACAGTATACTGAACCCCAATAATTTCTACTTTCGGATTTTCAGTGCAGGCAAGGGGTGTTAAATTTTCCCGCTGCAACAATTCATTAATTTTAGCGATGTTAGGTGCGAAGGCGTTTTGGTTGGGGTTCGTTGGCACAATGTATTCTGGCAGCGAAACCGAACCTAAAACGATATTAGGAGGGGGTGGGGCTACGACTGGACGAGGAGGCGAAGTTATCACCACCGGAGGTTGAGCAACAGATGTAACTTGTGGTGACGGCGAAGTCTTAGGCACTTCTGATGCAGCAGCTTGCTCCCTCCCCGATCCTGTCAAGCGCACTGGATTAGGTTGAGATTGCCCTGTAACTGCTGTTTGTCCGGGTGGCGGGGTGGTGGTTTGAGTCCGCGTTGGAATCGGTGCAGAAGGCGTGGGATTGCTTCTCACTGCGACGTTGGTGGCTTGAGCTTGCAGGGCAAAAAAAGTATTGATCGGAATTCCATAATTCCCTGCGCTTCCCAGTCCACTTGCTTGGGGTTGAGCTTCACCGTGAATCGCTACTAAACGACCATTTTGATCGAACACGGGACCACCGCTCATGCCCGGTATACTAGGGCCATCATAAACTAAAGCATAACCCTCTTTTGCCGCAGATAAACGACCAGCAATAGTTGCTGTAAAAAAACGATAGCTGCGTCTTGTTTCTACTTCAAGCGGCGCTGGATAACCTGCAAAATGAACCGTTTGACCTTCGCTTAATTGCTCGGAATTTCCCCGCTGCACGATATTGTAACTTTTATCGCTCTTAAACCGCAAAATGGCTAAATCTACGCCAGGAATGCTTTGAATTTGAATCACCACGTGAGTACTATCATCTGATGTTCTGAGTGTATATTGATCTTGCTTGTCTACTACATGCCAATTCGTCACAACTGTATAAACAATACTGTCATTTCCTTCTTGCCTTTCAATAATTACTCCAGAGCCATTACTACCGCTGCTAGAACCGTCAATACGTACAGTCACCTCTTTAGCAATATTGCTTACTTGTTCCGGTGTTAAAGCAACGGCAAATTGCGGTTGCACCAGTACCATTGCCGCTGCCCCAATTAATGCTGCCGATAGTTCGTAGTTAAATCTCATAGTTTTACCCCCGATAAATTTAGATATTGTTTGCCGATTCAAAACCTAACTGTTTAAACGTCTCCATGGGAATCCCCCAGCTATAACGGCTCATCTGTTCTCGCAATGCTGGATCTGGTTCGGAGCCATCTTTAAATATGTAAGGATCTCCCCAAAGTGGATAGGCGTGCATTCCATTAATTCCCACAACTTCACCGCGAAAATTTAGTAATGGCCCCCCACTCATGCCTTTTTCAATATCATTGGTGTATCCCACTTGATAACCACCTTCCAAAGCTTTATCTAGTACCCGCCAAACTTTACCTGTCCTAAAAACAAACCCTCTGTCTTTGCTTGGCGATGCTGTGAAGGGAAACCCAGCCGCAAAAACTTCATCTCCAGCTTGAGGAATTTGCCCTATTTTTGCCACAGCATAATTAGAGTTTGCCCGAAACTGTAATAAGCTTAAATCCTTGTCTTCAAATTTATCTGTTTGAACTACAACAGCCCGGTAAATTTTGCCATCTGGCGTCTCAATTTTATATGGTGGCTCTCCCGCTCTCAAAACGTGGGCATTGGTAACAATTGTGTAAATTTCGCCCTGCTTTTGCAGCAAGATTCCCGAACCCAATACTTCTTGGGATAAAACTTTTACAGTTAGGGATTTGGCTAAGTTTTGTAGTTGAGCGATCGCTAGCTGAGTAGATGCTGGTGACTGTAAAGTATTTGATGCCAAAACACTGACTTGCGGTGCTGATACTGGCACGGTAATTAAGCAACTGCCAACACAGGTTACCAATGTCAGTGTCTGCCATTTCATTTTGTACTTTGAAATCTCCACAGCGGGATACAACTGATTCTTAACTATTTAGAAAAATCTCAAATCACTGGATTGAATTTTCCGGATCTACCGGGGCTGTTTCTAACAGCTTATCGATATTAATGTATGGTTCTCCATTTTCGTAAAAAATTACGTCATTGCTTCTTAAGCGAATCGGACCGCTGCTGGCGCGACTGCCGATATCGATTAGTTGTTGACGCACAAGTCGCGGATCTTGTCCCGGTTGAAGGGTGATTAATACAGCGTTTCTGTCGCAAGTACCGCCCCGGAAACGGGCAACGCACAAAACAGGTTGACCGTTAAGCGTATCGCTTCTGAGAAACCTTAACATACCGTTGTCGGAGAAGTTTTGAAATCTTTGGGTAACTTCCTGACAGCGTTGCAGGGGATCTCTGCCTCCCAGATGGGAAACCCAGCTAATCATGGGGACGTTTCCTCTAGGAGTCCGGGCAAATGTAGTCGGTACGCCGCTTCTAATCGCGCAAAAGTAGCGATTTCTGCTTTGAGCTTCTCCCGACTGGGCGATCGCAGCTGTTGCACCGATAGCGATCGCTATCCCACTCACCACTTGCACCAACAACCTCTTTCTCTTCATATCACTACGCTTCCTGCTACTTTGAGCCTTTATCGCCTTGAGAGAAAAATTTTTATTGTGACAATTTTAACTTTTTATCTTCAGTATATGCCAAGCTCTACCACCTGGAGGCGAGAAACCGGGTTTCTGATCGACGCAGAAACCCGGTTTCTTTGAGAGTTTATAGCGGATTGCACTCGAATGAGGTATCACAGCAGTGTGCGGGCACCCTTAAGGGTGCCGCTACACAAACGAAGCGATTTCGCTTTCCCTCACACGGCTGCAAGCCGCTGTAAAATCCCCGTTCAAATGAATTGAACGGGGTGAATGTGGCGCGATCGCTTGCAGAATGCGATCGCAAATCCATCAGCAACTATAGCCGCAAATCGGGAGGCAATAGAACCGTGTCAATTACGTGGATAACGCCGTTACTGGCACTAATATCTGCCTGGGTAACTCTGGCATTATTCACCGTGACTCGGTTACCCCTAACTTGAACGTTAACCGCACCTTTTTCAACCGTGTTGACTTCTCCAGATGTTAAATTGCTGGAAACAACCCGCCCCGGAACCACGTGATAGGTCAAAATCTTCACCAGCGTTTCCCTATTTTCCGGCTTCAACAATTGTTGTAAAATTCCCGGACGCTGACGCTCTAGTGCCTGAAATGCCGCATCTGTAGGCGCAAAAACAGTAAATGGCCCTTCTCCAGACAAAGTTTCAGCCAATCCAGCTGCTTGCACAGCCCTCGTCAGCGTGCTGAACGAACCATTACCAGACGCGATCGCGACAATATTTTGTGCCTGAGCAGTCTTTGGCTTGGCAGTTTCGGATGCCGAAGACTGTTGCGCCCCACTGGAACAGTGATTTTTTACCTGCGCTTCCCCTGGAAAGCTGATGAGGACACTCGCCCCCAACACTCCTAAAAAGTGGGGCATCAGTTTCAGCCAACGGGTGGGATTTTGAACAAGCATTAAAAACCTCGCTTTCGAGAAAAAGAACTGGTTTTCCGGCTTTAAGAGGCGAATAAAGTCAAAATTACGACTGCAACGCCTACTAGCTAGTTACAGCTCATTGAGAGCTGTCTCTTCACCTGAATTTGGCTAGCCTTTACGTATTTTAATATATTTTTACAAAAAGCAATACAAGAAACAAAATAGCGTCATCGCCCCAGGAGCGGAAAAAATCACATTTTCTGGAATTACCAACGGAATTGGTAACAAAATGCGAAAAATTCCACCATCAAACAGTTGTGGAGAGTCCACAAATCTTTTATCGCTGTTGAGGTTTTTATTTTTAACAATAAAGCCTTTAAGTTCTTAATTATTATCTGTACCTTTTGGTTATTCCCTCTGATAGAGGTCAAGATTTTAACCGATTTGTTAATTTAGACGAAGTTGGGTAAAAAACGAGCTAATAAATAGGAGTGAATACCATGATAGACATCATTGCTTGGGTTGTTTTAGGACTAATTGCCGGAGCGATCGCTAAAGCCATCTACCCCGGTCATCAAGGTGGCGGTATCCTGGCAACCATCGTTTTGGGTATTTTGGGCGCATTAGTCGGAGGCTGGCTGGGTCGCGTCTTGTTCGGCACAAGTGGGGGGGCTGCAGCGGGAGCCTTGACCATACCTAGCATTCTGTTTGCCGTTCTCGGTGCGATCGTAATCATTTTTATCTGGGGCTTGTTGACCCGCCAAAGCGCTTAATGGTTAAAGCGTTGCCACTCTTGTATCATCTGTTGCAGAAACCCTCAATCAAATCTGGGGGTTTCTTGTTTTGTCAGTAACTCAAGTTGATAATTGGTAATTGGTAATTGGTAATTGGTAATTGGATTGATGGGTGGTGGAATCGGATGATCGGCAAAGAAAACCCAACCAAATCCTAAGAGATGCATTAAACTTTAAACGGTGAGCCAATAAAGGTATTTCAATCAAATTGTGAGGGAACCGCAAATGTTAGAGTTATACCAATTTGAATTGTCACAATACTCGGAAAAAGTAAGGCTGATTCTGGATTACAAAGGGCTGGCATACCGGAAAATAGAGGTGACGCCAGGGATTGGGCAGTTAGATATTTTCAAAATGTCAGGGCAGAGAAAGGTGCCGGTGCTAAAAGACGGCAACGAGGTGATTGCTGATTCGACTGCGATCGCCAAATACCTCGATCGCAAATACCCAGATCGTCCCCTCATCCCCGCCGATCCTCAACTGCGCGGAGTCTGCTTGCTGATGGAAGAATGGGCAGACGAGTCGATCGGGGTCAAAAGCCGTAAAGTACTCTATGGCGCATTGAGTCAAAGTTTAAGTCTCCGCACCGCACTTTTACCTTCAGCCACACCCGATGTGCTGAAAGTTTTAGTTGGTTCCGTACCCAGCGAATTGGTAAACATCCTGGGTTTTGGCATTGGTTTCGGCCCCGATGTCGTACAATCGGCTACCGAAGACATCAAGCAAGATTTAGAAGCCCTGTGCCTGCTATTAATGAATAGACCCTATCTAGTCGCAGATCATCCCACCCTGGCAGATTTCGCCGTCGCCGGATTGAGTATGCTGCTCAAGTTTCCATCGGGAAATTATCTCGATATTCCAGAAAACCTCAAAGGCAAAGGCATCCCCGGCATCGCCGATAGTATGGCATACGAGACATTTTTCAACTGGCGCGATCGCCTCTACGCCGATTATCGTAAAACCCTCATCCCCAGCAGCACCAGCGCCCCTTCCGCCCCCACTTCAATTCAGATAGATTAAGTCTAGAGGCTCATGGCTAATTGCTCATGG
>DNGG01000240.1:0-1106 GCA_003486675.1 Cyanobacteria bacterium UBA11372
CGTTGACTAATTCAGCTTGGATCTATGAGAGCTTCATTCTTGTTCCTTCTTCCCAATTCCCTTGGTAAAAAATACCCCCTCAGGGTACTAATAAAGCCCTATTATATTTCGCAATATAAATAATAGCCCCTACTAGATTTGTGGGGACTTACGGCGTTTTAGTTAAAAAGTCTACAGAATCCCGGTTTCTTAAAGAAACCGGGATTCTCAAGCGGATATCACGAACCGTCTACAGAATCCCGGTTTCGACCGTCGTTCGCGCTAGCTAGGGTATGCATATCTCTGGTTGCCTTTCCCAACGATTTTTCGTAGAAACCGGGTTTCTAGAAACCGGGATTCTCAAGCGGATATTACGAACCGTACAAAGCTCGATTGAAAGCTTTGATCGCTTCCATATCGTAAGGCCCGCCTGACTCAGATGGGGTTTCTTGGGGTTGGGAAGCTTTCTGCGTTAACTCGCCTGCTTTACTCTGCGTAGATTGTTGAGTGCTTTCGGTCACTTCAACTTTAGCCTTTGATGGCTCTGAAGGAGCGATATTGGCTGTTTCTTTTGATGGCATTTCTGCTGATGGCTGACTGGTTAACGTTGTTTCGGCAATAAACTGAGAACCGCGCAAAAGCGGGTTACTCAAAGCCATATCGGAAATTACCATGATTGAGGTAATAAATAGGACAACGGTTAGCAAAAATGCTTTCAAAATTGATGTTTTCATAACACCTCTACAAAAGTTTGTTGTTAATTTGTTTTGTGACAAAACTGTTATGGCCTACGGCGTTCAAGTTGGTATTACAAAAATAGCACTTTTGACGATGAAGATTTGAGAAACCCGGTTTATTTTACGAAACCGGGTTTGTGGATTTAGCGATCGCAACCCCAGAAAAAGATTTAGCCGCTTGCTTCGGTTAGAGACTATCGGCATCTACCCCCAACTCTCGTAACCGTGCCGCCAAACGTTCAGCCCGTTGACGTTCGGATTCAGCTTGTTGTTGGGCAGCTTGTGCCTGTTGTTGGGCAGCTTGTGCCTGTTGTTGGGCAGCTTGCGCCTGTTGTTGGGCAGTTTCAGCTTGTTGTTGGGCAGCTTCCGCTTGTTGTTGGGCAGCTTGCG
>DNGG01000240.1:1346-4938 GCA_003486675.1 Cyanobacteria bacterium UBA11372
TTGCGCTTGTTGTTGGGCAGCTTCCTCCGGTAGCAACACAAGATTGCCTTGGGTATCGTAAAACCGCAACCACATCGTTGAATCTCGATCTATAGTTCCTTGCCAAGTTCCTAACCAAAAGCCTAATGCCTCGCACCACAACCAACCTTGTTCGTTTGGTGCTAATGGCTGATAGTGAAAGTTAGGATCTAATTGCCATCCTTCGAGAGAATTGGGGTTAAAAGGATTGAACACAAAGTAATTTCTGGTTCTAAAAACTCGCTCGTAAAGATTCTTTTTAAATCCCTTGTCTATTTCAGCAGTCGAAGGAGACATTAATTCAACTATCACATCTGGGTAACGCCCACCTTCTTCCCAGACTACCCAACCTTGCCTTTCTTTATTACCATCCACATCCAGGACAACAAAAAAATCTGGCCCTCGAAAGTCTTTGTTGCGGACTTGCTCGATGCTAAAGTAAACGAACATATTGCCGCCGGTGAAAAAGTCGTTGCGATCGCACCAAGCTTGTTGCAACGAACGAATCAGGAGATTCATGGCGATGCGGTGACGGTTGGTTTCCAAGGGTTCTCCATCGTCAAAAATTAAGTCATTAGGCGGCATGGCAGGTTTCCAGTTTTCTACCGCCGTAGTTTCGGGCATTGTTTCAGTAGCGATCTCAACGGACATTTTACCAACTCCCTGCTAGGGGTTTCTTACTTTAAGGATAGTTGGCGCGATACTTGCTGGCGCACAGGCTGGGTGTGAAGCGATCGCGAACAGAATCGCACATCTCGGTTTTGTCTTAGAGTTGGAGAGCGATCGCTAACAGCTTTGGGTAGCGTAGAGCCAAAGCAACCTATAGCAGAAGAGCATACCGGCATTGGGCTGCGACCGTCAAGGCTTTGGGCTGGCATAATATCCTATTTTGGGATATTTACCGGCATCGTGTTCATATTGGCAAAATGAGTACGATCCATGACCCAAGATACATTCAGTTAATAACAGAGCTAGTTAATGCTCGAATAGGGCGTAGCATCACACAAGCTACGCTAGCTCAAAAGCTTGGACAGCACCAGTCGTATGTTGCCAAAGTTGAAGGACTCGAGCGCAGACTTGATGTAATTGAGTTATTTGACTGGTTGCAAGGTCTTGATTATAAACCTCACGAGTTTTTTGAGGATATAGGTTGGTTTCCTAGAGAAGGAAAAGTGACTCCTCTTCCCATAAAGGGACAGGTGATAGAGGCTAACAATGGAGTTTTTCAGCAACTTGTTTGGGAAGGACAGATCAAAGAAGTTTTTCTTCAAGGAATTACTACAGAACAGTACCTTCGTGTTGAAAATTACATGTCAACGCTGTTCGCTAGTCTAAACACATCACGTCCGCAGCTCAAAAATCGTGATGCAATTGCTCAAGCTTTAGAATTTGCTGTTAATGAACTTCCCGATCTTAATCCAAGCGATATATATCAGCATATAGCTTACCGCATATATATCAGAGAGTATAAGCAATCCAAACCTGAACAAAGCTGGGTAAGAGCAGGTGGAGAAGCGATTGAATTATTTATAGAAAGGCGTTATGCATCAGTTCTTAAGCTACATGGAATTACCATCAAAGCGCTACTTTCTGCAAAAGCTAAGGCAGAAGTTCTCAGGGAAATGGGATTAACTGGTCAAGTTGGTGACTCAAAATTAGATTTAGCCTTCTACGGTGATTACGAAGGAAGAAATGTAATTTTCGGTGGCGTACACAGTAAAGCTTCTCTGGCAGAACGTGTTTCAGATGATGTGCCTTGTAGTGAGGCTATGATCAGACGTGGATTGATTAGCTTTCTTTACACATTCGATTCTAAATCGTTTCCACCTCCTGCTGGCGATCTAGTCAACCGAGGTGAACTTGGAAGTAACGAGCAGCCTTCAGATAAGCGTAGGTATATTGAGCAACATGGTTCGTTCGATGCTTGTTTCTCGTACAATTTGAGAACAATTCCTAGTCCAGAATATACGCCTAGTGGAAAACGTATATTTGTTTGTTCGTTGAAACCACAAGATGATATTTTCCCATCTCAGGTAATCGCAGCTTGGGAACGATACAAACAGACTTTATAGATCAAAGCATAGTTGATAGGATACTGTGTTTATTCTTTTGTAAGCTTTTTCAACATTCTTTAAATTGATTTCAAAGCCTATGTAATCAAAACCTTTGATAACAGCAGCCATTCCAGTAGTTCCGCTTCCCATAAATGGATCGAGTACTATTCCTTTTTCACTTCCACTAGCTTCTATACAAGCGATGGGTAAACTTAAGGGGAAAGTGCTGGTATGTCCCTTATCCTCGACGGGATCGGGTTTCAAGTCCCATACCGATGGAACAGGCGGTTTGGTACGAAAACTATGTTTTTCGTTCTTGGCAATGATGTATATTGATTCGTGCTTGCGGTGGGGTCTGCGACACTGACCTTCAGGCATCGCTTTTCTTTTTGACCAAATCACCTCACCTCGATAATACATACCGCGATCGCATAGTTTAAGTACAATTCTCCAGGGTAGAGCAAGTAGATTGCCATACTGAAGCCAACCTACTTCTTTTTGGATAAAAGCACGCCGTGTCCCTCGATCTTTTGTGTAAGCAGAGTTGGTAGGCGCTAAACCTTTACCATCCGATCCCAATGTTGAATACTTGAGATCGTCCAGTCTCCAGTTAATCGGAGTATTATAAGCATCACCAAGATTTAGCCAAAGAAGTCCAGTAGGTTTAAGAACCCGCATAACTTCAAGTAAAATCTCACTTACATTGTTAACATAGTCCCGTGGATCTTCCTCTAAGCCAATTCCTTCATCACCCCTTTGTCCCCAATATGGAGGACTGGTGATAGCAATATCAACAAAATTTTCTGGCATCTGCCTTAAACCTTCTAGGCAGTCCATGTGATGTATCCGATTTAACTCAAACTGTCTAGCCATGCGTTCCCAATCAAGATCGGCGATTCTCTTCGAGACGCTACGCGAATGTACTAGCGCTTACCAGCAACAACTTCACCAACACCCAACCGTTTAAACATTGCTTCCCGTGCCTGCATTGCCAGAGTATCATCCAGCGGTTCTAAAGATATTGGTGTTTGATATTTTTCTGCTAATGCTGTTTGAATTAACCAATCAGCCACAAAGGGATTTTTAGGCAAAAGTGGGCCGTGGGAATAAGTTGCTATAGCATTCCGATAAAATGCTCCTTCTGTTCCATCTTCGCCGTTATTTCCATAACCGCTGATTGTTTTTCCTAGCGGTTCTACTTTTCCCAAATAAGTCCTACCGCCATGATTTTCAAAGCCAATTATTACCGCTGGCTTGCCTAACATTGCTTGTAAATCTTGGGCTAAACGCGAAGCAGTAACTTCAAAAACTACATTTCCAATACACCGCCGCGCATCTGGTCCCGGATGTTTGCTGACAAAATCTAATAATCCCAAACCTTCTATTCTTTGACCTAATGCCGGTTCGTAATAATGTCCCAACAATTGGGGTGCGCCGCAGGTAAAAACCCCTGGAGTTCCGGCTTCGATTTTCTCCCGCAATGCTTCTGCTTTCGCGCCTTTTAAATCTCGCATGACTAT
>DNGG01000273.1:0-4302 GCA_003486675.1 Cyanobacteria bacterium UBA11372
GCATCTTGCCTGTCCAATAATTCAATTTTCCTTAATGCCATAAACACGCAGCGGGAAAAATTAAATATTCCAAGAAAAACAATTTCCAGATGAATTGGTAGAAACTAGCGATCGCTCGCTTATCCTGCAAGTCTACCCCCAAACTGCGCCACCCCATTAAACCCCATGCTGCCAAATGCGTTGTCACTAAAAATACCTGGTTTACAGAATCTAGCCACAACAAGCCAGCAATTGCCATGCCTAGATAGCAAATGCCGATAGTCCATCTGGTCAAATTAAATACAGAATTTGCGCCCAATTTCAGGGTAAAAGTGGTGATATTGTACAAGCGATCGCCTTCCATATCGGGGATATCTTTAAAGATAGCGATCGCCACGGTAAACACCAAAATAAACAGCGTCAGCGTCCAAACTTCTGCTGGTATTTCTTGTGGCACAGGCATCTTGCCTGTGAAACCTGTAAATTGATTTTGCCACACCCAACTAAAGTGCAAAAACAAACCTAAATTAACAATTGCCCCGCGCACGCTAAAAATACAAATCGCCGCCCAAAAAGGAAACCTTTTTAACCGGATTGGCGGTAAAGAATAAGCCGTGCCAATTGCCAAACTAATCCCAACCATGCCCAATAAAAACGGCCCCAAAAACCCCGCCAACACCAGGGCGGATATTCCGGTCACGCCGACAATTATCTTAGCTTGCTGGGGTGAAAATTCCCCTGCTGCTAAAGGCAAGTGGGGTTTATTAATCCGGTCGATTTCGATATCTTCTAATTGGTTTAACCCGACAATGTAAATATTGCCGCACAAACAGGAGAGCCAAGTTCCCAATAGCTGCAACAGATGGGTGGTGGAGAAGTGGGGGGGTGAGAGCGCGATTGCCACCAAATAC
Organism: Cyanobacteria bacterium UBA11372; assembly: GCA_003486675.1. GTDB lineage: Bacteria > Cyanobacteriota > Cyanobacteriia > Cyanobacteriales > Aerosakkonemataceae > Microseira. The sequence goes on from DNGG01000273.1 coordinate 891, forward strand.
AATCCCAAAACGCTCAAACTCGTGCCAATAATTGTATGGGGACGGCTGAACTTCCAAAAAGCATACAGCCAGCTTGTTGGTTGACTTACCGATTTATCAAAATAAGTATCGCTCATCTATTTACTCCCTCGCAACACCCCGTATCGAATCAATCCCCGCTCATATCCTTGACTCATCAGAGACAGGGAAAGCGCTCCTTGAATCGTCGTCCAACCGCTAAAAATTAAACCAACAATCGCCGCCGGATTGAAGGCAGAATCAATCACTACATTCCAAAATGGCGCTACAGCAGTTGACCAATCATCCGTCCGGATATCTTGAAAATCAACATTGCGAGCAATTTGCTCATATTCGGGCAGAGAAATGACATAAGGCAAGCAATAGACTCGGTAAATCTCTGCCAAATGCTTTAATTCATCCGGCGTCAAATATCCATCGGGGAGCGTCACGGGGCGATGACACCAAGTCGCCATTAAAAACGTTCCCCCCGGTTTTAGCACTCGGTAGCATTCTTGCAAGAATTTAACTTTATCCGGCATGTGTTCGCCGCTTTCCATAGACCAAACAAAGTCAAAAGATGCATCGGCAAAAGGCATATTCAATGCATCTGCTACCTGAAACGAAGTCTGTTGACTTAGATTAGCACTTGCTGCCCTTTCCTTCGCCCTCGATGCCTGAACCGGGCTGAGGGTAATTCCGGTGACTGTGGCGTTATACTTTTGAGCCAGATACAGCGAACTGCCCCCAATGCCGCAGCCTACGTCTAGAATAGTTTGCGCCCCTTGTAAATTAGCCCATCGGAGTAGCTCTTCATTCAGGTCAATTTGAGCTTGACGGCGGTCTTTTTTTTGCTTACCATCTGCGCCATAATAGCCGTGGTGCATGTGTTCGCCCCAAATTTGCTCCCACAAACCCGAGGAGGCGTCGTAAAATTGCTGAATTTGCTCGTAAAGTGTTGCTGTCATAGAACCCAGAGCTTTAATGCAGACTAAAATTAGTTTAATCGCAAGGGTACTTTACATGACACGCGATCAAAAGTATTGTTGGATCGAATTGCAACCAATCCATGACAATTTCTAGAACGATTTGCTTGGGGTTCCTTGCCGTGATCGGTTTCGGTGCCCTTTTGTTGATAATGCCGTTTTCTAGCAGCAGCGGCACTTGGAATGACCCGTTAGTGGCTTTATTCACCTCAACTTCTGCTGTCTGCGTTACGGGTTTGTCGGTTGTCGATGTCGGCACTTATTTTTCATTCTGGGGTCAGCTGTTTGTTGCCATACTTGTCCAAGTTGGCGGACTGGGGTACATGACGGCAACCACTTTTCTTTTACTGCTGATTGGTGCCAGGTTTAGCTTACGAGATAAAGTGGCAATTCAACAAGCTTTAGACCGAACCGGAATCCAGGGAAGCGCCCAAGTGCTGCGCTCGATTATTGCCACAACGCTAATATTTGAACTCACCGGAGTCTTTCTGCTGCTGGCTGTTTTTGTTCCCGATTATGGTTTTGATCGGGGACTGTGGTACGCAATTTTTCATAGCATCAATTCTTGGAATAATGCCGGGTTTAGTTTGTTCAAAGATAACTTTATCGGCTATCAATCATCGGTGCTATTAAACCTGACGGTAACTGGGTTGATTATCTTTGGCGGGATTGGTTACCAGGTAATTATGGAAATGTACCTGTGGTTGCGCGATCGCATCCTCAGAAAAACCCATTGCATCATCTTCTCTCTCAACTTTAAAGTCGCTACCAGCACTACTTTAATTCTCTTAATCATCGGCACGATCGCCTTCTTTCTCATAGAACAGAAAAACCCCGATACGTTTGGTTCTATGGACTTAAAAACCAAAATCTTAGCAGCTTGGTTTCAATCGGTGACGCCCCGAACCGCCGGTTTTAACACGATTGATTTTGCCAAAATGACCACGGCGGGTTTATTTATTACGATTGCTTTTATGTTTATTGGCGCAAGTCCGGGCGGGACGGGAGGCGGGATTAAAACGACAACGCTGCGAGTTTTAACCACTTGTACTAAAGCAATTTTAGAAGGGAAAGAAGAAGCGATTTTGTACGAGCGAAAAATTCCTCTATCTCTGATTCTGAAAGCGGTTGGCGTGTTTATAGGCTCGTTTGCAACGGTGATTATTTCCACAATTTTAATCTCGCTGACGGATACAAACTTTAATTTTATTCAAATTTTGTTTGAGGTCGTGTCCGCTTTTGCCACAGTTGGTCTTTCCACCGGAATTACCGCTAGCGTCTCAGGGGCGGCGAAGCTAGTTTTAATTGTGACAATGTACGTCGGACGGGTAGGCGTTCTGCTGCTGATGTCATCGCTTTTAGGCGACCCCCGCCCCAGTACAATTCGCTACCCGGAAGAAAACTTACTCGTAGGGTAATCGTGGCAGAAAATATCTGCTAGGCTGGAAAGATAAGACTGGGCTTGTAGGGGTTTTTCTCGCCAAATTTTTGATAACAAAGGTAGAAAAAAGTGAATCTGTCGTCCATAGGTTTTTTTCGCAGTTTACGCAAAGATAATAAACAGTACGCCGTAATTGGTTTGGGGCGCTTTGGGCGAGCGGTATGCTCGACGCTGCACAGTTTAGGATACGACGTGCTGGGAACCGATGTTGATGAAAAACGAGTCGCTCAAGTCTTGACCGATCAGATTGTAGGTCATGCGTTGGAACTCGACTCAACCGAACCATCGGCGCTAAAAGAAGCCGGAATTTTTGAGTTTGATACGGTGATTGTTGCCATCGGTAACTATTTGCAAGAAAGTATTATTACTACGCTGAATTTGAAGGAAGGAGGCGTCCCCCACGTGGTGGCGAAAGCTTCCTCAGAAGTCCACGGTAAACTATTAAAAAAAGTAGGAGCAGACCACGTAGTTTATCCGGAACACGAAGCTGGTTGTGTATTGGCGCGATCGCTCACTAGACCTGCTATTTTAGACCGCTTTGAGCTGGACCCACACAACAGCATTGTAGAAGCGATCGTCCCCAAAGAATTTGACGGCAAAACTATCTACGAGCTGCAACTTAGAAGTCGTTATGGTTTAAACTTGCTAGCCGTAGTTAACGATGGCACATTTGAAGTCAATCCTAACCCCAACCGACGCCTTCAAAAGGGTGAAATTATGGTAGTAATTGGCTCTAACAAAGATCTCGATCGCCTGCCAATTTAAAGGCGTGGGTAATTGGTAATTGGTAATTGGTAATTGGTAATTGGGAAAAGCCCGTAGATTTTTGTAGGGGCGGGTTTTACCAATCACCTTTGGCAGCAACAAATAACTCTGGTAAACCCGCCCCCCCAGATGCAAGCGGAAACGATATTATAGCGGATTGCTTTTCAAGTGAGGTACACCGAAAGTTTGTATAGCGGCACCCTTAAGGGTGCCGCTATACAAA
>DNGG01000273.1:4517-6969 GCA_003486675.1 Cyanobacteria bacterium UBA11372
TGCCGCTATACAAACGAAGCCTAAAGGCTTTCCCTCACACGAAAAGCAATCCGCTGTATCCATTACCCATTACCCATTACCCAGTGCTATTTTGCCTGAATTTCCCGCACAAACTGATCGATTTGATCCGCTGTTTCCAAGTCGCCTTGCTGACGATATAAATCTCTCGCCCTTCTCAGTCGGGCGCTGGCATCTCGAAGGCGGCCTAAATTATACAAAGCCATGCCCCAGTTATAGTTAGCACTCGCATTATTAGGCTGGCGGTTAACGGCTTCCCGATAGGCAATTATAGCGGCTTCTAACTGGTTTTGTCTCGCTAAAACGTTGCCCAAACTATTTCGCGCCGCCACAAAACGGGGATCGATACTAACAGCTTGTTGATAGGCAGAAGTTGCCGCTTTTAGCTGACCTTCTTTTTCCAAAGCTAGTCCCAAGTTATAGTAAGCATTGGCATTATGGGGCGCGAGTCGAATTGCTTGTTGGTAGGCCGTGCTGGCTTGGGAAAACTGCTCTTGTTGATACAAAGTCAGTCCCCAATTGTAGAAAGCATCCGGATTGCTAGGATCGATTTGAATCGCTTGTGCAAAAGCGGCGCTGGCTTCTTGTAGTTCGCCTTGTTGATACAAAGCAACGCCGAGGTTGTAGTAAGCTTGTGCCAAACTCGGATCGAGTCGCACCGCTTCCCGAAAAGCTGCGATCGCACCGGGAAAATTGCCTTGTTTGCTTTGAATAATCCCCAAGTAATGCTGCGCTAGAGCAATGTTAGAGTCGCGTCCTAGTGCTTGACGAAATGCGCGCCCTGCTTGTTCAAAGTCGCCTTGATTGTAAAAATTCACCCCTTGCTGGAAGGAACGCGCCGCTTCCAAGTTTTGCGTTAAAACACCTTCCACCAGTTGTTTATTACCGGCGATGACTGGATGCAACGGCGTTAAGACGAAACTGGTAACGGCAGCAACAAGATAAATCGACAAGGACTTTTTAAACATTTTTGGTAGAAGGTAATTGGTAATTGGTAATTGGTAATTGGTAATTGCAAGCTTGCTAATCGCGTTTTCTTCCCATTAGCCATTAGCCATTAGCCATTAGCCATTACCAGATGTTGGCAAAATCAACATGGCATCGCCAAAGGAATAGAAGCGATAGTTGTGAGCGATCGCTTCAGTATACAAATCTAGCAGCCTCTGACGCCCCACTAAGGCACTCACCAGCATCAGCAAACTAGACCGAGGCAGGTGAAAATTAGTCATCAATCCATCGACAACGCGCCACTGATAACCCGGATAGATAAACAAATCGGTCTTACCGCAAAAAGTTTGCAATTGCCCAGTTGCTGCCGCTGCTGCTTCGAGCGATCGCACCGAGGTCGTTCCGACAGCAATCACCCGCCCCCCTCGCTCTTTTGTGGCGCGGATTTTTGCTACCGTTTCCGGGCTTACTTCTACCCATTCCTCATGCATTTTATGCTGGGTTACGTCTTCCACCTCCACAGGTCGAAACGTCCCCACGCCGATATGCAGCGTCACAAAAGTCCGCTCAATCCCCCGTTGTTGTAATCTTTCGAGTAACTCTTCGGTAAAGTGTAACCCCGCCGTAGGCGCCGCTGCCGAACCCGCTCGAGAGCCATAGACGGTTTGATACTGTTCTGGTAACGCTTGGGAGTTTGTAATATAAGGCGGTAACGGCACGTTTCCGAATTCGTCCAACAACTCGGTGAGAGATTTTCCTTCTGGGATATCAAATTCTAAAATACGTCCCCCAGTCGCCTCGTCTACCGCCAGAACCTTCGCACTGAGTATATTTTGGATTTGAGACTGTTCTGTACCCCTCTGCCCCCGGAGTCCTCTGCCCCCGGAGTCCTCTGCCTCTGTGCTCAAAGATGGCGGGTCAAAAATAATCTTCGCGCCTTTGAGCAAGCGTTTACCAGGTCTGACTAGAGCTAACCAAGTGTTATTTTGGCGTTCTTCGAGCAGCAGGACTTCCACCGATGCGCCGCTGATTTTGCGCCCGTAGAGTCTGGCTCTGATGACGCGAGTATTGTTTAGCACCAGTAAATCCCCCGGTTGCAGCAGCTCCGGCAAATCGCGAAATATTCTGTGGGCGTGACCCTCTTTTGGCAAGACGACGAGCAGGCGGGCGCTATCCCTCGGCGTGACTGGATTTTGAGCGATCAGATCCTCTGGGAGAAAGTAGTCGTAGGCGGCAAGGCTGCGGTCATCAGTAGTTGGTAGTGATGCAGCGTCTTGGAGCAACTGCTTGTCATCCATGTTCGTTTCATCACCGGGGGTGGGAACTGTTGGGGCGATCGCATGGGAAATTTTAATATTGACTTTAGAAAATTCGTTCGCTGGCATGGGATCGCTCCGGGTACAATAATATTTCTGCCAAATTTTTGTCGCACTCAAGCTTAGTCATCTACCTAAGGATACAGATTTATATGCTCTCAACCCAACCC
>DNGG01000581.1 GCA_003486675.1 Cyanobacteria bacterium UBA11372
CGGGAAATTATCGTCGTAGACAGTCGCTCGTCTGATGGTACTCTCGATTTGGTGAAAGCCGCCGCCGCAAAAGATCCGCGCTTTCGCCCGATTACAGATGAACCTTTACCGCCCGGATGGGTAGGACGCCCTTGGGCATTGCATACAGGTTTTTTGCACAGTAGCGACAACAGCGAATGGATTTTAGGCATCGACGCCGATACTCAACCTCGTCCTGGGTTAGTCGCCGCTTTGGTAAAAACAGCCCAAGAGGAAGGATACGATCTGGTTTCCCTCTCGCCTCAATTTATCCTCAAATACCGAGGCGAGTGGTGGTTACAACCGGCACTCTTGATGACGTTGCTGTATCGCTTCGACTCTGCCGGGGTAAATTCCGATACGCCAGAACGTGTGATGGCAAACGGTCAGTGCTTTTTGTGCCGTCGGTCGGTGCTGGCAGCCGTAGGTGGATACACCAGTGCCCGAAGTTCGTTTTGTGACGATGTAACCTTGGCGCGGAACATTGCCGCCGCTGGATATAAAGTCGGGTTTTTGGATGGGGCGAAGGTATTAAAAGTCAGGATGTACGAAGGTGCAGCCGAAACTTGGAAAGAGTGGGGGCGCAGTTTGGATTTGAAAGATGCTGCTTCTCCCGCACAAGTTTGGAGCGATTTATGGCTGCTACTATCTGTGCAAGGATTACCCTTACCGATTTTATTGGTTTCTTCTCTGCTCCTCTGCACCTGGGGCAGGCACGAGGGCATCTGGGGCAGGCACGGGGGCATCTGGGGCAGGCACGGGGGCACTGCCCCTACTTTTGTGCTGCTGTTATTGGCGTTAAACTTATTTTTGGTGTTGATTAGGGTGGGGTTGTTGTTTGCGATCGCGCCATCTTATCAAGGAAAAAACCAGAAGTCTCCGCACTTTTTAGATTTACCTTTTACCTTTTATCTTTCTCCTTTAGCAGATCCCTTAGCGTTTGTCAGAATTTTGCTATCTTCTCTGAAAAAGCCTACTCAGTGGCGCGGGCGTAGTTATTAATTATTGTCAGCGTCAACACCGAGGGGAGACTCTAAAAGCAACAAATAATCTTAAAATAAGGACTTTTACACAATTAAAGGTGCGTTGCACTTCGTTAACGCACCCTACAAACTATTACTGCTCTATCCCCTGCGAATAAAGGCTTGATTCTTCTTCAGATATATCACCCTCACCGTTGAGAAGTTGTACCCACATTTCTTTCTCAGATATGCCGCGTTTGTTTGCAAGATATTGCACCATTTCTGCCCTATTCGCCTTTCTCTCCTGAAGCTTGGCACAGAGCAAGCTTGCTGCCTCTGCCGCAGTGGTGCGGTTCTTTATAGCAGCCTCGATCTTTAGTGCATCTTCATAGTATTCACCAAGGGGCGCAAGTCTAAGCCTCTCATCTCTTTTTTTTGCCATTTTTAGTCCTATTTTATCCCACCTTTGTACCATTGTATGATATAAAGGTGAAATATGCGCCGCGCTTGGAATCTGCGAAATCCCAAGCGCGACGACTTCCGCTCCTACAGACAAGCCTCTAGGAGGGCAAATTGATCATGACAAACTTTGGCTTCGGGTGGGGAACGGTACTAAGTTTCCCGCCGCAAATGGTTTACGCACAAACTGTGGGCTTCGTGCCTGGGGGTGGCGACACTTTGCCCTCGGTTATTCCTGGTCTTGATACCTTACCAGTGCGGACAGGCGATTACGAATCTGTGAGGGTGGTTATTTATGGCTCCGCATATGGCGTCCAATACACCATTCGCTGGCTGTACACGCTCAACTTCGCTCAGGTCAGCGAGTGGAGCTTCATCATGCCTGTCCCCAATGGAGATGGGGAATACATGAGCATTGTTACTAAGCGCATCCCGCTGGGTCGAACTAGCTAATTGGGTTAAGACTCGGTAACAGCTTTGTAGCAACGCTGGCGATCGCTTCATATATCGCAGCGATATGCCTGGAGGCACGCTTGGCGATCGCCAGTTTCTTATCAATGAGGAAAAGCGATGACCAACAGCAATGGGCCTAACGGCGGCACGCCCCAACCCGAACCGATGGACACGTTGGAGAGTTTTGTTGAGGCGTTGGATTTATCTATTGAGAATCTAGAGATCAGAACCGATGCGATAGAAGATGAAGTTGGGAGGAACGCCGAGAGGCTAACTGAAGTGGAACAAAAACTAAGAGATATTTACGGAGACGAGGATGACTGGGAGAAAATGTCTCACACCTGAGCGCACCGCACAGCGCATAGCGAAAACCACGCTGGGACTAGAAAGGGCGAAAGCTGCCCACGAACGCTGGAATAAGCTCAGCACCGAAAGTGCTAATAGCCGCAGGCGATTTTCGCCGATATTGGAGTTCGTTGATGATTTGGTGCATCGTCCGCCGAACACCGAACAGATGCGTCAGCTTAAGGAACTGTTGTTGCAAGAGCAAGAGGCGATCGCTAAGCTGATCGCTTTAATTGACCAGCACCTAGAGTAGCTGTTTGCCATTTTCGACTTGCTCAGCGGCACGCGCTGCTGGGCAAGTTTTGTTTTGTTGCACAGCTTCTCCGGTGCGATCGCTCACCTTCCCCCAGAACTAAAACCCGTTAACAGATTATTTTCCCAAGCGATCGCTCTCCGGCATCAGAATCTCGATCGGTCTTAAGCGCTTCTTCGGTAACAATGCCGATAAACATAATATCGAATCCATCGACATTGAGGATCAAATAGGGATTCATCAAGCGTCGGTTATACTTTTTAATATATAAATTGGCATTCACGATGGGGAAATTCGCCAACTTTTCTAGGAATAATAAGTGAGGCAAGCCATAATCTAATTCGTGGTTTCCCAAGGTGACGACATCAGGAGCCAGGTAATTCATAACTTATATGGTTGAAATCCCTTGGTATTCCGAATCAATCGTCGAACCTTGGAGCATATCGCCAGAAATAACAAACAGCACGTTCTTCTCTGACTGGCGCACCTTATTAATATATCCAGAAAGCAGGGCCATACCACCAATCACATGACCTTCTCCAAGACCCGAAGCTTCTGCTAAAAAGTCTCCATGCATATCATTGGAATGTAAAATCGTGAAACGCTTAAACCGTTCTGTGAGGGTCATAGCCTTTTACATCTGAATATAATTATTTGATCGTGATATCATTTCCGGTTGCATCGGTAGCGTCAGCCGATGCTATCTGATTTTGTTTTAGAAGCAATTAATTCTTCAATATCATTGTGTAATTTATGACAAAGTTTATCAAGGGGAATATCGTTAGCATCATATCCAAAGGGATTTTCAATTTCTAGACCGATCGCTTCAATACCAAATAATGCAAAAGCCACTACCCCACTAACTGGAATTGTCCACCATTGCAAATCTTTCACCATCTGAAAAGGCAGGGCAAAACAATACAGAATTAATAAATGTCGTAAGTGAATTGAATAAGCGTGAGGCATCGGTGCGGCTAAAATACGTTCGCAGCGAGACAAGCATTCAACTAACCGATCTAGCAAAAGATTCATAGCAGAAAATTGAAAACTATCTATCTGCTTTTGCTCATACTGTTTAGTTAGATATCTGCCAATCCATTGCGTCACCTTCAAAGGCATATTGGTGACAGATTCTAACTCAAAATATTGTTCTGGAGAAACCACAGACTTTAAATGTTTGTTAACCCCAGCGCCTCTTAAATGCTGTTTCATTGCTATAAAAAAAGCTGCAATTAGTAGCACATAAGCTGCTTTTTCCTGACGATCTTCTAAAGTTTTTTCAGGAATTGTAAACCACATTTGTCGGGAAAGGTTGCGCCCCGTAAATATAGTCATACCTGCAATATGCCAGCCTTCCCAGAATCTTTCGTAGGCTGTATTAGTGCGGAAAACTAATATCAACCCTAAAACAATCCCCGGAATTAATCCGGCTAAAATGGGCTGGCTAAAACCTGAATATCCCCGTTTGTAAAGGATGGTAACGATCAGAGCAATTACCATGCTTAAAAGTACTTGAATTTTGATATCCCGAATGACGGAACCTCTTAAATTTAGCGCTAATTCAAACCAATTTTTGCTGGCAACATTCATAGAAATTATAAGTAATAAAACAGCTTGTTGTACTCGACGATAGAAAATTGTTTAGTTGTAGGTTGGGTTGAGGTACCAAACCCAACTTATTAGCTGGTATAGTTGGGTTTTGCTTAGCTCAACCCAACCTAATAATGATTGAATAAATTGATCGCTCTCAGTATGGGAGAGCCTGAATTATAACAATATCTACGCCTGATGGTGAAATGTTTATCTTCTTTTACTTTTGGATCTTAAGGCGCAGTTGATTCAATTCATCGATAGTTTCTACAAGCTTGACTTTCCAAGCACTATCGTTACTTTTCTGGATAAATGCTTTAACATTTTCATCCATAGAATCAAGCAACCATTTCTCTTCTTTTTCGTCTCCATCATCTAGTTCCATGAAACCCAGAAAATAATCCTGATTCCTGCCGATCAGATTACGCCAAACAGCAGAGGGAGGAACAGACCAATCAATTTGCCAAATCTGCCTCAGCATTCTGATAAAAAATTGTTCTTCATCACTACGATGAGCCTGCCTTGATAGATTTTCTAAAGCATCTATTAATTTTTTCTTGTTCACGATCGTAATATCCTTTGCCTTCTTGATGCCCCCTCAATCACAATTTTTCAAATTATGTTTCTGCCCATAACAGAGGTATTCCTTCTAACTTTCCAGAGGTTTCTATCTCTTCAATTTCCTTAACTACATTTGCTGTCAACTCTTGAGTTAGTACGTCAATCATTTGCATGTTCATAGGGACAACTATCCCCACCTTATCCATTGCTTCCATTAACATATTTTGTTCTGATTCTTCTAGAAAACCATCAGCGTTAATTAAATTTATTAATAAATCATTTTCCTCTAGCAAGTAGCGCAACTCTTTGTCTTGCTGCATAGGTAATAACAAATTTTCATACTTTTCTTGAGGCACCGAAACCGCTAAAGCCAATTGCAACATCAAGCGAAGATTGCTATTCGGAGGAATAGAACATAAAAACGCCATGATTTTGCCTATTTGTTTGGTATCCATTTGCACCCTTAATATTTTGCAATCCGGTTAAACTCGAGAGCAACATCACCCTGATACAGTTTGATTTGCTGTATTTATTTTCAGACAGACGCTATAGCTATTCTTACTAAAGTGATATAAAGCTTTAGAGGAATCAGTAGTCAGAAGTAGGAGCAATAAACCTCTTTTGAGAAATGCTATATTCCGGCAAATTCCTCATTGTTGACATCCTCAGAATGCCTATTCTTTCGTTAAAATAGCAAGCGGTATCTACTTTAACACGACAGAGCAGTAAAGTCAAATGCCTTACGATCGTGGCAGTTATAACTTTTAGGCATAGCGAAGACAAAGATGGAATTGCGGCATCTTAAATATTTTGTGACTGTTGCAGAAGAACTCAGTTTTAGCCGTGCTGCTGGAAGGCTGTATATTTCTCAACCTGCGTTAAGCCGTCAAATCAAAAACCTGGAAGATGAACTGGGTGTGGTGCTGTTTCTCCGACAATCGGATGGATTAAAACTCACAGAAGCGGGAAAAATTTTTCTCGAACAAGCAAAAGATATTTTGCAGCGTAGTGATGTCGCTGTGCAAACTATCAAGGCTTATTCCATCAATACAGATGAGCCTTTAGTTATTGGTTATATCCCAACAATCCTCCAGAGTTTTTTGGGTGAAAACCTGCATAAATTTAGTCTTACCTATCCTCAAGTTCCCATTCGTTTCCAGGAGATGCCGCCTAGTGAGCAAGTTAGAGCGTTGCGAAATGGCGCGATTGACATTGCTTTTATAAGCAATCCACCCGATGAGTTAGAAGAAGAGTTTGTCGTCAAATGTGTTAAACAAGTGCTTATTGATGCTTTGTTACCAGATACGCATCGATTGGCAAATCAGCCCATATCTATAAAGGAACGAGTCAGGGATACTACTTCAGATAAGTCTGTCTTGTCGCCATGAAAATTATCGCCGCTGCCGGACTATCAAATTCTTATGATAGAATCTTTATGAGGATTTTTGTATTGGTGCAAGATGTAAATTACGGCATCTTATAGCTAATTCAAGCAGAGTGCCCCACTGCGATCGCTATCAATAAGTTTAAATTGTTAGCAACGATCCAAAGTAGTGGCTTTGTAGGCTGCTTGACTGGATTTTGCCAGGTATATGCCTGCCAAAACTACCGAAAAACCTAACAAGTTCACAGGACTTAACTGTTCAGAAAAGATGATCCAGGCAAGTATAGCAGTAATCACCGGATCGAGCAGCAAGAACAGGGCAACGAACCCTGATGAAAATCTTTTGAGGTTATCAGCCTGAAGACTTTGACCAAATACTTGGCAGACCAAAGCTTGAGAAATTATGGTCAACCAGCCAGCCAGCGAATAGGGAAAAAGTACATTTTCGGTAACCAGAACGATGGGGAAGGTCAACAATGCCCCAAATAAGGAACACCACAAGAGTAGGGTCGTTGCTGAAAATTTTGTTCGCAGTTTTTCTACAGTCAACAGGTTAGCGGCAGAGAAGAGAGCAGATAGCATCGCAAGGGAGTCACCTGTGAAGTTATTTGTCGTTAAATGCAAATCGCCGAGTCCAATTAAGATAGCTCCGCTGATGGCAATTACCATGCCAAGGAGGAATCTGCCCCCAAAGCATTGATTTAAAAACAGCCATCCCATCAGAGTCGTAAAAAGTGGAGTCAAGTTATGCAGCAGATTAGAGTTGGCGACACTCGTCTGAGTTAAAGACCAAGCCCAAGTGACTAGAGTGCCAGAGAAAAAACAACTCATTGCCAGCAACAAGATTAGATCGCCAGTTGTGTAACGCTTCTGTTCTACCGACAATTCATCAGACTGTAGGTTGCTCAAAGTCTTGAAGAAATTCAGCAATCCTAAGATGATAGTGGCTACCCAGAAGCGATTGAATATCGTGGCAACCGCGCCGAGTTCGCGTTCACTTAATTTAATAAAGATTGCGGCAAACGATAGGGCAAAGACTGCCAGAAATAACGAAAATAGACCAATACTCGAAGGGAGTTCCTGGGCGATCGCCGATGGTGTTTGTTCTATCTTTTGCGGTGATGCTTTCAGCTCAATTGTCATGTTTATTTTTCCTTTGAAGCCACACTTGACCCACTCAATGGTTGGAGCTTTAAGGTAAACTACCCCACACTGACAAAACTTACTCAAAGGGCGCATTTCGCTTAACTCGACGGAAAGTTTCCTGCTTCAACCTTTGGGAGTCGGCTCCAACTTGTCCACAGGCGTTTTGGGGCATTTTCCAGATTGTAAGCGGCTGACACAATTAATCTTGCGTTACACTTGGTTAACGCACCCTACAAACTACTTTGCGTCAGTTCTGACACAATTAATCTTGCGTTACACTTCGTTAACGCACACTACGAACTGCTATGTTTTTGGACAATTGGGTATTTAATTATCCAATGAAAAATTTGTTAGTTTCTGAGATTTTATTGATTGCCGATGACACCTTGTTCTTGGAAGAAGTGATTGCTATTAGTGGGTGCGCTGAATCCAGCTTTCACTCCATTGTCTAATTGATTTAGTCCAAATTTAGCGATCTGCTTATCCAATACTGCTTGAGCATTTTCTGCGGCTGTTGCCTGTCCGGGAGCATTTGAAGCATTACCATTATTCGCTGGATTGGCTGCAGCTCCAGAAATTTTTTCAGAAGCGCGATCGCTTAAATCGGTAGCAAATTCCAAATCGGTCAAACATACCATATCGGTAACTTCCTTTTGTTGTAATCGCTTGAGGTTTCTCGGCTCATGGGTCCAGACCATGCTAAATCAGCCAAAGCCTCTCAAAAGCAGATTGAAAATATAAAATTCTTTTCCAGTAAGGCTTTTAAGATTTCAGTTGAATTTTTAACACACTGCGGACTGATGAACCATTAATTCGGCAATATGATTGTTTAATTTATGACAAAGTTTGTCAAGGGGTATGTAATTAAAAGAAATGTTTCCAGAGCGGAACGCGCGTATACCTGATACTTGCCACAAAGCTGGCTTTACGCCCAAATATTTTAATATTTTAGTGGCTGATTCTCGATTTGAATCGGGTTTGGTTTCAAAAGCAGGGTGACACCACTCATACGGGTTTGGCGTCTGACAGGGGAAAATGCCTAAATCCCGATAACAGATGCCTTAGTACGGTAAAAAAGGATTCAGCACCATGCCCGCCAAACTTGTTGCGATTGGAGATAGTCTAACTCAAGGGTTCCTCAGTGGGAGTATTTCCCAGACGCATCTTTCTTATCCAGCAACGATCGCAAGGTGTTTGGGGGAAACCGACTTTAAAGTTCCCGATTTCGCAGGTGAAGGTGGCTTACCCGTCAACTTGGAAACTCTGTTTCAGATGCTGGCAGAAAAATTCGGCGAAAAGATCGGCGTTTCTGATTCAATTTCGGCTTTTCTGGCTACGCAAGGGTTTCTAGATCGGGTAGAAAACTACTGGGAAAGAGGCGAGGGAACCCAATCTACGCAAACTGGGCCTTTACATCATAACCTGGCGGTTTGGGGTTTTGCGTTGAGTGACTGCGAGACGCTGACTGAAGCGACTTGTCGTCGATTTATTCCGATCCCAAAAGATAATACAGTCAATCAAATCCCTGAATTCGCGATGTACCGCACGGCGAGGCGGACTTTGAATCCGAGTTTTGATGCACAGTACGAAAATTTATCCCAGTTGAGTGCAGCGGCAGAAATTGCTAAAACCCAGGGTGGAATTGAAAATTTGATTTTCTGGTTGGGGTCAAATAACTGTTTGAGTACGGTGACAAATTTAAAGATTAAATGGTCTCTTGCGGCGGATTTGGATCGACTTGCCCATCAGCGTAGTTGCAATTTGTGGTTACCTTCCCATTTCAAAACTCTGCTGTGGCAGATTGCAGATAAAATTGATGCGATCGCTGCCAAAAATGTCTTCATCGCTACTATCCCCCACGTCACTATTCCGCCGGTAAGTCGCGGCATTACTCCCGGTGCTACTGACGACCAAAAACTCAGCGAGGATGGGTATTACGAATATTACACCCACTTCTGGATTTGGGATGAGGAGTTTGCTAGCGCACCCGATAAATACCCCCATTTAACTCGCGAGCAAGCTCGTACAATCGATGCGGCAATTAACGAGTACAATGAAGCTATTAAACTAGAGGCAAATAAACGCGGCTGGCACGTAGTCGATATATGCGACAGCCTAGATCGACTAGCGTACCGTCGTCAGAAAGGGCATCCAGGTTACGAGTTTCCTCAAGAATTAGTGGCGGCGCTTAAATCCCATCCTGCTACGAAAGAGCGATTTACCGCTGATGGCAAACCGATTCTGGATACGCGCTATCTGAGGTTATATGCCGATAAAACTAATCCAGAGGAAAAATATCAGGGTGGAATTTTCAGCCTCGATGCGATCCATCCGACTACGACGGGTTACGGTATCGTTGCCCATGAGTTTCTTCAAGTGATGGCGCAGGTATTGCCCGAAAAGCCAAAACCGTTAAATTGGCAAGAAATTATTAGTGCCGATACCTTGCTTTTGAATCCACCTGAGAACTTGCAAAGTTTGCGGGAGATTCTCTATTTTCTGAAACATCGCACTCCCTTACCCGATTTAATTAAAGTGATTAGTGGGTAGAATCAAATCCGGTAATTGGTAATTGGTAATTGGTAATTGCCATTACTACACATCAACATGTAGAGATTGTAGGGGCGGGTTTTACCAGTTATATCATGTCCGGTAAATTACCCACGATCGGCAGCCCTTGCACGGCATTATTAACGTTATCTGTTTGTCCGAGATATCTTTGATGCCGTGTCCCTACGCAACGACTCTGTGAGGTTTTTTATTATGGGCAATCAGCGCGGACATGATATTACTTTTGATAAATTCAAACGG
>DNGG01000578.1:0-7354 GCA_003486675.1 Cyanobacteria bacterium UBA11372
GCGGGCTATGCGGGTTGATCAACTCACTTCGCCTGGGATGAAAGATTACTGGTAAAACCCGCCCCTACAAATCAGATTTAGGCATCTGACGCGGGCGGGGCGATGCCTTAGCCGAGCAGACATGATATTACTGCGGTTGATAACTTGCCACAACTCGACCAGCACCGCGCAATTGCTGATAATAAGATCGACTAACATCATCCCCTGAATCTGAAAGCAAATCTATGCCAATGCCATTGCGACCCATTTTTTCACCAGAACTGTGGATATAGTAACCTTCTCCGAGATAGAGTCCAACGTGGGTAGCTTTTTGGGGCGTACCAAAAAAGATTAAATCTCCTGGTAACAATTCCTCAATCGGGATAGGCTGGGTAAAAGCTTCTTGCTGGTAGGCATCTCTGGGTAACCAAATACCCGTTGCAGCAAAAGCAGCTTGCATCAGTCCAGAACAATCATAATTTGGCCCTACCGTACCACCCCAAAGATAGTGGTTTGGCTGTTGCATCGCTTGTTTGGTAAAAGCGATCGCCGAGGGTAATCGATCCTGGATGTCTGTCAAAGAGAGAGCGATCGCGCGATAAACTGCTGTCGTCTCCTCCAGGAAGATCTTATCCTCAATCCGCAACCATCCCGGATAATCATCTTCGCACAGACACACCCCAACAGCCTTATCATGATCTAGGGAAACCAAGCGCAAGTGACGAAAAGACGCCGCCTGCGTTGCCAAACGGGTGCATTCAGGGGAATCATAGAGATTTAAATCAGCTAGACATCGATACTCCCCGGATTTTGGATTCAAAAACTCAACCTCCAATTGTTCAATCTAAAATCTAAAATCTAAAATCTAAAATCAAATGACATTTTTCCACAAAGACGAACAACTAGAATTATTAGGCTCGCGCATCCTAGAGTCAACCTGGGCGGAATTTCCTACCCTAGAACCCAATCAAATCGCCCTTACCTGGATTGTCTACGATCCGCCCGTCCCCGTAAATACCGGCGGCGCCTTGAGTGCGGAAGCCTTCTGGAAGTATCCGATTAGAGGCTTTGAGTATCGAGGCAATCAAAGGATCTACCCCGCCAGCGTCGTCAAGTTATTCTACCTCGTCGCCATCTACGAATGGTTAGAAAAAGGGGCAATCCAAATCACGGCTGAATTAAATCGAGCCATCCAGGATATGATTGTAGATTCGAGCAACGATGCTACCAGTTTAGTGGTAGATGTATTGACGGGAGTCACTAGCGGGCCAGAATTGCCACCAGGGCCGTTTGAAACCTGGAAATTACAGCGCAACATAGTCAATCGTTACTTTCAATCCCTTAATTGGCCTGAATTACAGACGATTAACGTCAATCAAAAAACCTGGTGCGATGGTCCCTATGGACGCGATCGCATTTTTGTCGGCGAGGGGTTAGAAAATCGTAACATGCTGACCACGAACGCCACCGCCCGATTATTGCACAGTATTGTAGGCGGAGTAGCAGTTTCCGCCAAAGCTTCCCAAGCGATGATGGCACTATTGCAACGCAGCCTCAACCCGGATGATTTAATTACCGATAACGATGAAAATCAAATAACGGGTTTCCTGGGTGCCGCACTACCCCAAGATGCCCAAATTTGGTCTAAAGCTGGGTGGACAAGCGTTGTGCGTCACGACGCGGCTTATATTGAAATACCCGACAAGCAACCATATTTATTAGTTGTCTTTACAGAAGGCAAAGCCCACAGCAAGAACAAGGCAATTTTACCCTTTGTTTCCGAGCAAGTAGCGATCGCCATCGATGGATCGATATGAAGATGGGGAGCAGGTGAGCAGGTGAGTAGGTGAGTAGGGGAGCAGGTGAGCAGGGGAGCAGGTGAGCAGGGGAGCAGGTGAGCAGGTGAGTAGGGGAGCTTCAGGAGAATGTACATCCAAATTCCCCTCTGCACATCTGCCCCTCTGCCCACCTGCACACCTGCCCCTCTGCACACCTGCCCCTCTGCACACCTGCCCCTCTGCACACCTGCCCCTCATCTCCCTGCT
Source organism: Cyanobacteria bacterium UBA11372 (assembly GCA_003486675.1). GTDB lineage: Bacteria > Cyanobacteriota > Cyanobacteriia > Cyanobacteriales > Aerosakkonemataceae > Microseira. Next base: position 2,025 of record DNGG01000578.1, read on the forward strand.
TAAGATAGGGGCGTTTGGCGCTTTGCGGTAAATTGGAGACGTAGCGTAAATCTGCTCAAAAATTTCGCTTTTGTAGAGGAGTGACCGTGAACAAGAACATTTTTCAGCGTGCTGCTGTTATAGTCAGTCTCACAGCCGTTGCCAGCGTTACCAACATCGCCAGTGCCAATAGCGAACCTCTGGCGACTCGGAACCTTGCCGACTCCAACCCACAGTTTGTCCAAAATACTGCTGCTAGCGAGTCAACTTTAGACATGCCTGTAGCTAGTAATGCAAAATCAGACCAGATAGATAGCGTTCTAGCGTCTTTAGAGCAACAGGCACAATCGATCGTATCCGAGCGTGCAGTGACACCCCCACCTGTTCCAGGTACCGTTGACACCTCTGCTGCAACGCTTTTCTCACAACCTACCAGCAACCCATCCCGGACAACAAATGTTAAATCAGATACTCCAACAGTTGCCCAAGCTGAACTAGACCCTGGTCGCCCGACCCGTTCTGGCTCCAGCTATGTCGGTATCGGGGGCAACATCGGTATCGGTGGCGAAACGGCGATCGGAGAATTTGGCTTTGCTGTTTTTAGTAAAATTGGGCTAACGCAACGCTTTTCGCTTCGTCCTGCGATCGTAGTTTCGGGGGATGCGGATATCCTGATTCCAATCACTTTTGATTTTCCCATCCAAGCAGAACCTTTTGAAAGAATTAATTTAGCTCCCTACGTGGGCGCTGGCGCTATTATCACCACTTCTGATGACAGCACGGTTGGCTTTTTGCTGACAGGAGGCATCGATTTACCTTTAACAGAGCAATTTACCGCCACCGCTGGCGTCAATCTAGGATTTAACACCGATACCGTGGGCGTAGGACTCATAGTCGGTGTCGGTTATAACTTTGGTTCCGGATTCCGATTCTAAATTAGATTTTAGATTTGAGATGGCAGATTTTAGATTTAAATTAAATCTGCAATCTCAAATCTGCCATCTGAAATTCCCTTTATTTCGGACTGACTTTACCCGTTACGGATAATTTACCAGTGGGTTCCACCGTCCACACATCGTAGCTACCAACTACGTCGCCGTTTTGATCGATATCCACGTTACCGCTGGCGCCTTGGTAATTGATATCTTTGCCTTGGCGGACTAACTCCAGCGCCTTGCAAACATCGCTGACTTCTTCACCGGGAGCGTTGGCAACTTCGCGGATTTTACTTTTAATTCCTTCGCCTGTATTAGACTTAGCCGCTTCTGCTGCCAACATCAACAAAGCAGTTGCATCCCAAGTTTGGGGCGCATAGGCATCCACCGCTCTACCTTGTTTTTCTTTCCAGAGTTTGGCAAATTCTGTCAGTGCTTTACCATCCGCACCCGGTGTCGTGCCAACTGCTCCGGCTAAGATAAACTTGCCATCGCCAGTTTTACCGACTTGCTCTGGAAAAGTGGGGGAATAAACCCCATCGGTGAGCATCACGGTTACGCCCTGACTCACTCCTTGCTGGAACGCCGATTTCAGGAATATACTGCCGGTTTCGGCATAAAGCACCGCAACTACAGCATCTGGCTTGCCAGCAAACGCGGCGGCGGCTTCGGTATCGAACGTGGTAGCTTTTGGATCGTAGCGCGTGGGTTTGGCTTTGTTGACTACAGTACCGCCCTGTTTCTCGAAGGCTTCCACAAATGCCTTTTCAAACCCGACACCGTAATCGTTATTAATCACCACCGTCGAAACCCGCTTGAACCCTTTTTCCTTAGCAAGGTTGGCAAGTGCCGCTGCTTGGTAGGTATCTGGGGGGGCAGTACGCGCCCAAAAACCTTGAAATTCGCCTTTTTTCGCCCGATCGGTAAACACGGGGCTGGTGCTGCCGGGGGAAACTAACATTACCTTATTCCGCACCGCAATATCGACGGCGGCGCTAGAAACGCTGCTGGCAAAAGAACCAACCACACCGGCAACTTTGTCTACTTCGGCGAGTTTGGTCATCGCGGTTGAACCCGCTGCGGGGTTGGTTTGGTCGTCTTCTGCTACGAGGGTAACGGGTTTGCCGTTGACGCCGCCGCATTTGTTCGCCGTTTCCACCGCCATCGGCACGGCGGCAACCATCGCCTGTCCGATGGAAGCGAGGTCACCTGTAGAGGGGAGGAGCGAACCTATTTTCAGTCCTCCTTCGCCGCCTGCTGGTGTCGTTGCGGCAACGGGGCTAGCGGGGGTGGGGCTGGTGGCGCTTGGGGGCGTTGTGGTGGTGGTTTGACAAGCTGTGGCTAGGAAACCTGTGCTGAGCGCACTCAGAGCGATCGCTACAGCTCTGTTTTTGCTAAGTCTATTCATATCTGTCTTCAACCTTCTTGACAATCCACGACAGAAAAACTGACTCAAATCTTAAATCTATCTGTGGGTTATTTTCAGAACTGTATTATTTTCCCCTGTCAGGATTCCAGATCGGGAAAGCATCGAGCAATGGGACACTCGTATTTCTCACCTGTCTTGCACCCATTGTAGGTTGGTGCGATCGCCATCCGCGACGCCATACTGCCAGATTTTAAGTATATAAATATACCTTTTTTTTTGCGTAAGGGCAAGGTGTCTGTGGGTGGGAAAGGCGAGGGTGCGATTCGATTTGAACGCTTGGTGATAGAGTAGTCCGCGAAAACCCCGTGTCTTTAGACCAAATCCTTACCGCTTACCCATTTGTCAGAATGTTCGACCTCAGATTGGCAGCCGCACAGATAATTTTCATGGGTTACATGCGTCTGCCGCTATAAATAACTGATGCCTTAATTTGAACCCAATTACTCAAATTTTAACTTCACGATCGTCTGGTTTAGTAGCAGAAAATACCCGGATTCAGACAAATTATAAATTAACTAATAAGATTTACTCGGACTTTTCTGGAATGGCGAGCGATCGCATTGTGGTATTACTAGGCAATACCCGGCCTCAATGGCGGCGAGAGCATAACTTATGTTACGGCAACTGTTACAAAAATTGATAAAGGTTAAGCGACGGCGATCGCCAACAGATTATCTATCATTGAGCTAATTGCTTAAGCGCTGGAATTTAGATAAAATTTTATTAAGGAAAACTCAAATGGACGGCGAAAGGTGTAAGAGAAAAGGCTGCACTGGTACTATCGAAGATGGCTATTGCGATGTCTGCGGAATGGCTGAACTAAAAACGGTAGAATCATTCCAAGCGGCGGTACTCAATAGCACAAGACAAAGCGCGAATATTACTACGGGTACAGGTTCATCTCCGCTGACAAACCGTTCCAAAGGTTCGCGACGGACTAGCAGCAGTACTAGCAGAAGCAGTCGCAGACAATTGGGTGCAGGACTGGTATCGATTCCGGAATTACCTTCAACTGAACCGGAAAAAGCGATTCTGGCAGATGCGAAAGTTCCGGATAACAAACGGATTTGTTCAAATTGCAATAACCCGTTGAAAAGAGAAAGGGGTTTTTGTTCTAAATGCGGGACAAAATATTCGTTTATACCCACACTTTACCCCGGAGATTTGGTGGCGGGACAATATGAAGTGAAGGGTGCGATCGCATACGGTGGACTGGGATGGATTTATCTCGGTTTTGACCAAACTTTATCGCGTTATGTGGTATTAAAAGGACTGCTGAATACCGAAGACGCAGCGAGTGCAGCAGTTGCAGTGGCAGAAAGGCAATTTTTGGCCTCGGTTAAACATGCCAATATTGTCGGTATTTATAACTTTGTTAAACACAATAGCGAAGGTTTTATCGTCATGGAATATGTCGGCGGTAAAACTTTAAAAGAAATCCGCAAACAAAGAGGAGTATTGCCAATTGCGGAAGCGATCGCATACATTCACCGCATCTTAGGCGCGTTTTCCTACTTGCATTCCCAAGGCTTAGTTTACTGCGACTTTAAGCCGGATAACGTGATGTTAGAAGGTCACGATGTTAAATTAATTGACATGGGAGGCGTGCGGCGAATTGATGACCCCCACGGCGATATTTACGGAACCGTTGGTTATAGCGCACCGGAAGCAGGAGAAGGGCCAACTGTTGTCTCGGATTTGTTTACAATTGGCAGAACTTTAGCAGTATTGGTCACAAATATTCCAGGTTTCAATAAAGAACACCTTTACACGTTACCCAGTGCCCAAGAAGACGCCCTATTTGCTAAGCAAGAATCCCTTTATCGATTTTTACTTAAAGCAACGGCAGAAAATCCAGATGATCGCTTCCAGTCTGCCGATGAAATGGCGGATCAATTGCTTGGCGTGTTGCGGGAAATTGTGGCAATTGAAACTAATACTCCGCGTCCATCTGCTAGCAATATTTTCAGCGGCGATATGCTGGCAATTACTACCAGCGGAGACTTTGAACCGATTAAACCCGATTACCGCCAGTTGCCAATTCCGATTTTGGATACATCCGATCCCGCTTGCAATGCGGTGATGAATGCGAGTGCTATTTCCGATCCAAATAAGCGCGTTGCGAGTTTAAAACACGTAGTTCAACAATACCCCAATTCCAAAGAAGCGTTGCTGCGTTTAGCGAATAGCTTAATCGATACTGGCGCTGATAAAGAAGTCGAAGAAATCTTGGCGCAAGTTGAAGCAATAGATGCCTGGGATTGGCGAGTTTTATGGTATTGGGGACGCAGTTTTATGGCGCAGGGGAAACCGCAACAAGCGCAGGGAACATTCGACCAAGTTTATTTTGACTTACCGGGGGAATTAGTTCCCAAATTAGCACTTGGTTTGGCAGCAGAATTGGCAGGTAATTATAAACTGGCAATTGGGATGTATGACTTGGTATCGCGTACCGATCCGAGTTATGTTTCGGCGGCGTTTGGTTTGGCACGTTGCTTGGGTAAAACGGGAGATCGAAAAGGTGCGGTAGCGGCGTTAGAAAGAGTGCCGCAAACATCTAATATGTATGCGCGATCGCGTGTAGAAATTGCCCGCACTTTAATTAATACCGAACGCTCCGTACCCGGTGCAAAAGAACTCAAAGAAGCATCGACAGCAATCGAGGCGCTAACCTTAGAAGGAATGGATCGCTATCGCCTCACCAAACAAGTGTTGGAAACCGCCTTAAATCTGGTCACATCTGCGACACTTTCGCCAAATTCTTCTATCGCAATTCTGGGACAGACGTTAGAGGAAGTGAATCTAAGAAAAGGACTAGAAAAAGCCTTGCGCGCGATGGCGCATCTCACAACAGGAGATGAAAAAATCCGGTTGGTAGATGAAGCAAACTGCGTGCGTCCCAAAACCTTATTTTAATCAATTGTCATTTGTTAGTTGTTTTTTAACACTGATGAATGAGCAATTAGCAATTAGCAATTAGCTTTTCT
>DNGG01000578.1:7568-7736 GCA_003486675.1 Cyanobacteria bacterium UBA11372
ATTAGCTTTTCTTGCAATTACCATGTCAAAACTTAGCCTCAAAACAGAACGATTAGAATTGATTCCTTTCACCTTAAAAATTGTGCAGGCAGAAATGAGAGATCGCTCCCAATTCTCCCACCTCCTCGACGCGCGAGTTCCAGACAATTGGCCTCCGCCATTAAACGA
>DNGG01000578.1:7919-15718 GCA_003486675.1 Cyanobacteria bacterium UBA11372
TCCGCCATTAAACGACGAACAAAGTTTGTTGTGGTTATTAGAAAAATGCCAAGAAAATCCGCATCAAGTTGGCTGGTTGGCTTGGTATTTCCTGCTGAACGATCCGGTAAAAAACGAGCGAATTGCTATCGGTAACGGTGGCTTTAAAGGGAAACCGGCTCCTGATGGTACGATAGAAATTGGCTATTCAATTTTACCGGAATACCAAAACAGGGGATATGGGACAGAAGCCGTAAAAGCACTTCTGAATTGGGCGTTTGAACATCCAGAAGTGAAACGAGCGATCGCCGAAACCTTACCAGAACTTAAAGCTTCACAGCGATTGCTGGAAAAGTGTAATTTTGTCTATATTGGAGAAGGATCGGAACCAGGAATTATCCGCTTTGAACTTTGTAAAATTAATTTAGTTTCTAATTAAACTTACCACCATGACCAATTACCAATTACCAATTACCAAGTTGCAATGTCCTCATTGCGGTACTAATGTAATGATAGGCGATCGCTTCTGCGAAGAATGCGGCACCCCCCTTGCTGTAACTATTCCGAATGCAGGCGAGGGATGTGAAAAATGCGGCGCGGGTGTAGAAGCAATTGATGGGGAAGGATACTGTTCTAATTGCGGTTTTAGAAAGGAAACGCAGACATGCGATCGCATAGAAATTACCATCCAATCTAACCTAGCAGGAATCAGCGATCGAGGACTCAGACACCACCATAACGAAGACTACGTTGCTTGTGTCAAAATTGAGGGAAAAAACGCCTACGTCCTAGTTGTTTGCGATGGGGTTTCTAGTTCGCAAAAACCTGAATTAGCCGCTAAATTTGCTGCGGATAAAGCATCGGTTGCACTCGCTGCGGCGATTCAAAAAGGCGCGGTAAAATCGGAAGAAGCCATCAAAATTGCCGTTGGCGAAGCATTGCTATCTGTCTGCGATATTCCCTATACAAATGGTGGAGATATAGATCCGCCATCAACGACAATTGTTGCCGCCGTTGTGATCGATCAAATGGCTACAATTGGTTGGCTGGGTGACAGTCGCGCCTATTGGATTTCGCCCCAAGGTTCTAAGCAATTAACCAAGGATGATTCCTGGCTTAACGATATCGTTTGTTCGGGAAAAATGAGCGAAATTGAAGCGCGAAAATATCCCCAAGCTCATGCAATTACTCGGTGGCTAGGTTTGGATATAGGAGATAATTGGCATCCATCGATTGTAAATTTCGATATTCCTGGATCGGGATATTTGCTGTTGTGTACTGATGGCATGTGGCATTACGCCCCCGAACCTTCACAAATGGCGTATCTTGTCAAGCAAAAATCGGATAAAGATGCGGTTGAAATTTCCCGTAGTTTAGTCGAGTTTGCCCGCAGTAAAGGCGGACACGATAATATCACCGTCGCCTTACTTTCTTTATGAGCAAACTACCAATTTTCACCAACATAAACTGAAAAAAAATCCTATGTCTAGCCAATTCAAAGCCGAAGTATTTCAAAACCAATATTTACCCCAAGGTGCTAAAGAAGTTCATGCGATTATGACTGTTACCGTCGCAGGTGGCGAGGGAGTAAGTGCAACACCTGCGGGGGAAAGATTATTCGGTATTATTTGCGATACTTCTGGATCTATGGGGGGTGAAAAGATACAAGCGGCGAAGGGTGCGATCGCAAAAATTGTGAATTTGTTGCCCAATGATGCTTACTTTTTTATTGTCACCGGAGCAAGTAGCGCCCGTCTAGCCTTCCCGATGTTAAAAGCGACAGCGGAGAATAAAAATAGATCGCTAATAGAAATAAAACAAATTTCTGCCAACGGCGGTACAGTTATTTCTAGCTGGCTACAAGAAGCCTTACAACAATTCCAAAAAATGCCCAACGCCATCCGTCAAGCGCTATTACTAACCGACGGACAAAATGACGACTCCGACGAACATCGACTCAAAGCAGCTTTACAAAGATGCGAAGGCGTTTTTCAATGCGATTGTCGCGGAGTAGGAACCGATTGGAGAGTCAAACAGTTACAACAGATATCTAACAAACTGTTAGGAACTACCGATATTATTCCCACGGCAGCGATGATTGAAGCCGACTTTCGGGGAATTTTAAGCAAAGCAATGAGCAAAGATGTTAGCGATGTTGCTTTGCGCCTGTGGACGCCCCAAGGTGCGACGGTGCAATTCTGCAAACAAGTTAGTCCAGAAATTGTTGACCTCACCTACCGCGCCAAACTCGTTAAACCACAAGTTTGCGACTATCCGACAGGTGCATGGGGGAAAAATGAATCTCGCGATTATCATTTTTCTATTAAAGTTAAACCGGGTAATGTGGGCGATGAAATGTTAGCAGGTCGCGCCAGTTTAATTTATACTTTAAACGGAGTAGAAACTAAAGTTGCCGAAGCAAGAATCTTGGCAATTTGGACAGATGATGATGCTAAATCAACTAAAATTGACCGGCGAGTTGCCCACTATACCGGACAAGCAGAACTTGCTCAATCAATTCAAGACGGGTTAGAAGCACGGGATAGAGGCGATATTGAAGTCGCCACTGCCAAGTTAGGAAAAGCAGTAAAACTCGCCCACGAGTCGGGCAACGAAGCTACTGCCAAACTGTTAAGAAAAGTCGTCGATATTGAAGATGCGGCGACGGGTACGGTCAAGATCAAAAGAGATGTTGCTAAAGAAGATGCGATGGCTTTGGAGACTCGTTCTACTAAAACCACTCGCATTCCTAAATCATAATTTTCTTGTTTCCAGGTTCCACCTGGAAATGCTCTCCCAGGCGGCTCTGCCGCTTGTCTACTCCCAAGGCAGAGCCTTGCAGTAGGCGTTCCCAGGCCGGAGCCTGGGAACGAGTTAATACTAACCCGTTTTAACGGGTTTTAGCTTTGATCCGGAAATTTATTTCCAGGCACTGTCAAGTGCAAAAACCTAATATGTTTACCTATCAATGTCCAAAAGGTCACGTTTCAACCGAACCAGATTACTGTTCCGAATGCGGTGCTAAAATTCAAGGAATCTCTGAACTGTCAGCGGTGAAAAATGCAGTTGCTGCAACTGTATCGAAAACCGCCGAAGCTATCGTAAACTGCCCTGACTGCGGCACAACCCACGAACCTGACAGCGGCGATTTTTGCGAAATTTGCGGTTATAACTTCACGACTGGGGCGCATGGAGAAGTGCCAATTACTCCAGTTGCGAATATCAACAAAATTGATATCCCAACAGCACCTTCTCAACCAATAACATCTAACTTTAACTCTGCCCCAACCAACAGACAAACTGCCGTTGCCTTTGAAATTATTGTTACCATAGATCCATCTTTAAGAAGTCCGGAAAGTCCGCCAGCACCTACCAATCAACCGCCTATTACTTTCAAACTAGATCGAGAAAGCAATTTGCTCGGACGCCGCAGCGAAATGCGGGGAATTCACCCAGATATTCCCTTAAATTTTGACGATGCAGTTTCCCACCGGCACGCTTTGATCGTTCGACAATCTGATGGAACTTTTATTTTGCGCGATATCGGTTCATCAAACGGCACGAAACTAAACGGTGTGGAATTGCAACCGATGGTAGATACTCCGATAAAAGATGGCGATGAATTCACGCTAGGACATTGGACGCGAATCAAGGTGAAAGTAGGTAATGGGTAATGGGTAATAGAATCAAAGTAGGTTGGGTTGAACGTAAGTGAAACCCAACAATCCAAGCCTTAGTTGGGTTTCGTCCCTCAACCCAACCTACAAACTCTTCCCCAATTAGCAATTAGCAATTAGCAATTACCAATTATGAAAACAACTGCAATTTCAAAACAGGCAAAGCAACCCACAAATATAATTGCCAAATTCAATACGCCGCAACTGCTTAAAGGTGGGTTATATCTCAGTTGGGGGACAAGTTTGCTGCTTTTAGTTACCACAATTTCCGGGGTTCAAGGGCAGCGACATGCTATCCAAACTGTGGGGAAAGACTCGGCACCAAGTATTCTTAACGCTCTGCGGATTAAAGATAGTTTGGCGGATATGGATGCCAATGCTGCTAATGAATTGCTCGTCAAACCAGGACAAAATCCAGAGGCGATTAAAGGTTACAACGAACGACGCGAAAAACTCTCTGGATTTCTAGTTGATGTTGCCCAAAATATTACCTATGGCGATGCAGAAAAAACTCCTATCCAGACAATTGTTGTAGAGGTAGGCAGATACATGGAGAAGATTCAACAGGCGCGGGATTTCAATGCCAGCGGCGATACAAAAGGGGTGATAACTGCTTATCGCGAAGCTGCTGAAATTATGGATAACAAGCTTTTACCAGCAGCGGATGAACTAGCTAAGGTAAATTTAGAACAGTTAGATAAATCCTACGCTCGGGAAAGGTTTGCTGCGGGGCGATCGCTCTTTTTTGTTATCATCTCCGGTTTGCTTTTAATGGGTACACTGGTGGGAATTCAGCTCTTTCTCAACTACCGGATGCGCCGCATTCTCAACCCGATGTTGCTGGCGGCGAGTGCGATCGCTTTCATTTTCCTTGGTTATACAATACAGGCATTGTTGGCTTCATCCCACCACCTAAAAGTCGCCAAAGAAGATTCTTTTAAATCTCTGCACGTGCTGCGACAAAGCCGATCGATTGCTTACAGCGCCAATGCCGATGAAAGTCGCTATTTGCTCGATACAAATCGTGCTGCAATTCACGAACAAGCTTTCTTCAATAAGGTTGATAAAATTGCCAAATTGCCTAACAATCAGACATTTGAAACCGTTGCTACGACAGTCTTGAAGGGTGAGAAAGTTTGGGGTGTGACTGGGTTAATGGGTGATGCTTTGAATAATATCACCTTTAAAGGAGAAAAAGATGCGGCGGTGGCTACATTCAACACTTTTGACACTTATTTCAACCTCGATAAACAGATCCGCCAACTCGAGCAAAGCGGCAAACGTGCCGAAGCTATAACGCTTTGTACCGGGTATAACCAAGGACAGTCAAACTGGGCATTTGAGCAGTTTAAAGCTGCCCATCAAAAATTTCTCGATGTGAATCAGGAACAATTTGATGATGCGATCGCTAAAGGTTTCAAAGATGTACAAAACTTCGAGATTATTGCCCCACTCGCAGCAAGTTCGATCGCCCTACTAACTTTATTTGGACTCCTTCCCCGCATCAGGGAATACGAAATCTAAATGGGTAATAGGTAATAGGTAATGGGTAATAAAAAATACTACCAATTACCAATTACCTATTAGCAATTAGCAATTAGCAATTAGCAACATAGTCTACTGCCATAGAAATAACTAAATCTTGATTGTTATTTCCCTCCTCTTTGGTCATCATATTGTGAGGGATATTTAAGGCTTTTTCAAAGCCGATATACTGACATTTAGGTTGAAGTTTTACTGCGGCTTTGAATAACTTTTGAGGTTCGCGTCTGCCGACGGCGCGATCGCATTCGCTCGATACAATTAACATCGGTGCCGCCGGGATAGTTTTGGCGCGTTGAAGTACCTCATCTCCCATGTCTAAAAACAAGCGCAATGCTGGCATGTAAAAGCCTTCATAACCATAATTCACCGCTCCAGGCGGCGTTTTCCACTCAAAGTAAATATTGAACAATCGCACTACCAAATCTACTAACTTGTTAGTGTTGCTTAAATAAGGAGCGAATATCAAACCCCGGTCAATTTTTTGAGGGCATTCTAGTGCCAGCCAAGCGGCTAAAGTGCTGCCACCGGATAACCCGCCCACGACGATTTTTTCTCCAAAAACCCGCGCCTGCTCTAGCCACTCTAGCCCGAATTCCTGATAAGTTACCCGATTTTGTGGCAGTGGAGGCGGATTGTTTTTATCCCAATTGCCTGCAAGTCCATGACCTGGTAAACGCGGAATTAAAACATTGTATCCCGCGTTAAAAAAAACTTCTCCAATCGGGACAAATTGCTGAGGAACGGCAGTGAATCCGTGGAAAAATAAAATAACTTTATCCGTGGGATTAGGATGGAGAAAAAAACGCGAGTAACAGGTATAATCTGTTAGTTTCAGTGCTTCTTCCCTTTCCCTAGTCTTTTCTACGATAGTCTTTGAAATGGTTGAATAGTTAGACAATACTCCTTTTAAAGCGCTACACATAAGTTGCTCGCTCTCCCTCTGCCCAACAAGGTTATTCACGATCATAACCCGACCCCGTGAAAATCAATAACGGGTTGCAACAGCAGCAAAATCGCTCCGACAACCAAGAAAAGAAACCCGGTTTCTTCATTGCTCTCTTCCAAACAAACGATTTTTCCTAGAAACCGGGTTTCTTTGACCCAAAAGAAAATACGCATTTTACCTATTTAAACTCTGATGATCTAGTGTTAGCCTTGCGATCGCAGGTTTATCGTGCCTCCAAAGGCAGATTTGTCAAAGAAAGCGGGTTTCTTAAAGAAACCCGCTTTCTGCGAGGGAGTATTAAACTAAAGTCATCGCCCTTTAGGCAGAGATACTCACTTTTATGAGAAGGAAACTTGCTATTATCACCCTCAGCTTAGGATCGGTTTTAGTCGATCTCGATGGATGCACGCCGACTCGGCTAGATGCCTTACCCATAGCGCAAAACCTGGCGGATACTTCCGTCTCCATCCCTCAATCTGACGTACCTATTTTCGAGTTACCCGCACCGAATTGGACGCCGTTGTTACCCGTAAAAGAGTCAGCTTTTACAGTTTGCTGTCAGTCTAGGCGCTGGGGTTTTGACGAGCAATTGTGGGAACAAAACGGTAAAACTGGGGATAAAGAAGCGCTGCTCCAATCAATTAATCAAAGTTTGCGTTACTTGCAAACTGCGGAAGCCGCTGCCGCTTATCGCCGCTACCGCGTGGCTGGAATTACACGGGAACGTGCAATTCGCAGTTTGAGGCGATTTCAACAACTTGTAATTCAGTCGCGATCGCCCGCAGAACTTCAAGCCGCAGTTTACCGCGAGTTTGATATCTACCAATCCATCGGGCGAGACGGATTTGGTAATGTTTTATTCACCGCTTATTTTGAACCAATTTATACTGCCAGTCGCGTTCCTACGCCAGAATATCGCTATCCAATTTATCGATTACCCCCCGATTTTAAATCTTGGCGTAGACCCCATCCTACCCGCGAACAATTAGAAGGAAAAGATGGTTTGCAAGCTGACCAAGGAAAGTTGCGGGGATTGCAGTTATTTTGGTTCAAGGATCGTTTGGAACCTTATCAAATTCAAATCCAAGGTTCGGCTCGACTTCAACTCACCGATGGCACTCAAACAACTGTAGGATATGCGGGAAATACTGCTTATAATTATACCAGTTTGGGACGCTCGTTAATCGACGATAAAAAGTTACCAGAACAAGGGGTAACGATGCCGATAATTCTGCAATATTTCCAACAACATCCAGAGGAATTGGATATCTATATCCCGCGCGATCGCAGCTTTGTTTTTTTCCAAGAAAACCACGGTAATCCTGCTACGGGAAGCATTCACGTTCCCCTAACTCCAGAGCGTTCAATTGCTACGGATAAATCTAAAATGCCACCCGGTGCTTTAGCACTAATTCACGCCCAAATTCCCTACGTCAATGCTACAAAACAGATGGAACAGCGGATTGTTAGCCGTTACGTACTCGACCAAGATACGGGCGGCGCAATTCGAGGCCCAGGCAGGGTAGATTATTTTTTAGGTAGCGGTCAAATAGCAGGCGATCGCGCTGGAGTTACTGTCGGAAACGGACAGCTTTATTATTTGTTTCTCAAGCGTTAAGGAAGAGAGCGGGTGTGCAGGTGTGCAGGTGTGC
>DNGG01000578.1:15944-19249 GCA_003486675.1 Cyanobacteria bacterium UBA11372
GGTGTGCAGGTGTGCAGGTGTGCGGGTGAGCAGGTGTGCGGGTGAGCAGGGGAAAATATATAGCGGATTGCAGCCATAAAAGGTACACCGAAGGTTTGTGTAGAGACGTTACATGTAACGTTTCTACACAAACGAAGCCTTAAGGCTTTCCTTCACTCGCTGGCAATCGGCTGTACATTCAATCCCTTCTGCCCCTTCTGCCCACCTGCACACCTGCCCCTCTGCCCCTTCTGCCCACCTGCACACCTGCCCCTCTGCCCACCTGCCCACTTTCCTATTTCAGATCGGCAATAGCTTGGCTTAGTTCAATCGGATTTTTAAACTCCCGATCTGGTAATTTCTCTAATGCTGAGATAGCTTCTTCATCCACACCTTTTTGCCTGACGTGGTTGATTAAATCTTGCTTTCTAGCTGGATAGTTAACCCCTTTTAGGTGCTTTTGTAGCTGCACCGGGTTTAGTTTAGCCATTGTTTTCCTCCTAAAACTTTGATGCTGTAATTGAAAATAATGCTTTCAAATTAGCGCCTGTATCGGGGTTTCTCATCCTACCAGGGTTACAGCCTGCTGTTAAATAAATCTGTCACAGGAAAGTGTCATAAAAACAATTTATTTTGTATGCTTGTAGCAGCGCTTAAGCGCTACTACAAACCCAATTTAAACTAAAGTAATTACCGTCACTTCTGGAGGACAATTCCAGCGTCCAGGGGGAAATGTTCCCAAACCGCGATTAACATATAGATAATTTTTTCCTACTTGATGCAGTCCTTGCGCCCATTCCCAATGTCGCACAACTTTAGGCCACTTACCCTTTAAAAACGGTATCCAAGGCCAGAAAAATTCGGGGATTTTATCGCGGGAATTGTAAATCCAAGTCGGCACCGAACCAACTCCTGGTATAACAATTTGACCGCCGTGAGTATGGCCTGAAAGTTGTAAATCTACTCGCCATTGTTGCAGAATTTCTGCACTATCTGGATTGTGGGATAATACAATTCTAGGGGTATTGGGGTCGATCTGCTCCATCACGGGTGCTGGGTTGAATTCCCGCGACCAAAAATCGGGGAGTCCGGCGATCGCTAACCCCTTACCTAAAGGATAAGCTACCTGATTCCAAAGTACTTGAATTCCGACGTTAGTTAAAGCGTCGGTAATTTCTGCTTTCGAGTAAGAATATTCTAAATCGTGGTTTCCCAGTACGGCATAAATACCAGCGCGACTTTGCAATTTTTCCAGCCACCGCGCCAATTTATGAATCGGTTTGGGATTGCGGGTAACGAAGTCACCCGTCAGCATGACTAAATCTGGATTAATTTGATTGCTGGCTTCAATTGCTTGGATTAACAGTTCATCAGATAGCAATAAACCATCGTAGTGGAGATCGCTAAGTTGTGTTATTTTTGTGCCTTTTAATGTTTCGGGTAAGTCAGCGATCGCCATCCTCAGATGTTCGATACTCAGCGGCTCAGATAATATTTTCATCATCTCATCCTCACTCCAAAACTATCTTACAATTGCCAGCGGAAAAATAGGACAAATTGACCTAACAAACTCTGCCACCAATGGCGCTTTTTCCACTGCTGGAGCGAGATGCGATCGCTCTTTTTAAACCCCCCCACAAAAAACTCCTCAACCAGGTTAGCTAATTTAGGTTCAACCAAAGAAAGGTGCAATTCATCGTTCAGAAACAAACTGCGCGGATCGAGGTTAGTGCTACCTGTACTGACAAAAGCATCGTCAATTAACAATACCTTGGCGTGCATCATACTGGGTTGATATTCGTTGATTTCAATTCCCGCTGCCAGCAAATCTCGATAACGCTCTCGCACTCCATAATAAACCAACTTTTTATCATTATGAGGGCCAACAGTTAAAATCCGCACATCCACCCCATTTTTTTTAGCATTCACCAGCGCCGAGCGGGAGTTTTTATCGGGTAAAAAATAGGGACTGGCAAGCCAAATTCGCTTTTTAGCTGCTCGGATACTCGTATAGAATAACGCACAAACTGGAGAACTATCAGTCGGATTATCGCTGGGGGTGACAATGACTGTTGTGCTGCCATCTTGACTAGGATGAAAAATTTCTTGGCTTAAACTGGCAACCCCACCCACATAAAGCCAATGTTGCATGAAAATACCTTCTAAAATAGCAACAATTGGGCCAGTGAAGCTAACCTCACAATCTAACCAAGGTTCGGTATCGCCTGCTTTTGGCATTCCATCCCAGCGATCTGATACTCCCATACCGCCGACAAACGCAATTTTGCCGTCAATTAACATTAGCTTGCGATGGGTGCGGTTGTTGAAATTCAGGGGATATTTCCAAGTCAAAGGGTGGAAAAAGCGGACGTTGACACCCCCTGCCCGCAAGCGCTGCCAATATTGTTTAGGCATCGAGGAAGCACCTAAACTATCTACTATTAGAAGAACTTCGACGCCAGCTTGCGATCGCTCAATAATCCCATCCGCAAATTCATCCCCACGACGCCCCGGAGTCATAAAAAATGTCTCAAAGTGAATTGTGCGGCGGGCGCGGCGAATTGCCTCTAACCTAGCAGCATAAATCCCATCAATTTCATCCCAAAAATTTTCCACGTTGCCGCTAGCAATCAAAGAAGCAGATACCCCCATCATCGCCAGCGGAAAATGGGGGTCATTAAAGCTAGGAATATCTTTCATCCTGTACTTAACTTTGCGGTGAAAAGTTCCTCGCAAATACAGAACGAACAGTACAACTAATATTAGAAAAAAACCGCTAATCCACTCGATCATTATTACTTAGTCATTCCCACCACACAACCAACAACTCACCGGAGCGGGTTTAAATAAACTGTCGATTATGGCATCGATCGTTGGTCAAACCCGCCCCTACTTTAAGATCTCAGACTGAGTTAATATCAGCCTCATACTTTGGGCAGATTTAGTCGAGGGGTATTTCGATGACAAACTCCGTCCCTTCTCCCGGCGCTGAAATACAGCTTAAGTTGCCTCCATGTTTTTCTTCGATAATTTGGCGACAAATAGACAATCCTAACCCGGTTCCCTTCCCTACAGTTTTGGTAGTAAACATCGGATCAAAAATCCGCTGTTTGACTTCTTCCCTCATGCCCAAACCGTTATCGGCAATCTGGATTATTACACGATTTTGAGCGATAACTTCAGTGCAAATTTTAATAGTAGGTAATTGGTAATTGGTAATTGGTAATTGGTAATTGGTAATTGAAGATGGGGAAGATGGGGAAGTAATTACTTCTACTTCCTTGTCTCCCTTATCTCCCTTGTCTCCCTTATCTCCCTTGTCTCCC
>DNGG01000419.1:0-2552 GCA_003486675.1 Cyanobacteria bacterium UBA11372
GTCAGTCCTCATCACCTTTCCCCCTTTTCCCCTTTCCCTCTTTCCCCTTTTCCCCTTTTTCCCTTTTTCCTCTAGATGTTTTTCTCAAATATTTTAATGAATTACCGCGTATATTAACAAATTTTAAATTTATTTATCGAGATCAAAATTAGGCGTTCGGGGGAAAAAAACGAGACAGGCTTTGACATTTTTTTAGATAAAAAATTAGGAAAAGAAGGTTTTTTTGATTATTTAGTCGGGGAAGAAGACCAAACCGATCTTGATTTATCGGTTAAGTCTAGGGTTTTTGGCAACTTATGCGATCGCCGATGCATTAGCCAGTAGGGGCAGAGTATTACCAAGACGCGATCGCCCAAATGCTACCCTGGCGGTTCTCTTACAGACTACGCCCGTTCAAGAGCGACTAGAACCGGAAAAGTACGAAAGGTAGGAAAGGTAGGAAAAGTAGGAAAAGTAGGAAAAGTAGGAAAAGTATGTCACATAAAAGCTGGTGTCAGGATAAAATAAACTACATAGAAGAGTGCCTGTGTAAACTCCCCCCAGTTAGAAAATGAACATTGATAAAGCTTTGGAAACTGTGGAACAAGTTATCCTATCGCGCGAACTCAGCCCGATAGAGCAATTAATCTTGCGCCAGTCTTGGGTTGGAAGAACTTACACTCAGATGTCAGAAGATTCTGGGTATGGAAGTACCTACATCAAGGAAATGGGTTCCCAACTATGGAACGATCTCTCAAAGGCACTAGGAGCAAAAGTAACTAAAAAAAATTTACATTTAGTCTTAAGTCGCTACCAGAACTCAAAAGGAATAATATATCACAATAAGAATACAAATTTATACTTAGAGGAGTGGGTGGGGGAGAGCAATTTTCCAGAGTCAGCCACAGGGATGGAGATTGAATATCCGAGCAGTCCTGTGCCGCTAAATTCTCCGCTGTATATCAATCGCCCGCCGATTGAAGAACTCGCATACAAGGAAATTACCAAACCTGGATGCGTCATCCGCATCAAAGCACCCAGCAAGATGGGGAAAAGTTCGCTCCTGAATAGGATTATGGCTGGCGCCACGACTCAAGGTTACAAAGTTGTCTCGATAGACTTTCAGGAAGCCGACGAATCGGTTTTCTCCACGCTTGATAGATTTTTGCGCTGGTTCTGCGTTAATGTCAGCAGACAATTGCCAGTTGCCCCTAGACTGGACGATTATTGGGACGAGGATATGGGCAGCAAGGTAAGCTGCAAAATTTATTTCGAGGGCTATTTGTTAGACTGTCTCGATAGTCCCCTGGTTTTAGCATTGAATGAAGTCAATAGAGTGTTCGAGCATCCCAAGATTGCCCAAGATTTTCTGCCGATGTTGCGATTTTGGCACGAGTTGGCTCAGCAAGCTGAAACTTGGCAAAAACTGCGATTGGTACTCGTCCACTCGACGGAAATCTATATTCAGCTCAAGTTGACCCAATCTCCGTTTAATGTGGGGTTATCTCTGAGATTGCCCCAGTTTACCAGCTTCCAGGTGCAGGATTTGGCAGACCGCTATGGACTAGATTGGACAGAGGATGAAACCGAACAACTGATGGCAATGGTGGGGGGACATCCCTATTTAGTCAGTCTGGCGTTGTATCACTTGAGGCGGGAAGAATTAACTTTAGAAGAGTTATTGCAAACGGCGCCCACCCAAGCGGGGATTTACAGTCACCATTTGCGGGGGCATTGGGCGATACTGCGAGACGATGCAGAATTAGCTGATGCGCTGCAACAGGCGATCGCTGTTGATGGCAGGGTAGAATTAGACGCGATCGCTGCCTATAAGCTAGAAAGCATGGGGTTAGTCCAACTAGAAGGAAATCTGGCTCGCGTTAGCTGTGAGTTGTATCGTCTTTATTTTCGCCAAGAGATAGAAAAGGAAAATAAAATTGATACTCCTAATGGCTATCCCTATTCTTGTTGTAACCGAGCCTGAAATGAGAGCAAATCAAACAGGCTCGGTAAAATAAGCTAAGTACCTACGACGCTCACATTCACTAGAGAGATTTCATGCCTCCTCGTTGGCCTCGCAAACCCGACCGTAACGACCCCGCTTTCCGCAAACTTGACGACCGGATGAACTTTGCCACCCATGTAGCAATTTTTGCAGCCTCTAATTCTGGGTTGTGGTTTTTCGACAACTTGCAAAAAGCTTCTTGGCCTTGGGCAATTTGGGTCACGGGCGGCTGGTTGGTAATATTAGTTTCCCATGCTGTGTATATTTTTGCGATCGCAGACTACTCCGAAGCTGCAACTACATCCAGCGATACGTCTTCCTCTGGGTAGATTGAAGATTCTTGCCGATTGTGGAGGGCGCGCCGGTTCTCGCTTTGATTGAATAGGATCGATGTAGATTTCCTATAGAGGGTATCAAAATAAGTCCTATGGCTAAGACAAACACCACAGAATCAATCGAAGCACTCGCCGCTGAAATTGGCGAAAACGTTTATATGGACATCGCCAAGTGGCATCTCTACTTAAGAGAAGCCCACTTGCACACCCTCCTCGCCGAACGGATGTATCCC
>DNGG01000419.1:2687-4807 GCA_003486675.1 Cyanobacteria bacterium UBA11372
GACATCGCCAAGTGGCATCTCTACTTAAGAGAAGCCCACTTGCACACCCTCCTCGCCGAACGGATGTATCCCCTGTTGCTGGATAATTCCCTATCCGAAGATAAGGTGATGCAGATCCTGCAAGACATCCCGGTGCGGCTAGGCGGCGGACATCGGGAAGTACCCCTAGCAGATATGTTACCGATGCAAAGTCGGGTACATTTGATCGATGTTTTGGAAGAATTTCAACGCAAGATGTAACGTAAGTTGGTAATGGCTAATTGGTAATTGGTAATTGGTAATTGGTAATTGGTAATTGCTAATTGCTAATTGCTAATTGCTAATATAGAATTTTTCCTGGCATTAGCCATTAGCCGCTCTTTTTAGATAACTAGCAACTTGAGTTATGTAGGTGAATTTGCCCAGAAACCCGGTTTTTCTAAAAAACCGGGTTTCTTGTAGTTAGTCCAGGGATCAGAATCGTTTCCGGTTGTATCGGAATTACTCAACGAGATCGGAACCATTAGCAATTAGCAATTAGCCATTACCAATTACCCATTACCAATTACCAATTACCAATTACCTGTGGTTAAATATCGATCGACTTCCAGCAAAATTTGCTTGCTGGGTTCGTAGGTGATGAGAGCGATCGCTCTTTCCCGATCGGCCCAGGTATAATTTTGAATTTCTTCCACTTGACATTTTACTATTTCTGACTTTACCAATGCGGGAAAATAAGTCACGGTTTTATCATATGTTTTGTCTTTCTTAGTAAAGCTGTAATGTTCTGTAAACTCAACGCCTTCTAACAGGGTGTAATCGGAAATTCCCGTTTCTTCTACCAATTCGCGACAGGCAGCTTGTAGGGGCGACTCGCCTGCGATCGCGTGTCCTTTGGGAAAGCCCCAATGTCCTGCCTGGTGCTGAATCAGCAAGAATAAGTAAGTATCCCCTTGACAAAAAATCGGGATAATGCCAAACGATTCATCTTTCAGAAAATTGGATTCAACCATCTTATTTAAGGGACTAGGGGAAGAAGGGCGTTGTATCAGATGTCCGTTAGCTTCGGTATTGTATAAACCGGGGCGGGTTTATATAGCCCGTCTGTTAGAGTCAGAAATTATTGGTAAAACCCGCCCCTACACAATCTGAAAATATACACAACCAATGTAACCGGACACGAGATCAAAGGTTTCTCTTTAGATGGGTATTTGCCATAACTAGACCCTGTTGTTGGCTACGGGATTAGCAATTAGCCATTAGCGATTAGCACAATTATATTACCCCGTCTTCTTTTTAACAAAGCGCTGACGTATCCGCGAGACAAAAATATCCATTTCTGGTAACTCCATTTTAATCGCCAGGAAACCAAACAAGCATAAGCCAACCAATCCAGAAATGCTGAGATCCAGCAGTTGAATTAGCAAGCCTTCACTGCCTAAAATTTGTTGCAAACTCTGACTTGTAACCCAACAGGCTAACCCCGTAAAAACGCTAGCGCCGACTAATCCGCCGAAGGGTAATAACCACTGATGCATCGGTAAACCATTGAGTTTTTGATTTAACTTCCACAACAGCAACACCATTGAAAT
This sequence comes from Cyanobacteria bacterium UBA11372, assembly GCA_003486675.1. Taxonomy (GTDB): domain Bacteria; phylum Cyanobacteriota; class Cyanobacteriia; order Cyanobacteriales; family Aerosakkonemataceae; genus Microseira. The sequence continues at coordinate 4,259 of DNGG01000419.1, forward strand.
AATATTGACGCCCATTGTGGCTAAAACTAAACCGGGGGCGCCGAAAGGTTGAATTAATATCCAGTCGAGCAAGCCATTAAGAAAAATATTCATAATGCTGATGCGAAATGGTGTTTCTGCATCCCCCACGGCATAAAATACTCGCACCAAGACATCGCGCCCCAAATAGAAAAACATCCCGATGCCGTAAGCTACTAATAAAGATGCGACTAACCCGGATGCTTGGCGATTAAATGCGCCGCGTTCGTAAACCACTCTGACAATTGGCACCGATAGGGATATCATAATCGCGCCCAAGGGTAACATGGTGAGCGCGGTTAACATTAATCCTTGACGAATTCGCGTCTTGAGTTCGGGCCAATTTTCTGGGGCGGCGAGGCGGGAAAATACGGGTAAAAGGGGTACTAAAAGGACATTGGAAATAATTCCTAAAGGAGTTTGGACTAAAAGGCTGGCATAATTTAACGCAGCGGCTGCACTTGGGATGTAGGAAGCGAAAAATAAATCGGTGTAGACGTTGATGTGGAGCATCCCGGAAGAAAAGGTTGC
>DNGG01000681.1:0-337 GCA_003486675.1 Cyanobacteria bacterium UBA11372
TTGAATTTGTTAAATATTGCACCAGAGCAAGGGTTGGTTTTTGAGGATTCTCCATCGGGAATTCGTTCGGCTGTCGGTGCGGGTATTTTGACTATTGGGATTGCTTCTACTCACAATCCTCTGGCTTTGTTGGAAGCAGGGGCGTTTAATGTTGTGCCGGATTTTACTGATGAACAGGTATGGAGTTTGCTGCGGGGTGCGGATGTTAGCGAGGCAGAGCCTCTATAATTTCGTTCCCAGGCTGAGCCTGGGAACGAGTTATCAGCGAGGCTCTGCCTCTACAATCTCGTAACCAGGCTCAGCCTGGTTACGAGTTAGGGAGGCTCTGCCTCCGATA
>DNGG01000681.1:588-7950 GCA_003486675.1 Cyanobacteria bacterium UBA11372
GGGAGGCTCTGCCTCCGATATTATTTGATCGTTGATAAATGAATAGTTGCTCCAATTGCTGATGGGTCGATAACCAATCTTATGATAGATGTGATTGGATGTGGGATTGGCTAAATCTGTGAAGAGAAAGCAGTATTTGCAACCGCTATCTAGCAGGTTTTGACTGAGGGCGGCGACGCAGGAAGTGGCATAACCTTTTTGGCGATATTCGGGTGGAGTATATACCGCTGTGATGCGCTTTCCGTTGGGGGTTGAACCTCCAGAAAAAACCATTGATACGGGTATTTTATCTTCCCAAATATAGGCATGGTTTTCCTTGAGGTGATAATCAACTATGCGGTGGATATTTTCCTGATTTGTGCCGATTGCGTCGAGTTCAAAGGCTTTATACCATTCTAGTATTAGTTGGCGATCGCTCTCCTGCGCCAAACGCAAATAACCGCTAGATTTGGCAATTGGTTCGACGGTTTGCAACTGATGAATTCTCATTTGCATTTCTATCTCATAAGATTCACCTGTCAGCTTTTTCCAGGTTTGAGCAAAGGCGAGTGCTTCTTCTGTCAAAGCATTGACGCCGGGGAGGGGTTCTTTTTGCGCCTGGAGGTTGGATGCGATCGCTTCCACTGCACCAAAATCTTCTACCTTTGATAATACTGCCGCATAAGGTGCTGTTTTAACTGCGACTGCTACCACTTTTCCCCCATCTTCCACGGATGCTAAATAGGGATTTTTGTCGTATCTTTGGGGATAGTTAATCAAAGTATCGATGATGCCAAACAGCAAGCAGTGATGCGCTTCGTATTTTAGCAGATAGTCTTTAACTTGTGCGTAAAATTGACTAGCCTCTTCAAATCTATACAATTTCATAACTCACTCCCATTCACTGCGCGATATTGAGTATAAAACTAAGTCTAGATTGTTAACTTTTGCTGCTTTTTCAAATTTCATTCCCGCTTTCTGCATCACCCGCAACGAAGCAATATTAGGTGCATCTGCATTTGCCACAATCAGATCGAAACCTAGTTGTTCAAAACCATACTTGATCGTAGCTTTGGCAATTTCTGTAGCATATCCCCGATTCCAATATTCGGGTGCAACTCCATAGATCATTTCCAATTCTGGTGGCGTGTGAAAATACCAAAAGCCTCCGAAACCTATTAATATCTCCGCTTCGCGCAGAAATACTCCCCAAATCCCAAAATTATTAGTCTGGAAGCAAGCGATACTTTTTTCGATCAGGGAGGCGACTTCCTCTCTGGGTATTATTTTGTCATCGCAAAGATATTTACGCACATCGGGATGAATCCACATTTGGTGCAGCGCATCCACATCATCCAGGGTAAATGGGCGAAATTTGAGTCTGGCGGTTTCAATTTCAGGTGACATCCCGTTAACTCTCCCATTAAGTTTGCTGGTATTTATTAAGCTACATTTTGCCACCATTTAGTTCCGGAAAACCGGCTAGATTTTACCACGTACACCTAAGCAGTCAGTGCAACAATGCCCCTAGCCATTTTTCTAGGTATGCTTCTGCCCATTTTACCGATGTCGCTGGCTTTGACAATAAGGCATTCTAAGGACATAAGGGAATTGAAGATTGTTCTTACCCATTACCAATTACCCATTACCAATTACCCATTACCAAATGGAGTTGTTAAATGTCTGCCGATCAATCTAATGCAATAGTTACCTTGTCTAATAATTTAGCCGATGCTGTTGAACGCGCAGGCGGGGCAGTTGTTGGTATTAATGCTAGACACCGGATGGCTTCTAGCGGCGTCCATTGGCGATCTGGTGTCATTGTTACTGCCGATCATACGATTAGACGCGAGGATGAAATTACCGTTATTTTGCCCGATAATCGCACTGTTACTGCTACTTTAGCAGGCAGGGATACGAGTACGGATTTAGCAGTTTTAAGGCTAGAAACGACAGATTTCCCTACTGCTACAATCGGCGATGTGGACTCGCTAAAAGTGGGTAACATCGTGCTGGCTTTGGGGAGATCTAGCGATCGCTCTCTAACCGCCAGTTGGGGTGTAGTCAGCGCCAAAGGCGGCGCGTGGCGCACTTGGCGCGGCGGGCAAATCGACCAATTATTATTACCCGATCTAACTTTATACCCCGGTATGGATGGCGGGCCATTAGTCGATACGTCTGGTTGCGTTGTGGGTATCAATACCGCCGGTTTATCCCGTCGCAGCGATGTTACTATTCCCGTTTCTACTATTAACCGCGTGGTGAATCAATTGTTAGAAGCGGGACATATTAAACGGGGATATTTGGGTGTGGGAATGCAACCCGTGCGCTTGCCAGATGTGCTGAAACAGCAGCTAAATTTGTCCTCTGGTGGGGGTGCGATCGCTGTCAATATAGAACCTAATGGCGCTGCCGATCAAGCTGGCATGTTGCTAGGCGATGTGATTGTATCAATCGACAATCATCCGATTAACGATACCTATGATGTTTTAGCCATGCTTGGTTCTGATAGTGTCGGGAAAAAGATGCAGGTACAGGTGATTCGCGGTGGGACTTTGGTTGATTTAATCGTCACTATTGGCGAACGATTGCGACAAGAATGACGACACGGATTTTGACACGGATGTACGGATTTTTTTGCTTGTTTGGCTTGTTTAATTTAAGGGTTGGTTATGGCTGAGCTAAGTTTTTGTTTAACTGATGAGTTTGCCTCTGTAGCAGAAAGTTTGAGACGTTCTACGGTTCAAATTCGTTCTGGAGGTGATGGGGTTGGATCGGGTACGATCTGGCGTTCGGATGGATTAATTATTACCAATGCTCACGTTGTTCGCGGTTTAAGTGCAACTGTTGAGTTGTGGGATGGGCGAGTATTGACAGGAGGAATTGTGGCTCAAAATCCGCTGCGGGATTTGGCTGCAATTAAGGTTAATGCTGCTAATTTGCCCGCTGCAAATATTGGCAATTCGGATAATTTACGAGTTGGGGAATTAGTGTTAGCTGTTGGCAACCCTTTGGGTGTAGTCGGCGCATTTACTACTGGAATTATCCACGCTATTGGCATGGCTGTAGGGGCGGGTTTTACCAATAACCATACAACTCGAACGGATAACTTCACTAAACCCGCCCCTCAAGGTGAGCAAAATAACGCTGTAGGGGCGGGTTTTACCAATAACCATACAACTAAAACAGATAATTTAAATAAACCCGCCCCCCAAGGCGATCGCTTACGAAATCCCCATCTAAAATTCCCCGATTTTGTCCAAGCGGATATCCGACTTTATCCTGGCAATTCTGGTGGTCCTTTGGCTGATGCAAGCGGGCGCGTTATCGGTATTAATAGTATGGTTGCTCATGGTTTGGCGCTGGCAATACCGAGTAATGCGGTAGAAAGTTTCTGGCAAAAACAAAACGCGCCGCGTCCTTTTATTGGGGTGACAACTCAACCCGTGTTTGTACGTTTAGGTAGACAGCAAATTTTGGGTTTATTGGTTTTGGCGGTAACTAAAGGTAGCGCTGCTTTTGCAGCGGGGATTGCTCCCTTTGATGTGTTAATTAAAGCTGGGGATGACTATTTTAGGACGCCAAACGATTTGGTGAGAGTGCTGTCAGAAATGAATCCGGGAGATGTGCTACCGCTGGAATTGATTCGCAAAGGAATGCGCGATCGCATCAATATCATCGTGGGTAGCGCCACCGAGGCGGAGGCGGCGTGACGCGGGTTTTGGTGGCGGCGGATTCTGCGATCGCGCGCGCCGGTTTAGAAAGCATTCTCCTTTCTCACGCAGATTTTACCTTAGTCGGCAGTGTCGGAACCCAGCCCACTGCGTTACAGCAGCAAATCGAAACCCATGCGCCTGATGCGATCCTCCTCGATTGGGATCGAGTTGAAGATGAAGCAATATCCGAACTATTGTTTGCTTTGGGAATGGATGTGGAGGAGTTACCAGCGATCGCACTCCTCACCGACTCCCTCACTTCCACATCGGGCGCATTACGCTTAGGCGTGCGAGCAATTCTACCAAGATCCGCAACCAAAAGCGAAATTATCGCCGCCGTTGCTGCTGCTGCTACCGGACTTTTTGTCCTCCATCCCGATGCGGTAGAAACATTGCAAGCAAATTTACCTTCTACCGCACGCACCTTACCAGCTTCTCCCTTACAAGCACTTACTCCCCGCGAAATCGAAGTTTTGGGAATGCTAGCAGAAGGAATGGGAAATAAAACCATTGCCCGAAGACTGGGAATATCCGAACATACGGTTAAATTTCACGTTGCTTCAATTTTGAGCAAACTCAATGCTTCCAGTCGCACCGAAGCAGTTACCCTGGGTGCGCGACTCGGTTTAATTATGCTGTAATACCCTCGTCCCTTCGTATCGAACTCGTATGATTAATCGTGTTGTAGGGGCGGGTTTTACCACATACCTTTGATGGCAAGCGAATTGAGTTAATAAACCCGCCCCCCCGCGATGCCGATGCCAGCAAACATGATATAACTTCCAAACCGCAGATGAATCGGGATATTTTACCCTTTTCATCTGCCTTGCTCTGTGTTTTAATTGACAATTTTATAATTCTTAACAGCTAGCGTAACCTTTGAACTTTCAACGCATCTATTTCTGTAGGTTATATTATATTAACCATATTTTATTTAAAAAGATAGACCAAACTGCCAATTTTTCTATTTCTTTAGTGCCAGATAATAAAACAGTTATTTCCCGCCTGAGATTGAGGATAGCTGGTGGCGTGAATCGATAAGGTAGAAACATCAGAAACAAGAAAACAAAGGCAAAGACAATGATGAAATTCACCAAAATTGCTAAAGCTAGCCTTCTAGCCGCCACTCTAGCCGTCGCACCTTTAAGTTTACCCGCACAAGCTCAAACCAACACTACCCAAAGAGATACTTACACAACTACTCCTCGCCAAGGTGTTGATGCTGTTAACGACGATAACGATTTTGATTGGGGTTGGCTAGGTTTACTCGGTTTAATTGGTTTGGCTGGTTTAGCAGGGCGCAAAAATGAAGCACCCACCCGTTACCGCGAACCCGATGAAGTCGGTTCTTCTTATACCACCAGACGCTAGATATATCTATTCCTAACGTCATATCTCCCTGGTTAATGCGAGGCATTGACTGGGGAGATTTTGCCAATCAAAACTAGACTGTCGGCGATCGCATGTTAGCTGCCCCTGTAAAGCAGAGCCAGGGTTAATATAGAGAAGGTATTTATACTTAAATAGTGCCACGCCAATATTGACACAACATCTACACAGCTGTGAGATAAACCTGACAAACAACAGCCTTAAAGTAACAACATATTCTAATTAGGCAAGAAACCGATGAATATTCACTTTTTAGAAGAAACCGTCGAATATGTTGCCCAAGCTGTAATGGAAATTTTCAGCCCCAACCACGATAACTATCCATCGATTGGCGTTCAACCTTTTGAAGGCGAACCTGATAAAGAACGCCAATATAAATAACCCAAGATGCTAAAATTGCTAATCGCTAATTGAGCTTGGTAATATTTGACCGCTATAGCATTAGCCATTAGCCATTAGCCATTAGCAGTTCTTCTGTTTCTATTGTACGCTCCTGAGAAGTCCATGCTAGCCCCTTCACCGCGACTCGAAGGGGTTTTTTTTGAGGTAATATAGAAAAACAAATTGCGGCGATCGCGCTCACTACTAATATCCAATCCGGTAGTAGGGGCGGGTTTTACCAACCATTGTATGGAACCACTTGCATATTTCGTTAAACCCGCCCCCGCGCAATGCCTATCCCAGCTAATATCGATTCCAGTAGTAGGGGCGGGTTTTACCAACCATTGTATGGACAGAAACCGGGTTGATTTTATCGTTAAACTCACCCCCCCCGCGCGATGCCAAAGCCTCGCGGATAGGATATAACCTATGACCAATAAAGTAATTGTTTTCGGTAGCATCAACATGGACTTAGTAGTAAAAACACCCCGGTTACCGATTCCGGGAGAAACCCTACTAGGTCATGATTTTTTTACCGCACCGGGGGGAAAAGGTGCAAACCAGGCGGTAGCAGTAGCAAGATTGGGTATCCCAACTTATATGGTGGGAAGGGTGGGAAAAGATGCTGAAGGAAACGCCCTCCTCGCCAGTCTGCAAACCTATGGCGTATCTACAGATTACGTCTTTACCGATACCGAAGCTCATTCCGGCGTCGCAATTATTGCCGTAGAAGATAGCGGACAAAATAATATTATCGTCGTTCCCGGTGCCAATGGTCGGGTAAATACTGAAGATGTGGAAGAGTTGAGTAATATTTTTGACAATGCAGCAGCTTTGTTACTGCAATTTGAGATCGCTTTATCAGCGGTAATTTTAGCTGCAAAAGCCGCCAACAAAGCAGGAATACGAGTGATTTTAGATCCAGCACCGGCGCAGAAAGATTTACCAGAAGAACTTTATCGATTGGTTGATATTATTACCCCAAATGAAATCGAAGCGAGTCAATTAGTTGGGTTTCCCGTTAATAATCCGGAAACGGCATTGCAAGCTGCTGCGGTATTGCGTCAGCGGGGGGTGAAAACAGCGATTGTTAAATTAGGGGCATTGGGTGTTTGCTGTGCTACAGAAGAGGAGAGTTTCTTCGTGCCAGCATTTCCCGTGGCAGCGGTGGATACAACTGCTGCGGGAGATGCATTTAATGGAGGTTTGGTAGCAGGTTTAACCGAAGGACAGTCTTTGCGACAGGCGGTGGTATGGGGTGCGGCGGCGGGTGCTTGCGCTGCTACGAAACCCGGTGCAATGCCTTCGATGCCTTCCCGCGATACATTTAACCAATTTCTCGAACAACATTTGTAATACCGTTTTCCCATGAATGCACAACACTTGGGGAGGGCGGGTTTATAGAAATTGTTTGTTTTTCCCAAAGGTTGGCAGGTAAAACCCGCCCCTACTTATTATTTTGGTGCGATCGCACCAAAAATTCCCCTCTACAAACCTTCACCATAATCGGTATGATTACCATAACAACTCGCAACCTTGACCGAATGTACCAGTATCATTCATTACCCGCTAGCAAATTGAACCCCGATTTCCAGGCAACAGCGATTCCGGTTAAAGTCCTCTAGGATAGAAGTAGCCGCATTGAGTCCGGTAAGGCTAGTATATAGCTCAGCCTTAAATTCCGGACAGCTTTTGCGTCTCGACCTGAAGTTGTGACTTCTCCCCCAACCGGGCTGCAAAGTATAAGCTGGGAGAATTCACTGACAATTAACTTTCAATTGGTATAAAAACCACCCATGATTGCAACTACCACCGTCACCGATAACCCGTTATTAAGAGGCAAAGGGTTGCCGCCGTTTGATGCGATTAAGCCTGAGCATGTGGTACCTGCAATAAC
>DNGG01000232.1 GCA_003486675.1 Cyanobacteria bacterium UBA11372
CTCGTCTGGCAAACAGACGGACGCCCGATGAGTGGCGATATTGGTGCAGGCACTACCCACGCAGCGATCAAATTAGGTCAAAAAGTTCTATCCGCAGGACTACCCGGATATGTGCAATTAGCAGGAGGCACTAACAGCCATACGGTTATCAAGCTTAAGGCAGTAGGCTTGCTCAATCCAAGTTTGGGTAATGGGGAAGAAGACAAGGGGTCGGGGAGACGCGGGGACACTCTTAATTTTCCAGTGACCTCGGATTCTCCTATGCCTGTCCAATGCCCCATGCCTGATGCCCAGATCGCAGGAGTTGCCTATGGCAGCTACGCCCGCGTGCTTTTGTCACCCGTTCTAGACTTGCTAGAAAAAACCGATATGAACCAAGACTGTCCCACTCCACCCGATAACCAAACTGCAATGACAGCGCGCTTAGAAGACAACAGAGAACTTCTTTGGCAAGCTGTTGCTTACGCTCATTCCCTCGTTTCCCAACTTAAGTTACCTCAATTTTCTTCAAACCTTCCCCTGTGAAGTAGGATTGTATTATGAATGTATTATTAGACCCAGACAGCCCCTCGCCCATGCTCTCCCTTGCCAAAACTTGAGTTTCGTTGACCCATTAACCTTTTGTAACAACCTTGTTGATGCGAATAAATATGATGAGTCCTCACGGTACGACGCCTTCTGAAAACAAGCTGACTTTGGTTCAATCTTCAGTCCCTGTCGAAAACGTCGCCGTAGGAAGGACTTCAATTACAGACGATTTGAACAAACTGCTGGATATTTTGCCAGCAGAAATCCGCCAGCCCTTGGAAAAACACCACTTGCTCAATCGCTTAGTAGAAGTGGTGATGGATTTAGGCCGACGCCCAGAAGCCCGCTTCCCAGGGAAAACAGAATACCTCTGTGAGAAACCAGTTTCTCGCGAAGATTTGAATTATAGCATCCAGCGCGTCGGAAATTTTAGCGGCGATAACCGCGCAGGCATCGAACAAACTTTGCACCGGATCAGCGCCATTCGCAATCGCAGCGGGGAAATTATTGGTTTAACCTGCCGCGTCGGGCGAGCCGTTTTCGGAACGATTGGTATGATCCGCGACTTAGTAGAAACCGGCAAGTCGATTTTGATGCTGGGGCGTCCGGGGGTTGGAAAAACAACAGCACTGCGAGAAATTGCCCGCGTTTTGGCGGATGAACTGGAAAAACGGGTGGTAATAATCGACACCTCCAATGAAATTGCGGGAGATGGCGATATTCCCCACCCGGCGATTGGTCGCGCCCGCCGGATGCAAGTTGCTCGTCCCGAACTCCAGCATCAAGTGATGATCGAAGCGGTGGAAAACCACATGCCGGAAGTGATCGTGATTGACGAAATCGGCACGGAACTAGAAGCCGCAGCCGCGCGTACCATCGCCGAACGGGGCGTACAGTTGGTCGGTACTGCCCACGGCAACCAAATTGAAAACCTGATAAAAAACCCAACTTTATCCGATTTGGTGGGCGGCATTCAAGCCGTGACGCTGGGCGATGAAGAAGCGCGCCGCCGGGGTTCGCAGAAAACGGTTTTGGAACGCAAAGCACCGCCGACGTTTGAGATTGCTGTAGAAATGCAAGAACGGCAGCGCTGGACAGTTCACGAGAGCGTTGCCGAGACGGTAGATACTCTGCTGCGGGGACTAACTCCTTCGCCGCAAATCCGAACTGTAAGCGACACTGGCGAGGTGAAAATTACCCGCGAGACACCCAGCACCCCAGTTACAACTGCTGCGGTAACGTCATTACGCCCGACGGGATGGCGCGCCTCCGGACAGATGACGCCGGTAAAGAAAACCCCAGAACCAGAGCGATTTTCCCCGACGAATGATTTTGAACGCTTGCTGAATGCTTCCACGTATCAGATGAATGCTTTTGGCAAGCAAGCACAAACAGCGATCGCATCTGGACCAAATGGAGAAGATTTGCCGCTGCACATCTATCCTTACGGCATCGGTCGGCATCAGCTAGAACAAGCGATCCAGATGTTGAACTTGCCGGTAGTGCTAACCAAAGATATCGATGGTGCGGATGCGGTTTTGGCGGTGCGGACGCAGGTAAAAAACCATTCCAAACTGCGGCACATCGCTAAAGCGCGTCATATTCCCATCCACGCGATCAAGTCTGGCAGCATCGGAGAAATTACCCACGCCTTGCAGCGGATGTTGAATATGGACGATATCGCTATGCCGGAAACCCTCGATCTGCGGTTGTTTACCCAGAACGGCAGCGATGACGAACTCGAAGCTTTAGAAGAAGCTCGTTTGGCAGTCGAGCAAATTGTGATTCCCAAAAAGCAGCCGGTGGAATTGCTGCCGCGTTCCGCTAACGTGCGGAAAATGCAACACGAGTTGGTAGAGCATTATCGCCTGCGCTCGACCAGCTTCGGGGATGAACCGAATCGACGGCTGAGGATTTATCCAGCTTAAGAGAGCGGGTGTGCGGGTGTGCAGGTGTGCGGGTGTGCAGGGGAGCAGAGGAGAATGAATATAGATTCAAATGCCCACCTGCCCACCTGCTCCTTTTGCCCACCTGCCCCTGGCTCCCACCTGCCCACCTGCCCCTCTGCTCCTCTGCCCCTCTGCTCACCTGCCCACCTGCCCGTTTTCAGCTCTTGTAAAAAACTGCTTGACAAAAACCCTTAATATACTGTTAAGATATTAGAGGCGAATGCGATGGGGTGTCGCCAAGTGGTAAGGCATCTGGTTTTGGTCCAGACATTCCGAGGTTCGAATCCTTGCACCCCAGTTTAAAAAATAAATAGTGCTAATGGCTAATTGCTAATGGCTAATTGCTAATGGGTGGGTTTGTAAGCAGCCTAGCTGATTGTCATGGGAGCGATCGCACGCAGCACAAATATCCTGAAGGCTGATGCGCTCGATACTTCAGGGGCGGTCAGAATCTGCGATAACTAAGCTAATTGGATTTGAGAATAAGAAATAGCATGAGTGCGATCGCTCCTACAATTCTGGCTTTGGACTTTGATGGTGTAATTTGTGACGGTCTGATTGAGTATTTTCAGACTGCTTGGGGTACTTACTGTCAAATTTGGTCGCCTTCAAGCGAAACGCCGCCTGAAGAGTTAGTGCCAAAGTTCTATCGGCTGCGACCTGTGATAGAAGTAGGTTGGGAAATGCCGGTGTTAATCCGGGCGCTGCTGCTGGATGTGCCAGAGGAAAAGATTTGGCAAGATTGGGCGGGGGTAAGCGAGCAAATTGTCCGCGAGGAAGGCTTGCAGGCGGCGGATATTGGGGCGAAACTGGATCGGTTTCGGGATGAGTGGATTGCTAGAGATTTAAACGGGTGGCTGAGTTTGCATCGATTTTATCCTGGGGTGGTGGAGAGATTGCGAAGTCTCCCTAGCTCTGGTGTAAAACCGTACATTATCACTACTAAAGAAGGGCGCTTCGTGCAGGAATTGTTACAGCAGGAAGATATAGATATGCCTTCTGGTTCGATTTTTGGTAAAGAATGCAAGCGTCCAAAACACCAGATTCTGCGAGAATTAATTGCGGCTGCGGATGGACAACCCGTTAATATTTGGTTTATAGAAGACAGATTGAAAACTTTGCAATCGGTGGCGAAGCAGCCAGATTTAGATGAGGTGAGGCTTTATTTAGCTGACTGGGGTTATAATACTGCGGCTCAGCATGAATTAGTGCGGGATAATCCTAGAATTGGGTTGTTGTCTTTATCTTTGTTTTCTGATGATTTTGCTAATTGGGATGTTGAATTAGCCCAGAAATAAATTTCGCAGGTAGCCGGGGCGGGTTTAACGACATATTTCGTGATTCCCAAGATTGGTTGGTAAAACCC
>DNGG01000456.1:0-11817 GCA_003486675.1 Cyanobacteria bacterium UBA11372
CAAAGAAGATGGAATGCCGTGCCCCGGCAAGGATCGATGAATGGGGTGGAATGTTCGCGGGTAGCGCGATCGCGTAATATTTGTACCAAAGAAGATGGAATGCCCTGCCCCTACCGGGATTTGATGTCAGCGATCGCACCCTTAGTCATCGCCGCAATTGCTTTATCCGTCGCCTTGGGTAAGTGATAGTATTTCCCACCGGCGGTTTTAGCCAATTCCTTGGCAAATCCAGTGGAAATAAACTTACTTTCCGTATCGATAACTAACATATCGATGCCCAAACCGCGAATTCTTGCTGCAATTTCCAACAATTCGGCTTTAATGTCCGGTTTTTCCCCTTCTGGCAAAGGTTCGCCCAAAGATCTGCCTAAAGGAATATTGCCCCGCCCGTCGGTAATTGCTACAATTACCACCTGACCGATATCTCCCGACATTTGGGCGTTGATTCCCACGCGCACTGCTTGGGTTAAACCGTGCGCCAAAGGTGAACCGCCACCGCAAGGCAATCTTTCCAAACGCTTTTTAGCCAACGCAATCGAACGAGTCGGCGGTAATAAAACTTCTGCTTGTTCTCCCCGGAAAGGAACCAGGGCAATTTGGTCGCGGTTTTGATACGCTTCAGTCAGCAGTTGCATCACCGCACCTTTAGCAGACTGCATCCGATTTAATGCCATCGAACCCGAAGCATCTACTACAAAGATTACCAATGCTCCGGCTTTACGAACCAACCGCTTCGAGCGAATATCCCCTGGTTCTACAATTACCTTGCGGTTGGGTTGACGCTCGCGCCTGGATTTCTGATAAGGTGCAGCTGCCCTCAAAGTTGCATCAACCGCAATTCGCCGTACCTTCCCTTTGGGCAACATCGGTTTCACATAGCGCCCTCGGTCATCTGAGAAAATTAAACTGCGACTTCCCGATTTGCCGTGGCGCTGCGCCATTTGGGCAAAATAGAGAACGCTATCGTCGAGAATCACGCCTTCTGGGTCAAAAATAAACTCTTCTGGAATCTCAGTGGTTTCTGGTTCCGGTTTATCTTCGTTATCTTCGTCTTCCTTATCTTCTTCTTCCTCTTGTTCTTGTTCGGATTGATCTTGAGGCGGCGGGGGTGGTGGGGGTGGAGGTGCTTGTTCTTCCGGCGGAGTTTGTACCACCGTGGCGCGGGGTACGATGACTAACTCGACGGCGCGACGCAGATCGTCGGCGTTAACTGCCGTGCGTCCATCCAACGCCGCCGCAGCTTTAGCAACGCGCACGGCGAATAATTCGGCGCGATGTCCTTGCACTCTGGCGCGCACAGCTTCGTTGACTAGATAGGCAATTTGGTCGTGGGTAATTTGAACATCTTTCAACCATTCCCGCGCCAGGATAATCTGAGTTTTGAGGTTATCGATATCTTCTGCGTACTGGGCGAGAAAAGTTTGGGGAGAAGTGGAGTAAGCGATCGCGCAATCCACCGCTTGCACTCGTTCGTCCAATCCTAAAACCGCATCAGCACTGAGAGCGATCGCAATTCGATCGAGCAAATGTTCCCGTAACGGACCTTCTTCCGGATTATAAGTCGCAATAAACAGCGCTTGGCAAGGATGATCGAAACTAATCCCTTCTCGCTCGATCAAATTGCGTCCTTCCGATAATACCGTCAACAGTTGGTTAGCAATTTGATCGTCTAATAAGTTAAGTTCATCGACATATAAAACGCCCCGATTTGCCGAAGCTAGCAAACCCGGTTGAAACACGGGTTCTCCCCGTTTCACCGACTCTTCCACATCCACCGAACCCAAAAGTCGGTCTTCGGTTACTCCCAAGGGAATTTGGACAAAAGGTGCCGGAATAATTTCTGTCTCTCTTGTGGGTTGGGCATCTTGCCCGCCTCTTCTTGTGGGTTGGGCATCTTGCCCGCCTCTTCTTGTGGAGTGGGCATCTTGCCCGCCTCTTCTTGTGGGTTGGGCATCTTGCCCGCCCTCTGACAGGCAGGATGCCTGTCCCACAAGAGTTTCATTAGGATCGCTATTGTAGGGGGAACCGAGGGCAACTTCAATCGGGGGTAACAGAGCGTGGAGAGCGCGCGCCATCACGGATTTAGCCGTGCCGCGACGACCGGCGATCGCTACCCCTCCCAATCCCGGATCTACTGCTGCTAATAGCAGGGCTAATTTTATCGCTTCTTGACCGACAACGGCAGTCAGTGGAAAGGCAATCGTTAAAGATGGGTTACTCAGGGCTGGCATGGTAGGCGATCGTTACTCTTGTCGGTTTTCAGCATATCAATTCACGAATGCTTTTTTTGATTTAATCTCTTCCCCATAGAGGAAGGCTTTTATTTTACACTTTGGTTATTCTATTCTAAGCTATAATTTAATCCCCCAGCGTATTTGTACCCTAGCGCCAGAGCGGCATGTATGCGGACGATGATACAAATGTTACCTTTGCCCCCCTTGTTAGTTTTACGCGATCGCTACTATGAGCTACTTCTTTTTAGCTAGCGAAAAAATGATAAATTAGCTTTATCGATCGTTTTAGTCGTTGATAATAACCAAACTTTACGTTTAACTTAGTTTTAAAAAGCCCCGTTAATATCAAATAAAAAAACCATGAATGGACCAGAAGGACAAAAAATCACCTATATGGAAATAGAACAAACAAATCGCAGCTTACCTCAAGGTATTAACCATCAAATGAGTGGGATAGAATCTGGTGAAAATGGAAGTTTAGATAAAATCAGAGATATTCTTTTCGGGAATCAAATGCGGGAAAATGAAAAAAGATTTGCCCGCTTGGAAGAACGTTTAGTCAAAGAACAATCTGACTTGCGAGAAGAGATCAAAAAACGCCTAGACAACCTGGAAAATTATATCCGGAGCGAGATCGACTCCCTAACCGAGCGAGTAGATCGCGAACCAACCGCACGAGATAAAGCCGTTAAAGACCTGGATCGGGAAATAAAAAATTTAATAGATACTTTGGATAATAAGATTACCCAATTGGAGCAACAAGCAAATCAAAGTCAACGGGACTTGCGCCAGCAAATATTAGAGCAGTATAAAAATATAGACGATGGGATAAAGCAAAAGAATGAAGAAATATTAGCGGTTATAGAACAAGAAACCGAGAGACTTCGTAGCGACAAGACCGATCGGTCATATCTCGCCACTTTATTTGCAGAACTAGCTGTGCGACTGAACAAGCAATAGTAAATTATCCCGCGTAAAATTAACCATAAATCCGGAGATTTGAGGTATGACAGATCCGTCCATCCAGGATGTCAAAAAAAATACCCCAAATAACGATCGTGCGACCGAAGAAGCGCTTGCCGAACTCCGCAGTTTGCTGCTAGGTTTTGAGACAAGCGAGCTGGACAAACTGCACCAGCGATTGGAAAATCCTCAGATTAGTGCAGAGGAAGTCAGCCAAGTGCTTCCAGAGGCGATTGTCTTGGGGTCAATTAAAGATAAACGACTTGGGGAAGCAATCGTGCCTGCTGTGGAAACAGCGATCGAAGTTTCGGTTAAAAAAGACCTCAACGTACTTGCAGAAGCGATTTTCCCCATTATCGGGCCAGCGACGCGCAAAGCGATCGCTACAGCCTTGGAGGCAACGATCCAATCTCTGAATCAAATGTTAGAGTACAGCGTTTCCCCGCAAGGCTTGATGTGGAGAATAGAAGCATTCCAAACCGGGAAAACCTTTGCCGAAGTCGTACTACTCCGCACTTTAATCTACCGGATCGAACAAGTTTTCCTAATTCACAAAGAAACCGGATTGTTGCTGCAACACCTCGTAGCAGATGGAGTAACTGCTATGGATGCAGACTTGGTTTCAGCGATGTTGACGGCGATCCAAAATTTCGTCCAAGACTCTTTTAACGTACCAAAGGGCGATACGCTTGAAACCTTGCAGTATGGAGAACTCACCATTTGGATAGAAGAAGGACCACAAGCAATATTAGCCGGTATTATTCGGGGAAACGCACCCAAAGACTTAAGGTTTCTGTTTCAAGACACCATCGAAAAAATTCACCTGCATCAAGGCAAAGCACTGAGAAACTTTCAAGGGGATACTGCGCCTTTTGAAGCGAGCCAACTTTACCTGCAAGCTTGCCTGCAAGCTCAATATCAACCCAGAAAGCATAAAATATCTCCGATTATATGGATATTATTAGGAGGAATTTTATTTGGTTTGGGAAGCTGGTTCTTTTTTGAATTTCGCGCCCAGAGACGCTGGGCAAATTATTTAGAAAAACTGCAAGCAGAGCCAGGAATTGTAATTACTGACGCCGAAAAACGTCATGGGAAATATTTTATTTCCGGACTGCGAGATCCCGTGGCAGCCGATCCAATTAAAATCTTGCAAAAAACGGAGATTAACCCCAAAGTTGTAGTCAGCA
The DNA here is from genome assembly GCA_003486675.1 of Cyanobacteria bacterium UBA11372. Taxonomy (GTDB): domain Bacteria; phylum Cyanobacteriota; class Cyanobacteriia; order Cyanobacteriales; family Aerosakkonemataceae; genus Microseira. The sequence continues at coordinate 4,388 of DNGG01000456.1, forward strand.
AATGGCAGGCTTACCTATCCCTGGAAACAGAAATGATTGCCGTGCGAGCCAAAAAAGTGCTACAACCCCCAAAAACTGTCAATTTAAGCGTAGATGAAAGCGGTATTCTTTATGCATCGGGAACTGCTCCTCACCGCTGGATAGTTGAAACGCGGAGACTGGCGCGAACAATTCCGGGCGTGACTAAATTTCAGGAGAAAAACCTAGTTGAGACGGAGAAAAAAAAGTTGAGTTCAGCAAAAAAAAAATTGAAAGACAAGTGATTATTTTTGCGCGGGGAAACCAACAACTTGCCCAAAATGAACAGAAAAAGCTACAGGATTTAGCTAGAGAAATCCAAGCGCTTGCAGGCTATGCCCAAGTGTTGGGCAAAAATGTTCGGATTGAAATTATCGGGCGTACAGATCGAGAAGGAAAAGAAGAGACAAACATGATACTAAGCAAATCACGAGCAGATGCGATCGCGTCTATTTTAATCTCCCAAGGAGTTGAAACTACCAATCTTTCTACCGTGGGTGTAGGGGCAAAAAATCCTTTGCGTCAAGAGTTAAGCGAAAAAGATAAAGCATTTAACCGCAGCGTATCTTTCAACGTCATTGTCACCGATGCCTCTCACTAAGAAGTTTCCCAATTATGATCCAGAAAAAAGTATGTATGGTTGGAGCTTTCGCCACGGGGAAAACTTCTCTTGTAGATCGTTTTGTTAAAAGCATATACTCAGAAATTTACCAAACTACCGTGGGCGTAAAAATTGATAAAAAAACAGTAAATATAGGCAAGCAGGAAGTCAATCTCATCCTGTGGGATATTCACGGAGAAGACGAATTTCAGAAAGTTAGAATGTCCTATTTGCGCGGTTCATCAGGTTACCTTTTGGTCGCTGATGGAACTAGGCGCTATACTTTTGATAAAGCGATTGTACTCCAACATCGGGTAGAAGAAACAGTCGGAGCAGTGCCATTTATTCTGTTAATTAATAAATCGGATTTGACCGAGGAATGGGATATTGACGATTCGGCGATCGCCGAACTATCAGCAAAAGGTTGGACTGTGATTAAAACAAGTGCTAAAACCGGATTGGGCGTGGAAGAAGCTTTTTTTATTTTAGCTGAAAAAATGATAGAGGGAATCAATGCTGGAACTACCAAGTCAGATAGTTAATTATCTTCATAGCCTCACCTTTGAAAATCGTTCTCCCGCTTATTTTTTCGTACAAAAAAACGGTATATTGTCAGAATGGGGCGGAAAGATAGCAGCTTATGGAATTACGAATTTGCAAAAAGGGCAATATGTAACAGAACAACTGTTTTTTCTAGAAGGGCTTTTGCCTGCGGATGATTTTCCCATATTTCTGCCTTGTATTAAAACCGAGTACGGGCGGAGTGCCGATCTGCATATTTTCCCCGGAGATGAGGGAGACTGGGTGTTACTGCTGGATGCGACTTTAGAAGAAATTCAGCACAGTTTAATTCAACAACAAGGAAACGATCTCAGCCTTTTGCGGCAAGAACAAGCGCGAATATTAAACCAATACTTGGGACGAGGTATCCCTGAAGATTTAACGCCAGAGCTTTTTAACTTAGATGAGAGGGGAGAGCGTAAGGATGTGACGATTCTGTTCGCTCATATTTGGGGACTTTCTGCTTACAGCGAAGAACATCCACCAGAGGTAGTTTTCAAAATCCTCAACTTATGCTTTACGAGTATGCTCCAGCAGATTCTTGATGAAGCCGGTTTAGTAGATAAGATAGTTGGAGATTTAGTAACGGCATTCTTTGGGGTTGTTCCTGCTAGCGGAAGTTCGCGCGATCGCGCAGTAAAAGCAGCCTTAAGGATGATTGAAGCCGTCAGAGATATTGGTAAGATCTCGAAAGTAAATCACGGGTCAAAGCTCGACATTAGCATCGGCATAGCTTCTGGCCCCGTAGCCTTGGGTATACTGGGAGGTAGACTCCACAGAACATTTAACGCCATTGGCTACCACGTCAACTTAGCTGCACGTCTGGAAAGCCAAGCTCGTCCCAGCGAAATTCTAATCGATGAAAATACATTTAATCAAACTGGAAACATTCTGCAACAAAATTTTGCGCCAGCCTCCCTGTTATTGCAAGGAATAGCTGAGCCAATACGCATTTATTCCTGGTTGGTAACATAATGAGCGAATCGATTACAGATGAACTTCTTACTATTCTGAATATTGCAGTTTTAGAGCTAATCGAGGACGGAGTTTTTAAAGTCATCGGTCAAATTCCCGATTGGTTTAGTCAATTTGAACCGGATATTGCCTCTAAACGAGATGAATTAACCTTAGAAAACTTTCATTTTATTGCTAATTTTCTCATCGATGCTGAAAACTTTTGGAATAGTTCTGAAGCCGAACCGCTGAGTTCGGGAATCTGGATTGAAACCGATGTATCGGGGAACGAATACCAGTTTGAAGCCACAGCGGTTCGTTTGAGAGAGAGAAAGATATTATTAATCGATCTGCTAAAGTTTGCCTATCAAGATAAACAGTTGCTCATCCAGAAAGGACGGGAAAATCGTTTAATTTACGAGCGGTTAGTTAAAGAAATCCAAAAAAAAGAAATACTTTTGCACTGCATCGTTCATGATTTGGCAGGACAAATTTCAGCAGTTGCTAATTCTTTAGAGCTACTTAACAGCCAAAATTTGACTCTGCCAGCCAGAAAATTTTTAGAAATAGGCAAGAGTCAAGCCATGCAGCAAGCCATGTTAATTCGGGAAATATTGAATGCATTTTCGGCTGACATGGAAGCGATTGAAACTTTTATATTCGACCCGAATTTAGCTCCTGATCTGGCGACTGCTGTCAAAGAAATAGTTGAGGCTTTTCGACCGAGTTTTGCCATCAGCAACATCAATTTGCGTCTGGGTTCAAATATAGATAGCCTGGAAGAAAGTAAAGTTGTTGGCGAAAAATTACATCTCGATCGAGTTTTGTTTAACCTGGTGGAAAATGCCTTCCGCCATAGCCCCGCGCACACTACGGTAACCGTTGACGTTAGCGATGAAGGAGAATTTCTCCTGCTGACAGTGGAAGATGAAGGTACGGGTGTATCCCCGGATATTGCTAACAAACTGTTTGAAAAATTTGTTCAAGGGAAAGGTAAAACTGGTCGCGCTGGATTGGGGCTTTATTTTTGTCGCATTACGGTAGAAAGTTGGGGTGGTACTATTGGTTATACACTGCGTGAGTCAGGCGGTTCTCGGTTTTGGGTTCGCCTTCGTAAAGCAGTTGGGGACGGCGCACGGCGCTAAAGCGCCTACTACGAACTTGTAATTTAACTCGTTCCCAGGCAGGAGCCTGGGAACGACGACAGAGAGGCTCTGCCTCGCCCTTTAGTAACAACTAAATCAACTGTGGTAAAGACTCAAAAATTTCCAAAATGGCGTAGATTTTTCTTTGGTATCCGCACCCGGATTATCGCTTTGTACCTATTACTGATGGCTGGATCGACAGGTATATCGATTTTAGCCGTGCGTGAGGTTCTTTCAGTGCGCTCAGAACAACGGGGTAAAAACCTTCTCGTTCAAGAGGTGCAGGAATTTCGCCAACTGCTTAAACAATGTCATAATTCCAGTTGCAATGCGTCGTATTTATTTGACACTTTTCTTGACCGAAATATCCCGGTTGAAGGAGAGTTTATACTGACGCTGATCGAAGGTAAGATTTACAAATCCAGTCCGGTTGCTCTGCCAGAAACCCTACGCATGAATGGGAAACCCATCGAGCATTGGGCGCAATTAACCCAGCCAGAAAAAGGGGAAAAAGTTACTCCAACGGATACCCTGCGCTACATGGCAGAGCCAGTCATAATTGGGGGAAAAAAGCGTGGGGTGTTTGTGGTTCTCCACTCTACTTCCTTTGAGGTCGAAAAAGTTAATGAAGTAAATTATGTAATGATTTTAGTAACCAGCGCTATCTTATTTGTTACTGCATTTGTGACATGGGCGGTAGCTGGACGAGTGTTAAAACCTTTGCGATCGCTAACTGCAACAGCCCATTCTATTACCGAGTCAAATGTGAGCCAGCGCATCTTTGTTGAGGGTTATGATGAAATTGCCGAACTGGCGATGACTTTTAATGAAATGCTCGATCGAATTGAGGCTGCTTTTACCAGTCAACGAAATTTTATCAACGATGCCGGTCACGAATTGCGGACGCCAATTACTATTATTCGCGGTCATTTGGAATTGTTAGAATATGACCCTGAATCGCTAGATGAAACTTTGGTTATAGTGAATGATGAGTTGGATCGGATGAACCGTTTGGTTAACGATTTGCTATTATTAGCTAAAGCAGAAAGACCGGATTTTTTATCGTTAGAAACTGTAGATTTTAGTACGTTTATTCAGGAATTATTGGCGAAGCTTAAAGCTTTGGGAGAACGGCATTGGCAGTTGGAATTAAACTCATTGACTCGTTCCCATGCTCAGCCTGGGAACTTGACTCGTTCCCATGCTCAGCCTGGGAACGAAAATATTCAGCCTGGGAACGAAAATATTTTGGCAGACAAACAGCGATTGACTCAAGCACTGATGAATTTGGCTCAAAATGCGGTTGAACATACAACGGTTAATGATACAATTACTTTAGGAGCCGATTTAACAAAAAGCCAGATTCGCTTTTGGGTGCGCGATACAGGAGAAGGAATTCCGCTTGAAGATCAACAGCGCATTTTCGCTCGGTTTGCTCGTGTTGCTAAAACGCGCAGGCGTTCAGAAGGGTATGGTTTGGGATTGGCAATTGTGCGAGCGATCGCAGAAGCCCACGGCGGCAAGGTAGAATTACAAAGTCAGCCGGGAAAGGGTTCGACTTTTACGCTAATTTTGCCAGTAGAACCTCATTTTGGTGCGGCGGTAAATGGGGAGTCCTTAAAATAGCAATATGGAGAAATATGATGAGTATTGCTCAGGTTAAGCGCTTCACACTCGATGAATATCACCGATTGGGAGAACTAGGATTTTTCCATGAAGATGACCGAATAGAGTTAATCAAAGGAGAAATTATCCAAATGGCGGCGAAAGGGACAGCGCACGAAGTCTGTATTTCTAAACTGCTGCGAGAATTGATCGTACTGTTAGGAGATCGGGCAACTCTTCGCTGTCAATCTCCTATTATCTTACCAAACGACAGCGAACCTGAACCGGATTTTGCCATTGTCCAAAATAGCCCTGACGATTATCTATTAGCTCACCCTCAGCCTGGTAATGTATTACTGGTGATTGAAATTTCTGATTCGACTTTGAATTACGACCAAAATGTAAAATTACCCCTATATGCTGAAGCTGGGATTTCTGATTATTGGATATTCAATTTGTTTGATCGTCAGCTAGAAGCATATAGCGAACCGTATCAAAGTAGTCAAGGTAAATATGGATACAAAAACAAGCGGATTATTTTACCGAATCAGTTGGTAACTTTGCCTTGTTTTCCGGATTTGTCCTTTGATTTGGCTAGGGTATTTCCGCCAAAACCGGACGGCGCTTAAGCGCCTACCACGAACTTTGCGTTATAAAATTAGCCCCATGAACCGAATTCTCATCGCGGAAGATGAACCGCGCATCGCTTCATTTCTGGAAAAAGGATTAAAAGCGAATGGCTTTACCACCATCGTTGTGGAAGACGGCGATGCAGCGATTAGAGTTGCTGATAGCAACGATTTCGATCTGTTAATTTTAGACTTGGGATTACCTGGAAAAGATGGATTGCAGGTATTAGAAGAATTGCGGGGAAGAGGGGAAACGCTGCCGATTATAATTTTAACCGCCAGGGATGAAGTCAGCGATAAAGTAGCGGGATTGGAAGGCGGTGCAGATGATTACGTTACCAAACCATTTCGATTTGAAGAATTGCTGGCGCGAGTGCGCGCGAGGTTGAGAAATCAAAAATCTACGCCTAAAAAAGATGAGATGATTCTCACAGCGGGGGAGATTGTTTTAGACTTGCGATCGCGCACCGTAAAAGTAGGCGATCGCATTGTCGAATTATCTGCCCGCGAATTCATCTTAACTGAGACATTTATCAGACATCCGGGACAAGTTTTAAGTCGAGAGCAATTACTCAATCGCGTCTGGGGTTACGATTACGACCCCAACTCTAATATTGTAGATGTTTATGTGGGTTATTTAAGAAAAAAATTAGGCAGCAACAAGATAGAAACCGTCAGAAGCATGGGCTATCGGCTGCGTTTGTAACAGTGGACAGTGGACAGTTGACAGTGAAACATAAGAACTTTCTCATGAAACTTTAATAAAGATTTTATCCGACAAGCACAGACTGAGGACAGAAGCGGTTAAAACCTGCTTTGCTTCATGGTTTATTCCTTGGGTGGGCGTCTCGCCCGCCCTGGGGATTGCCTTAACTCGTTACCAGGCAAGAGCCTGGTAACGCAGATCCAGAGGCTCCTGCCTCTGGCGCGGTAGGGAGTAAGTAACCCACCCAAAGTGCATTTCCAAATCCCTCTCCGATCAGAAATTGAACCTGTTTTAACAGGTTTAAGCTTTTAGCTTGAAATTTATTTCAAGGCTACTGTGACTTCTGGAAACCTTCGTTCTACTTAATTTAGCAACTTATCGGGGGAAAATATGACAGCAAAAGCTATAAACAACGCACAAGAACACCAGTGGCACAATTTACCTGAAGACAAAATCAGCTATATTTTAGCAACCGACCTGGAAAAAGGGTTAGATGAAACTGAAATTCCCCAGCGTTTGCGCGAATATGGGGCAAACGAACTAACTGCAAAAGAAGGCAAACCAATTTGGTTAAAATTCATCCTGCAATTTAACCAACCCCTCCTGATCATCTTGGTGTGCGCCGGTGCAATTAAAGCATTACTTGGAGAGTGGATAAATGCCAGCGTAATTTGGGGGGTTACGACAACAAACGCGATTATTAGCTTTACCCAAGAATCGCAAGCAGAAAGCGCGATCGCAGCGCTTGCTTCCGCCGTCCGTACTGAAGCTACCGTGATTCGCAGCGGCAAAAAATTAAAAATTACCTCCCAAGAATTAGTACCGGGAGATTTAGTATTACTCACCTCTGGTGACAAAGTTCCCGCTGATTTGCGCTTAATCAAAACCCGCGATTTGCAAATCGATGAATCTGCTTTGACGGGCGAGTCGGTAGCAGTAGAAAAAGATACCGAAGAAGAAACCTTGCCACCAGAAACCCCGCTAGCAGAACGTTTAAACATGGCATATGCCGGAGGTTTCGTCACCTTTGGACAAGGTAGCGGAATTGTTGTCGCGACGGGGAATAAAACCGAAACGGGTAAAATTTCCCAGTTAATCGAACAACGGGTAGATTTAACCACGCCTTTGACGCGCAAGTTTAATCAATTCAGCCAAAATTGGCTTTACTTCGTGTTATTTGCGGCGACGATGACCTTTGCGATTGGTTTGGG